>CAZSVK010000299.1:0-7707 GCA_964610245.1 uncultured bacterium
TCATCGCGGAGCGGCTGGGAGTGCCGGTCGTGGCCGACCTGAGGGTGCGGGATGTGGCGGCGGGCGGCCTCGGGGCGCCGTTGGTGCCTTATGCCGATCGCATCCTGTTCCAGAAACACGACGGGGCGGTGGCCCTGCAGAACATCGGAGGCATCGCGAACGTGACGCTGCTGCCGCCCGGAAGCAGCGGCAAGGAGTTGCTCGCGTTCGACACCGGACCGGGCAACATGCTCATCGACGCGGTGGTGCACGACACGACGATGGGCGAGCACCTCTTCGACCCCGAGGGCCGGATGGCCGCGGCGGGTCAGGCAGACCGGGCCCTGGTCGAGCGTCTGATGGAAGATCCTTTCGTACTGGCGCCGCCCCCGAAGACGGCGGGCCGGGAGAACTTCGGCCGGGCGTTTCACCAGACGCTGTCGACCCTGGCGCTTTTCGGCCGGGTGAAGGGGAACGACCTGATCGCGACGGTCACGGCCTTCACGGCCGAGTCGATCGCCGAGAACTATCGCCGGTACGTGGTGCCGCACTGGCGGCCCGACGAGGTGATCGTGTGCGGCGGGGGCAGCCAGAACACGTTCCTGATGGGGCTGCTGGCGCAGCGGCTGGACGGGATTCCGGTGGTGGGTATCGAGCAGCGCGGGGTGCCGTCGAAGGCCAAGGAGGCGCTCTCCTTCGCGCTGCTGGGCAACGAGTCGGTCTGCGGCATTCCGGGCAACGTGCCCTCGGCCACCGGCGCGTCGCGGCCGGTGGTGCTGGGCAAGTTCGTGCCCTGAGCCGGGTCCGTGCCGCCGGCTGCGATAGAACTCTTCGCGGTGTGTGCGCGATTCGCCTCCGCATCTATCAAAAGCCTGGCCGCGAACCGGCTTGCTGTATGGCGACAGGCCGTATCTCCACAATTCGATATCCGGGCTCAATCCGCTCCTGGAGCGGCAAAGAGAGCTTTCTGACCGGCCCGCGCCAATGCGGGTTGTGTTGCCGGTCTTGCATGGCTTTGTTAGAGTTCCAGTCAGGGTGTCCGGGGCCCGGCGAGAGGGTCTCCGTCTCGTCGTGCGGGCGCCCCGCCGCAGAACGCCAACGATCAGCACGAACCGGGAGGACTGGCCGATTATGAGTCGACGCAAGAACGGGTATGCGCCCATCGCATTGCTGCTGGTGCTGGTGCTCGCGGGCGCCACGGGTTGCGGCCTCGGGGGAGACTCCGGCGACGACGGCGGCTCGGGCGCCGCCAAGACCGTGCCAGGGAAGGCGACGGCCGGTCCGTTCCAGAACGGGACGGTCAACGCATTCAAGCTGCTCACGACCGGTACCACGCGCGGACAGAAGGGTACAGCGCTCGGTAGCGGCGAGACGAACACCAGCGGCACGTTCACGCTGACGATCACCGATCGCAGCTGGACAGGCCCCGTGCTGCTCGAGGTCAGCGGGAGCTTCCTCGACGAATCCAAGACTGCGAGCCAGGACAGCGGGCTGAGCACGATTCCCGCCACGATGCCCATCCGCGCCATCCTGCCCGGCCTCTCCGCGACCACCTCCCCGCGGATCTTCATCACGCCCGTGACCGAACTGGCGACGCGCTATGCGCTCCGCCAGCTCTCGGCCGACGCCACGACGCCCGCCACCGACCTCATCGGAAGGGCCTACCAGGCCGCCGCGGCGGCGGTGCTGCCCGGGGTCGCCGGCGAGCAGTTGCTCTACACCGATCCGCTGGATGCCGGGGTGACGCCCTCGGGCTCGGTCACGCATACCGACGACCAGGTGCAGTACGGCGTGGTCCTGGCGGGCTGGGCCCAGCTCGCGGGCAGCAGCAACGTCGAGTTCGCCGAGCTGCTGGATAGCCTGGGCGCCGACTTTGCGTTCGACGGTCTTCTGAACGACACTGCGGACGCAGGCCAGAACCTGGACCTCACGAGCCGCACTGGCACCAGCGTGGTGACCTATACGCAAACGTTTATCACGTCGACGTTGTCAGGCGCGCTCAACACCTTCCTCACGTCGGGCCGCAACGTCGCCGGGCCCAGCGCGACCGACCCCCGGGTCCTCGCGCTCACCCAGGACCTGCTGGCCAACGTCGCCCCGACGGCGGCGGTGGTCCCGCTGACCTTCGACCTCACGGTCGGTAGCCAGATCCGGATCAGCGGCGCCGCGAGCACGACGATCCGCACCCACGTCACGCTCGTCTACGCCTGGACCGTCACGCGCGAGGGCACCCCGGTCGCCGTCACGGGGTCCACCTCGGCCGTCGTCAGTTTCGTGCCCCAAGCCGAAGGCCTCCACTCGATCTCCCTCACCGTCAGCGACGGCCGGCAGACCGGCACGGCCAGCATCTCGCTCAACGTCGTCGCCGGCGCCACCCACGACTTGAGCGTCCTGAGCTTCGTCGTCGCCCCCGGCACGGTCACCTCGGGGAATACGTTCACCGCCACGCTGGTGGTGAGCAACCCCGGCAGCACGACGGTGACGTCGGTGACGCCGACCCTGAGCTTCACGCGCAGCGCCTCCGACGCCTCTTCCGACTTCAGCGGAGGCGGTTTCCAGCCGCAGTTCGCGGACATCCCGGCCGGCTCGTCCCAGACGTTCGTCGCGACGGTGACCGCCCAGCCGACGGCCGCGGCCGGCACTCTCAGCGTCGGCGCTTCGGTCGCGGGCGGCGGGCGCATCGTCAACGCCTCGCCGGCCACGCTGCTGCTCGAGGCGCCCGTCACCACCACGACACTCTCGGTGGGCAGCTTCACGCTCAGCACCGCGAGCGGTCTGCCCGGCGCGGGTTTCGACGCCGTGCTCGTCGTGAACAACACCGGCACCCTCACCGCCACGGGGGTCGCTCCAGCCATCGTCTTCTCTCCGACCAGCGCGGCCGTCGCCGCCGGCACGCCGTCGCCGGCCTCCGGGTCCCTTCCGGTTGCCGGGGCGATCACCTTCACGATCCCGGTGAACGTGGGGCTCGCGGCGCCCGTGGGGCCGATCACCGTCACCGCCGCCGCCGCGGGCAGCAACGCCTCCTCGGTGCAGGCCCCCGCCCGCACCTACACCGTGTTGCCGATGCCCTCCGCCACTCTGGTCGCCGAGGCGCTGAGCTTGACGGCGACCCAGGCCGGCGCGGGCGGCAGCCTCCATGCGCTCGTCACGGTCCGCAACTCCAGCACCACGGCAACGGCCCTGGGCGTGGTGCCCCAGCTCGTCTTCCGCAGGAGCGGCGTACTGGCCAGCGGCGACTTCTCGCTCGGTCAGCCCGCGCCAGCCTCCGCTTCGCTGGCGCCCAGCGCCCGGGTCACCTTCGACGTCCCGGTGACGATCTCCACCGCGGCCGCCGCCGGCACGGTCGTCGTCTCCGGCACCGTGCAGGGCAGCAATTCCGCCGCCGTGACCTTGCCCCAGGCCAACCTCACGATCCTCGCCAAGGCGTCGCTCAGCCTGACTGCCCTCGCCGTTCCTCGCAGCCGGGTGTCGACCGGCCAGTCGTTCACCGTGACCGCCACCGTGAGCAACGGCGGAGCGCTCCCGGGCCGGGTGACGCAGCTCGCGGTGGGCCTCACGGCTGGGCTGACGGGCGGCACCTTCTCGGGTTCGACCGAGCTCGCCGCCGGCGGGATCGGCACCTTCCCGGTGACGATCACAGCCACCTCCGCGAACACCTACAACTTCACCACCGCCACCTTCTCGGCGATCGACGTGACCAGCGGACTGGCCCTGCCCCTGGCGGGCAACAGCGCAACCTCGAAGCAGGTGGTCGTTCAGAACCGTCCCTCTCTCGCCTTCGGCTCGGTGGCCCCCGCGACGGCGCTCACCGGGACCACCGTTCGCATGAGCTATCCGGTCACCAACAACGGCCCCGGTAACGTCAGCTTTATTAATCCGGCGCTGACCTTCACGGGCACGGGCGTGACGGGCGTGCTGTTCGGGGCGGCCCCGAGCGGGGTGGTCACCGGTAGCACGGCCCAGCTCCCGTTCGATCTCACGATCGGCGGCACGGCGGCCGCGGGCACGCGTCAGGTCAGTCTGGCCTTGGACGCTCTCACGGCCGACACGGCGTTCCGCTTCGCCGTCTCTCAGCCGTTGATCGCCTCGCTCGCGATCGTCCAGAACCCCGCGGTGAGCGGCATCAGCCCGGCCAGCGCGACGACCGAGACGGCCCGCACGCTGACCGCGATTGTGACGGTGAGCAACCCGAACACGGTGGCCTCCACCAGCGTCACGGTCAGCCTCACAGGCAGCGGTTTCACCGCCGTGGGCAGCCAGGCCAACCCGCTCACGATCGCCGCCTCGAACTCGGCCCAGTTCACCTTCACGATCACCGCGGGCGGCTCGGCCGGCATCTACGCGGCCAACTTCCGGATCGCCGGCAAGTTTGACGGCGCTGGTTTCGTCGTGCAGCGGACGTTCGCGAGCTATCTGACCCTGACGGTCCCCGCCACCACGGTGGCGCTCGACTCGCTCGAACTGTACTCGACGACCGTCTCTCGCGGCCAGACGATCCGCGTCACCGTGCCGGTTGTGAACACGCTGCCGACGACCGCGACCGTCGTGTCGTTCACGGTCTCCGACGCGGACTTCCCCACGGTCCCGATGACCTTCAGCCCGGCCGGAGGGAACCCGACCAGCGTCGCCCCGAACGGCGGGACGACCAAGTTCGTCTTCCTGTCGACCGTACCGGCGAACGCCGACCTGGGCAGCCATCTGCTGAGGGCCGGCTTGCGCTGGAGACGCTCCACCGACGCCGGCACGGTGCCAGCCACGCTCGTCACCCGCGACGCCACGGTCAGCGTGCAGGATCCGCCGAGCCTCAGCCGAAGTCTGCCCGCGCTCGCCGGCCGAACCGGGACCGCCGACGGGGCCTTCCTCGAGAAGGGGACCAGCGGTACCGTGCAGTTCTCGGTCTCGAACGCGGCCGGAACTGCCACGGCGAGGCTGACCACCTACACGGCGAGCGTCACCGGCGTCACCGGTGTCAGGATGGTTCCCCCGGCCAGCGTTGCCGATCTGGCGGCCGGCGACACGCGCTCCATCCAGTTCACGCTGACGGCGACCTCCGGCATTTCCACGGGCAGCGCGGCCTTCAACCTGACGGCCGTCTTCCGTGACCTGAACAGGCCGCTGGCCGATTCGTCCGGCAACATCACGCTCACCACGCAGGTGGCCTTCCAGGTCGTGGGGGCGCCGCGGCTCTCGGCCAAGGGAACGTTCCCGACCACCATCACCGCGGGCGAGCGCAATGTCCCGCTGACGGTGGTCTATACCAACCAGACCTTCAGCGCCCCGGCCCAGGTGAACGGCGTGACGTTAACCTTCTTCAAGTACCAAAGCGCGACGCCGAATCTCAGCAGCAGTTACCAGGTGAAGTCGGGGTCGCCCGCCTTGCCCTTCACGGTGCCGCTCACGGGGACTCACGCCGTCACCGTCACCTATCTGGTCGACCTGCTCTCGAAGACCACGCAGGTCACGACCCGGACCGACATGTACCTGTTGCTGACCGGCTCCGATCCGGCGACCGGCATCGCCACCGGGATCGAGGACGGGAAGTTGCTCGACTTCAGGGTCGACGCCGCCCGGCCGCGACTTGTGATCGACAAGCTCACCCCGGTGAAGGCGGTGCTCTCGGCCGGGATGACGACCCGCATCGACATGCAGGTTCGCAACACCGGCGGAGAGGACGCGCTGCTGCGGTTGCCCTCGGGGCCCACGCCGACCTTCACCGCGGATGGCACCCCGGTGACCGGAGTCGTCTGGTCGCGCGTGCAGCCGGCTACCGGTACGATCGCGGCCAATTCGACGGTGACCTACTCCTTCAACGTCACGCCCACCACGACCGTCTCGGCCTTCGGGCCGATCTCGCTGGGCGGCGCGGTGCCGGCCACGTCCGCGGCCGCGCCAAACGCCGACGTTTCGACCTCGGCGACCAATGCGGGCACGCTGACCGTGGCCCGGCCGGCCAACCTGGCCTCGGAGTTCGGCGTGAGCCTCCAGGCCCACGGCGCCATCGACAAGACGTCGCTCGCCTCCGGCCAGTCGACCACGTCGTCGACCTCGGTCGTCGTGACCGTCTCGGCCCGGAACAGCGACCTGGCGACGGCCGAGCTGAGCAACTTCCAGCTCAAGCTGACCAGCGGGGCCGTGGATGTGACCGGGCAGTACGCGATAACGCTGCCGTCGAGCACGCTCCGGCTGGCGACGACCGAGCCGATGAAGCTCGTGACCTTCGTGGTCACGGCCCTGCAGAACGCGCAGAAGTTCCGCTCGATCAAGGTGACGGCCGTGATGACCGCCTCCGACGTCAACAGCGCCCAGTCCACCTCGGTGACCTCGAGCGACTACTGGTACGTACGCGACAGGGCCACCCGCGTGCTCGGGCAGGCGAACTTCGAGGCCAGGAACGCCGGCACCACCGTCTCGACCCTGGACACGCCGGAGTGCTTCCTGGTCGACGGCAGCCGACTGCTGATCTCCGACACCGGCAACAACCGCGTGCTGATCTACAACACGGCCAACGATCTGACTCCGACGGTGGTCCTGGGTCAGGCCGACTTCAACGGCGGTCAGGCCAACCAGGGTCTGAGCGGGGCGGCCCTCGACCGGATGTCCAGCCCCCGAGGCCTGGCGGTGACCGGGACGAAGCTGCTCGTCGCCGATGCGGACAACAACCGGGTGCTGATCTTCGACAACTACACCACGGCCGTCAGCGGCGACTTCGCCGACCGGCAGGTCGGCCAGTTCGACGCCGCCGACGTCGACCCGAATCGCGGCGCCGGCACGGGGAACACGGTTTCCAACGGGTTCTCGGCGCCGTCCGCCGTGGCGGTGACCGGCAACTATCTCGCGGTCAGCGACACACTCAACAACCGCGTGGTGGTGTACAGCAACCTGTCGGGGCTCAACTCACCGATCGCTGCGAGAAATGCCGTCGCGACGGGCGTCTTCGGCCAGTCGGGCATCACGAGCACGGCCAACGGGTATCCCAACCAGGACTCGCAGGGCGGCGCTCCGCCGACCTCACGCACTCTCTACTGGCCGACCGGTCTGACCTTCTGGAAGAACAAGCTGGTCGTCGCGGACACGATGAACCACCGCGTCCTGGTCTACAGCAACTTCTCGACGCGTTGCTCGACCACCACGACCGACCAGGCGGCCGACACGGTCGTGGGTCAGCCGAGCTTCATCACGGCGACCTCCCCGATTCCTTCCGCCAGCACCTCCCTGGCGATGCCCCGAGGTGTCTGGGTGGCGGGCGACAAGCTGTATGTGGCCGATTCGGGCAACAACCGAGTTCTGCTCTTCAGCGGCTTCGGTTCTCTCGTGACGACCGGCGCCGCCGCCTCGGAGCTGTTCGGCCAGGAGCTGTTCGACCAGTCCCAGATCAACCGGCGGGCGACCTCGAGGACCGGGAACACCACCATCACAAGCCAGGTGGGAGGCTCGCCTGACGGCTACAGCCTGAGCGAACCGGTGGGGATCTTCGCCCCGGCTCCGCAGGGCAAGACCGGCTTCTGGACGGTCGACGAGCAGAACAACCGAGTGCTGCTCGTGCCGTTGCCCTGACCCGGGGGACCGGCCCAAGGGCGCGTCTCAATCCGACAACCGACGCCGGCCTCCGGGCGCTGACCCGGGGGCCGGCCCGCAGCGGCGGAGTTCCGTGAGCGAACGAGAGTCTGAAGCTCGCCAGGGGCCAGCCCAATCTTGAAGCCGGGGTTTTCCAACCCCGGGCCCCCCGCC
>CAZSVK010000300.1:0-7684 GCA_964610245.1 uncultured bacterium
TTGACACCGGCCAATTGGGTTTCGGCGTGTGTCCAGAATTCAGCCAGCCGGCCTCTGCGAGGGATGGCAGCCCTGCTCGCAATCCTGCTCCTGGCCGCCAGCGCCTCGCCGGAGGCGTCCGCGCTGGGCGCCCGGCCGCGAGGCATGGGCAGCGCTTTCATCGCGATTTCGGACGACGAGAACGCGGTGTTCAGCAACCCGGCCGGTCTGAGTCAGCTCGACAAGAGCATGGTCCAGGTGGGAGGCAACGCAGCCCACCGGGACGACTACAAGACCGATCACTTCGTCTATGCCGGGAAGATCTTCCAGAGCACGGGCAAGGACAAGCTGACGCTCGAGGACTACCTCGAGGCCGACTACGAGCTGAAGACGAAGCCCGAGCAGGTGGCCAACTACAGCTGGGGCCTGGGTCTGTTGAGGGAAGAGCGTTCGCTGGCCCTGAACCAGCAGCGCGGCATGGTGCCGCCAACCGACGACACCATCTTCACGGGCGTCGCGGCCTTCTCGACCCGGTTCCCGATCGCCGAGCGGCTGACGCGCCGGCCCGAACTGTACGGTGGCATGGCGGTTCGCTTCGTCGATCTGAAGCGCGAGATCCCTTCGCTCAAGGTGAAGGGGCGAGTGAACACGTTCGACCTCGACTTCAGCCTCTTCTACAAGGCCAATCCGCGTCTGAACGTGGGCACGGTGCTGGGGAGCGTCATCAGCGCCAAGAACGGCAGCACGCTCAACAGCCGTTCCAACAGCTTCGTGCAGAACCTGGGCGCCGCCTACACGATGGGCGAGAAGCGCGAGACCATCTTCGCGCTGGACGTGATGAACGTCTGGAACGCCGCGCGCGCCATCGACCAGCGGCTGAGGATCGGCGTGGAGCGCCAGTTCCTTGACAACGACTTCGCCCTGAGAATCGGCTCCGACGGCGGCGTCCTGACGCTGGGCTTCGGAATCCAGTTCTTCAAGGACTTCAAGCTCGACTACAGCTACTTCAACGGCACAATCCTGAAGGAGCACTTCGTCAGCGTCCGGCTGCCGTTCTGAACGGCAGGGGTGAGGGGTCGGTAGTCAGGGGTCGGGCTCGACCGCCACGCGGGAGCCGATGGCGCTATATTGTTCGGGGGCGGAACCGGTGGAAGCACGAGGCGAACGATGTCTTACAACCTCCCGATACTGGTCGTCGACGACAGCGAACTGGCACTCGAGATGGCCAAGGACGTGCTCGAAGAGTGCGGCTACCAGGCGCTCACGACGGCCGATCCGACCTCGGTGGTAGGCATCCTCCGGAGTTCCCAGATCGAGATCGTGCTCCTGGACATGCTGATGCCGGTGAAGGACGGCCTGGAGGTGATGCGCGACATCCGGGCGGTCGAGCCCGAGCTGGGGCGACAGATCATGATCTTCGTGATCACCGGGAACTCCGACCGCCAGACCGCGATGGCCGCGCTCAAGGCCGGCGCCTACTTCTACATGACCAAGCCGCTGCGGCGCGAGGCGTTCCTGCCCAGCCTGCAGACCTGTATCGCCCAGCTCGAACAGGCCCGGGACCCGGCCACGCTCGACACCTCCCGGGCCCTGCGAGACCGCATCGCTCAGGCCCGCGAGAAGGAGAACGGCTCGAGCGAGATCAGCCTGCGCCAGCCCGAGACCGCAAATGCCTATCCGCACCCGGTGATGATCGTCGGGCGCGAGGACCCGGCCACGGGACCGATCGGCGTCCCGCTGCTGATCCACGGATATCACGTACTCGACTGTCCCAGGCTCGAGCAGATGCTGCTGGTGTTCGCTCGCCATCCGGTGGACATCGTCCTGTTGAACCTGCGGCAGCCGCTCGACTCCCTGACGAAGCAGATCGACCAGCTCCGCGGCGCCGCTCTGGCGGTGCGCAGACGGGTCTCGCTGTTCCCCATCCTGGATCTGGGCGATGACGACTGGGCCACCGCGCTGTCGGCTTCCGGGGCGACGATGTGCCTGAAGCGCCCGCTCGACGAGCCCTCGCTCCTGCAGACGATCGACTGGGCGGCCCGCCGAGCGCTGGGACGGTAAGGCAGGTTGCAGAGGGTAGGGGTTAGGGGTTAGGGGTTAGGCACGGGCTGACAGCCCCCGCGCGGGGAGCGCTGACGGCCGGCAGACGGCCTGGTCAGCGAGATTGCCCGAGGGTGCTGCGCCGACTCACTCCCTGACACCCGACACCTGAAAGCCGACACCTACCAGACGAGGGTGCCGTGCCCGGCCTCCCCAACCCCTAACCCCTAACCCCTCCTAGTGGGCCGAGCACTTCACGATCGCCTCGGCGCCCTTCAGCGAGAGCGAGTACTCGCCGTGAGCGGGGCAGGCAGGAAGGGCGCCCCCGAACTCGCCGGCCAGGAGCGCAGCATTCTGCAGATTGCGCAGCTTCGTGGAGGAGAACTTCTTGTTGTAGGCGGCGACGGCAGAGGCGAGAGCCTGGCGGTTGCCGGCGCAGGCACGGGCCTCGTGGGATTGGCCGCTGTTGGCTGGCGCGGCATCGACGGGCCCCGGGCGGGAACCGGGAGCGGGAGCGGCCGAAGTGCCGCGGGCCTCTACGGACGGGGGCCTGGCGACCCAGCCGACCGTGGAGAGCGAGGGCGAGGCGACCGCGGCGCCGCCGAAACGGAGCCAGCCGCCTCGGTCCTCGAGCCGCAACGTCCCGTCGCCCAGGTAGTCGACGCGGAAGTTGAAGGTGGCGTAGGCCGCCGCGACGCCGAAGACCGTGACGGCGGCGAGCTTGACGAGCTTGCGGGCCAGAGGAACGATGGTTTCCTTGCGGCAGAGGTCTCCGGAGAGGAAGCGGGGATGGTTGTCCCAGCTCCTGGGAGCGTAGTCATAGCGAACCGCGGGGGTAGATACACGCCAGGCTGCAACTCGATTCATGGAAGGCCTCCTCCGGGAGGTGGGCGCGCGCAGTGAGCCTCACGCCCGACGCTCACTATCGAACTCCTTCGGCATCCGGGTCCGATTTTGTGAGAGGTCGCGCGCGCGAGCCGCGTCCTGGCGGCTCTCCGCCACAAAAAGTCGTTGTTCCAGCCGTGCAGCGATGATATAATGACGCTTCTCTCGGTCGCCCTCGAAGGCATGACGGACGACCGCTCCGAACCGCAAGCGGGCCCGCCGCGGAAGCAGGCGAAGTCGCGAACCGGCAGGCGAATGCTGTTCTTTTGTCGTTTCTCGAAACTGTCGGGAACGCTGGTCGGAGGGCAAGAGACTAGGAGGACACTGGGATGACGACGTACGAGACGCTGCTGATCGCAAACCCGAACTTCGAGAAGAAGGATGTCACCAAGCTCCTCGAGAAGTCGGAAGCCACTCTGACCAAGACCGGCGCCAAGGTCAGCAAGATCACGGAGTGGGGCCGCAAGAAGCTGGCCTACGAAATCAAGAAGCAGAACGAGGGCTATTACATCCTGCTGGAGTTCGAGGGCGAACGGGACGCGGCCAACAAGTTCCGTGAGTTCCTGAAGCTCCAGGAAGAAGTGCTGCGGTTCATGACGACTCGCAAGATCGTCTGAATTCGCCTGACGGGAGCGTCATGGCAAACCTCAACAAGGTCCTACTGATCGGGAACCTGACCCGGGATCCGGAGCTTCGCTACACCTCCGGAGGCACCGCCGTTTGTCACTTCGATCTGGCCATGAACCGCCAGTTCAAGGGCAAGGACGGCACGCTCCAGAAAGAGACGACCTATATCAGGGTCAACGTCTGGAGCAAGCAGGGCGAGAACTGCGCCAACTACCTCTCCAAGGGCCGCGCGTGCTTCGTGGAGGGACGGTTGAACTCCCGTTCGTGGCAGACCGAGGACGGCCAGAAGCGCTCGGCCGTCGAGGTGGTTGCCGACAACGTGCAGTTCCTCGGGGGACCCGGCGGCGGAACGGGCGGCGGGCCCGGCGCCGGCGCGGGCCGCCCACGGCCGTCAGCTCCCGCGGGTGACGCGGGGCCCGATGGGCCCGACGACATGCTGATGTCTGCCGAACTGCCGTCCGACGACGACATCCCGTTCTGAGCGCGGAAGATCGACTTTACAAATCCGGTCATTTCATCTGGAGGAATCCCAATGGCAAAGCCCAAGGCAAAGGGCCGCAACGACAAGAGCAGTAAGGGCCGCGGCAAGAAGGAGCCCAAGGTCAGGAAGCAGATCAAGCGCAAGGTTTGTAGCTTCTGCACGATGGGCGTCAAGGACATGGACTACAAGGATCTGACGACGCTCCGGAAGTTCGTCAACGAGAAGAACAAGATCGTTGCTCTCCGGAGTTCGGGTGCCTGCGCGGGACACCAGCGCATCATCGCCATCGCGGTCAAACGGGCCCGCGAGATGGCGTTGCTGCCCTACTGCACCTCGCGCTAGACCGACAAGGCCGGTAAGAGCCGGCAGGCGCGATGATGCAGTCTCGTACGCAGGCGCAGCGCGTGGAGATCACGGCTTTCTTCGTGACCTTCCTGGGGATGTTCGCCCTGGCGCTGGTGCCGGTCCTGAACCTCATCGTCGCCCCCCTGGTGCCGATTCCGCTGGTCGCGATCTTCCTGCGGCACGGCACCGCCACCGGGATGTCGTGTCTGGTCCTGGGCCTGGGCCTGCTCGTGGCGGTCGCCTCGTTTCCCGAGCAGATCTACTTTCTGGTGTTTGCGCTGTCGGCGCTGGTCGTGGGAAGGATGGGGCGCAGGCCGGTCAACGCGGGCCGCATCCTGGCCGTCGGGGCCGTCAGCCTGACCTTCTTCCTGGCAGTTCTATTCTACGGATACAACTTCTACGCGCGCTGGACAGGCCGCGCGCCCACCACGGACGTTTTCATCGAAGTCCTCTACAACCCTGAACGGATCGTGGACGACCTGAGCCGGCCGCCCGCCACCGAGCGGGGCAAGGCGCTCGACGATCTCTACGTCTGGCTCACCGGCGAGCACCTGTCCGCCGCGGCAACCAAGGCCCAGACCTCATCGGAGTACTCCGAGTGGCTCAAGAAGAACGAAGAGAACAGGCAACTGTTGAAGAATGTCAACCGGTTTCCGGTGGGGCTGTTCTTCGTGTTCTCTTTCGCCTATTTCGGCACGTTCTTCATGCTGGCGCGCTGGGCGCTGGGCCGGTGGGGCATCGTCTTGCCGGCGTTCGAGGGCTTCAGCACCTGGAAGGTGCCCTGGACCTGGGCGTGGGGTCCGCTGGCCTGCTTTGCCGCGTTCTCGGCCTTCCGGTTCACCGGACATGCAACGGGCGAATTCGTCTCCAACAGCCTGCTGTTGATGACGTTGATCCCGTACATGGTGCTGGCCTTCGCGATCACCGTCTACTGGGTCGACAAGTTCCGGCTGGATCCCCTGCTGTCGGCCCTCGCCTATTCCTTCGTCGTCCTCAACCTCAAGGAGCTGGCGGTCTGCGCCATCTTCGATTCGTGGTTCGATTTCCGCAGGTTGGAGCCGCGGCAGGACACGCCGTCTGATTCCGGCGGGAACTGGGACGACGACATCGATTTCTGAGAATCAACCCGGTAAGAGTTCACATTCCAGGAGGAAGCCATGGAAGTCATTCTGAGACAGGACATCGAGAACCTCGGCGGTAAGAACGAGGTCCTCAAGGTCAAGGACGGCTTCGCCCGCAATTACCTGCTGCCGCGCAAGCTGGCCATCCTGGCCACCAACGGCAACAAGAAGGACCTGGCGGAGAAGATCAAGATGGCCACCGAGATGCGCAAGAAGCGTATCGCTGCCGCCAAGGAGCTGGCCGAGACTCTCAGCCGCCTCCACATCCGCGTCGTCAAGAAGGCCGGCAAGGAAGGCAAGCTCTTCGGGTCGGTCACGCCGCAGGAAGTGGCGGACAAGATCTTCGAGCTGTCCGGGCTCACCGTCGACAAGCGCAAGCTCAACATCCCCGAGCACATCAAGAACCTCGGGACCTACCAGTTCACCGCGAAGCTCGATTCCGGCGTCAGCACCGGTCTGCGCCTCGAGATCGCCGGCGATCTGGAAGACGAGCCCCCGCAGCACGTCGAGGAGCACGGCATGGAGGCCTCTCCCTCCGAGGAGCACGCCTCGGTCGACGGCACTATCTAAGCCTCGGGGCTCGAGGCTGGAGGCTGGAGGCTGGAGGAACGACGCAACTCCGCCAACGACCTCCGACCCTCACAGGCCTCGTCGCTCACAGCGTTTTCGCACCTTCGGCGATCCTCGGAAGTTTGCGCACCGTCGCAGCATCCGAGGATCGTCGAAGGTCGTCTGTTGCCTTCTCGACGCCGCTTCCCCCGAGGGCCTTTGCTCTCCGGGCCGAACTCTCCCGCCCCCGGCCTCACGCCTCAAGCCTCAAGCCTCGAGCCCCCAGCCTCAAGCCTCAAGTCTCACGCCCCCATGTCCGAGACCGACAACCTCCAACGCGTTCCGCCCAACAGCCTCCTGGCCGAGCAGTCGGTGCTCGCCTCGATGCTGCTCTCGCCCGACAAGGCGATCTCGATCCTCGAGTTGCTCACCGAGGAAGACTTCTACCGGACTCGCCATCGCATGCTGTTCCGGGCCATCCGCGAACTCAGCGACAAGAACGAGCCGATCGATATCGTCACGCTGCAGAACGCGCTGAAGACCGGCGGAGCGCTCGACGAGGTCGGCGGGGTCCAGTACCTGATGGAACTCTTCTCCATCACGCCCACCGCCGCCAACGCCGACTACTACGCCAAGATCGTCTCGGGCAAGGCGGCCCTTCGCAAGCTCATCAACCTGTCGGGAGAACTGAGCCAGCGGGCCTACGACGAGGAGTCGGAGGTCGAGCACATGCTCGACTTCGCCGAGGCCGAGCTGTTGCGCATCGGCCAGGGCCGTGAGGCGCGCAGCTACCTCTGCATCAAGGAGGTCGTCGATCAGGGCTTCCGGATGATCGAGAAGCTCTACGAGAGCAAGTCGATGATCACCGGCGTTCCGAGCGGCTTCCCCGACCTCGACAAGCTCACGACCGGCTTCCAGAAATCCGACTTCATCGTGTTGGCTGCAAGGCCCTCGATGGGCAAGACGGCGCTCGCTCTCGAGATGATGCGCAACGCGGCGATCTGGTCGAAGGCCAAGACGCCCGCCGTGTTCTTCAGCCTGGAGATGTCGGCCCGCCAGCTCGTGATCCGCATGCTCTGCAGCGAGGCGCGCATCGACTCGAACAAGGTCCGAGGCGGTTTCCTCAGCGCCGAGAACTGGACGCCGCTCACCAACGCGGCTGGCCTGCTCTCCAGCGCTCCGATCTTCATCGACGACACGCCCGGCATCAGCATCCGCGAGATCCGCTCGAAGGGACGCCGGCTCAAGAAAGAGCAGAACATCGGCATCGTCTTCATCGACTACCTGCAGCTCATCACCGACCCGCACTCGCGCACCGAGAGCCGCCAGGTCGAGATCTCCAACATCTCCAGAGCGCTCAAGAGCCTGGCTCGAGAGCTGGACTGCCCGGTCATCACTCTCTCCCAGCTCTCGCGAAAGGTCGAATCGCGCGAAGACAAGCGGCCCATCCTTTCCGACTTGCGCGAGTCCGGGGCCATCGAGCAGGACGCCGACCTGGTGATGTTCCTCTACCGCGACCAGGTCTACGAGAAGAACTCGGAAGAGAAGGGCACGGGCGAGATCATCATCGGCAAGCAGCGCAACGGCCCCCTCGGCACCGTCAAGGTTGCCTTCCTTGCCGAGTCCACCTCCTTCAAGCCGCTCGAATCCGGCCGCG
>CAZSVK010000301.1:0-7683 GCA_964610245.1 uncultured bacterium
CCATCTTGAGGAGCCCGATCTCGTCGAGGCTCTTCATGTCGAACTGGGTCGCGATCTCGTCCTTGTTCTTGGCCAGCGGCGCGTACTTCCAGATCGCCTCCGGGGCGATCACGATGCCGGCCGCGTGGATCGAGCTGTTGCGCGCCAGCCCCTCGAGCTTCTGGGCCACCTCGAAGAGTTTCTGCAACTTCTCGTCCTGGGAAGAGAAGGCCCGCAGCTCGGCGCTCTGCTCCAGCGCCTTGGGGATCGTGATGGTCAGATCGTCCGGCACCGCCTTGGAGATCCTGTTGGAGAGCGCAAAGTCGAGCCCCTGCACTCGCGCGGTGTCCTTCAGCGCGGCCTTGGCCTTCAACAGGTTGAAGGTGATGATCTTGCTGACGTTATCCCGGCCGTACTTCTCGACGACGTATTGCACGACCTCGCCGCGGCGTTCGAAGTCGAAGTCGATGTCGATATCGGGCATCGACACGCGCTCGGGATTCAAGAACCGCTCGAACACGAGGTTGTACCTCAAAGGATCGACGTTGGTGATGGTCAAGAGGTACGCCACGATCGCGCCGGCGGCCGACCCGCGCCCAGGCCCCACCGGGATGCCCTTCGAGCGGGCGTGCCGGATGAAGTCCCAGACGATCAGGAAGTAGGCCGAGAACCCCATCTTGTCGATGACACCCAGCTCGAAGTCGAGCCGCTTGCGGATGTCGTCGGTCACGTTCGGATAGCGCTCGGGCAGCGCCTGCTCGCACAGCTCGCGCAGGTAGTCCGTGTCGCTCTTGCCTTCCGGGAGGTCGAACTTCGGCAGGTGCTTCTTCTTGCTCGTCACATCGACGTTGCACATCTGCGCGATCTTCACCGTATTGGAGTAGGCCTCGGGATGCTCCGGAAAGAGCGCCTGCATCTCCTCGGCGCTCTTGAGGAAGTACTCGTCCGTCTCGAACCGCGGGCGACGCTCGTCCTCGAGCTGCCGGCCGTTGGTGATGCAACAGTAGTAGTCTTGCGCCTCGGCGTCGCCGCGCTCGATGTAGTGACTGTCGTTGGTCAGCACCAGCGGGATGCCCAGCTCCTGCCCTATCTCGATGAGCTGGGGCATCACGATCGCCTCGCGGTCGAGCTTGTGATCGCACAGCTCCAGGTAGAAGTGCTCGTCGCCGAAGAGGTCGCGGTAGAACTTGGCCGCCGCCTGCGCGTCCTCGCGCCGGCCCGCCAGCAGGTACTGGCCCAGCCGGCTCCAGATGCAACCCGAGAGCGCGATGATGCCCTCGTGGCACTCCGCCAGCAACTCGTCGTCGACCCGGGGCTTGAAGTAGAAGCCCTCCGTGAAGCCCGCCGAAACCAGCCGGCAGAGGTTCCGGTAGCCCGCCGTGTCGCGGGCCAGCAGCGTCATGTGGTGCATCGCCTGGTGGCGCGACTGCTCCCGCCGGCTGCCCTCGGTGATGTAGACCTCGCAGCCGACAATCGGCTTGAGCCCCTCCTTCGACGCCTTCTGGCAGAATTCGACCGCGCCGTACATCGCCCCGTGATCGGTCAGCGCCAGGGCCGGCATCTTGTGCTTGACCGCGGCCTTGATCAATTGCGGGACCGTGCACGACCCGTCCAGCAACGAGTAGTGGCTGTGCGCGTGCAGATGTACGAAGTCGGCTCTCATCAAGACTGTAGGCTACAGACTGTGGGCGGCAGGAGCAGCAAGAACCTGGCGCCGAAATCTCCCCGTCACGGGACGAATCCGCGGAACCGGCTGCTGGAAAATCGACGGCCTCATTCCCTCACATGCACGATCTCGCCGCGCTTGACCACCATTCCCACCTGGTTGATGCCCAGGTGATACACCAGGTGCCGGTAGTCCGGACTGTCGAGGAGCACCAGGTCGCCGAACTTGCCCGGCTCCAGACTGCCAACCTCGGCGGCCAGCCCCACCGCGTAGGCGGCGTTGATGGTGGCGGCGTGCAGCGCCTCCGCGGGGGTCAGCCCCATCCCGAAGCAGGCCAGACCCATCACCAGCGGCATCGATTCGGTGTAGCAGGAGCCGGGATTGCAGTCGGTCGCCAGCGCCACCGCGCAACCCGCGTCGAGCATCCGCCGGCCCGGGGCGAAGCCGCCCTCGCGCAGGCAGAAGGCGGTGCCCGGCAGTAGCACGCCGCAGGTGGGCGAGTCGGCCAGGCGGCGGATGCCGGCGTCGCCCGTGGCGAGCAGGTGGTCGGCGCTCACGGCGCTCAGTTCCATCGCGACGTCGAGCGCGCCGCACTCACCGATCTCGTCGGCGTGAATCTTGACGCCGAGGCCCTTGGCCGCCGCCGTGCCCAGGATGCGCTCGGCCTCGGCGGGCGGGAAGACCTCCTCCTCGCAGAAGACGTCGCAGAATCGCGCCAGGCCGGCTTCGGCCACCTGGGGGAGCATCTCGCGGCAGACCAGTTCGACATACTCGGCGCGGCGCGCTCTGTACTCCAGAGGCACCGCATGGGCGCCCATGAACGTGGGCACGACCGTCATCTGGTTCGACGCCATCCCCGACACCTTGGCGATCGCCCGCAGCATCTTCATCTCGGTCGCCAGGTCGAGCCCATAGCCGCTCTTCACCTCGACGGTGGTCGTCCCGAGCGATAGCATCAGCAGCAGCCGCTGGTAGGTCTCGTCGGCCAGCGCGCCCTCGTCGGCGTCGCGGACGCGAGCGACCGTCGACAGAATGCCCCCGCCCTGCGCGAGGATCTCCATGTAGCTTCGGCCCTTCAGCCGCCACTCGGCCTCTTCGTGACGATGGCCGGTGAAGCAGGCGTGGGTGTGCGGATCCACGAAGCCGGGCACCACGACCTGCCCCGAGGTTTCTAGCGTGGTGAAGGGTGCGGGGTCCTCGGCGCAGCGGGCCCCGGCGAGTTGCCGCTCGACCTCCGGGGTGGGCCCCACGAACTCCACGAGGCCGTTACGGATGACGACGGCCCCGTCTTCGACGACCTGGGCCTGCTGCATGGCCGGCCCCCTGAGCGGGGCCTTGCCGGCGCAGGTCACGACCTGGCGTGCGTGCTTGACGATGAGATTGTCCATAGGAGGGGTTAGGGGTAAGGGGTAAGGGGTTGGGAGGGGGAGCAGGGATCCCTGCAGGTCACACTCCGATGCCGAGGGACGGGAGCTTGACGCCTCGCTCGCGGGCGACCTGGCGGGCCTTCTCGTAGCCGGCGTCGGCGTGACGCATCACGCCTGTCGCGGGGTCGTTGGTGAGCACCCGTTCGAGACGCGCGGCGGCGGCCGGCGTGCCGTCGGCGACGATCACCTGGCCGGCGTGAATGGAGTTGCCGATGCCGACCCCGCCGCCGTGGTGCAAGGAGACCCAGGTGGCCCCGCTGACGGCGTTGAGCATCGCGTTGAGGAGCGGCCAGTCGGCGATCGCGTCGCTACCGTCTGCCATCCCCTCGGTCTCGCGGTTGGGGCTGGCAACCGAGCCGCAGTCGAGGTGGTCGCGCCCGATGACGATCGGCGCCGAGATGTCGCCGCGCGCGACCGCGTCGTTGATGGCCAGGCCGAAGCGAGCCCGCTCGCCCAGGCCCAGCCAGCAGATCCGAGCCGGCAGGCCCTGGAAGGCGACCCGCTCGCGCGCCATCCCGATCCATCGCGCCAGGTGCGTGTCCTGGGGGAAGAGCTTCAGTACCAGGTCGTCGGTGCGCGCGATATCCCACGGATCGCCCGAGAGAGCGGCCCACCGGAACGGCCCCTTCCCTTCGCAGAACAGAGGCCTGACGTAGGCCGGCACGAACCCGGGGAACGCGAAGGCGTTCTCGACGCCGGCCTTGCGACCCTCGCCCCGGATGTTGTTGCCGTAGTCGAACACGACCGAGCCCCGGCGCTGGAACTCGAGCATCGCCCTCAGGTGCACCGCCACGGTCTCGCTCGCCAGCGCCTGGTAGCGTTCGGGGTCGGACGCCCGCAGCGCGCAGGCCTGGGCCAGCGGCATCTGGTGCGGGATGTAGCCCTTGAGCATGTCGTGGGCCGAGGTCTGGTCGGTCACCACGTCCGGAAGGACGCCTCGCTCGAGGAGGGCCGGATGCGCAACGCCGGCGTTCATCTCCAGGCCGATGCTGTAGGCCTCGCGCGCGGCCATCTTGCGGCGCGCCATCTCGAGCGCCGCGTCCAGATCGGGCGCCTGCCAGTCGAGGTACCGCGTGGCCAGCCGCTTGCGGATGCGCTCGGGATCGGCCTCGATGCAGAGCGCCACGCCGCCGTTCATCGTGACGGCCAGCGGCTGCGCCCCGCCCATCCCGCCCAACCCTGCCGTGAGCACCAGCCGCCCCGCCAGCGTTCCGCCGAAGTGCTGGCGCGCACACTCGGCGAAGGTCTCGAAGGTGCCCTGCAGGATGCCCTGGGTGCCGATGTAGATCCAGCTCCCGGCGGTCATCTGGCCATACATGATGAGCCCGCGCGCTTCCAGTTCGCGAAAGTGCTTCCAGTCGGCCCACGCGGGCACGAGATTCGAGTTGGCGATCAACACCCGCGGCGCGTCCGCGTGAGTGCGAAAGATGCCGACCGGCTTGCCTGACTGCACGAGGAGCGTCTCGTCCCCCTCGAGGCTCCGCAGCGAGCGCACGATGGCGTCGAACGCCTCCCAGCTCCGCGCGGCCCGCCCCGACCCCCCGTAAATGACGAGGTTCTTCCAGTCTTCGGCCACCTCGGGATCGAGGTTGTTCATCAGCATGCGCAGGGCGGCCTCCTGCTGCCATCCCTTGCAGGTGAGCTGATTGCCGCGCGGCGCGCGCACTTCCTGGCGATTCATGTCGGTCATATCCGGCCTCCCGGGGTGCCTGGCCGCTCCCGGCGCCCGGTCTCGCCACCCGGCGCGCAGCGCTGGAAGCCGCACGGATTAAGGCATGACATTTTATCATAAGGGGTTGGTGGCAAGGGGTTGGGGATAAGGGCAGGGGGTCGGAGGCGGGATCCGGGCTTCGAGAAGGGCGGGAGGCTCGGATGGAAATCCGTGCCGGACAACGGATCGGAATTTATTCGATCGGCGTGGCAACTCGATGCAACCATGACTTCGCCCGGCACGTAGTAGGTCGTGGCAGCCCCGCGGCTGTCCCTGCCGTTCGCGTAGAAAAAAGAGAGGCTCGAAGTGAATCCTGCCCGCATCCTCACCGCCCTGTTGGCCGCCGCCCTGTTGCTCGTCCCTTCGCCGATGCTCGCCGGCGACCTGGAAGAGAGCCCCGGGTTCGGGGACGTCAACCAGGTGACCGACAAGCCCACCGAGCAGGGCACGGTCACGTCGGCCCCGGCGGAAGTGCCGCCCGGCGACGAGGATCTGCACCGGGTCGATTGGTCCAACCAGGACGGCTCGCGCGAGGCGCGCGACCATCTGGCCCGCGTCATCGGCAAGACGCACGTCGGCTACGACCGGGCAGCGCTTGCCCGCGCCGGCCGCCGCGACCTCCAGGCGCTGGGTCAGTGGTTCAACCAGATCGCCCTCGTGGCGCCCAACTTCCCGAAGAACGCCGACGACGCCCGGAAGAACATGAAGGGCGATCTGTCGGCCCAGACCATCTACTCCGTGCACCAGGCCCGCACCAAGGGGCTCTTCGACAAGCAGAGCGACAAGGATGACTACCGCGTCGTGGCCAGCTTTCTCACCTACTGCCGCGACCAGAAGCCGCCGTCGAAGCTGCTGACCCAGATTTCCGACCGCGTCGTCGAGCTGATCGTGGCCGCGGGGCCTGCCTACAAGGTCGAGCTGTCGGCCGACGAAGCCCGGGACCCGGCCACGCTGGCGACGAAGTTCGAGCGCGACCTCGACAAGGGCGCGCTGCAGTTCGCCGCCGCCTACCTGCAGTCGCTCCAGATCGACAAGGGCGCCTTCGAGGCCGCGACCAAGGTTGCGCAGCTTCCGCCCCTGGCACTGGCCCGTCTGAACGAACCGCAGACCCACTCCGACATCGACGAGGGTGCCGATCGCGGCCAGGCCGACGCGCAGTACCCCGAGCTGGACAAGGCCCGGCAGGCCAGGGACCAGGCCAAGCGTGACCGCGAGATGGCCGAGCGGGCCTTCGCCGAAGCGGCCGCACCCCTCGGCGCCGCACCCCAGGGCGGTTGGACTCGCGAGTCGCTGCTGGCGGCCTTCGAGAAGAACCCCGAGCTGAAGTCCGAGGACCTTGCCAAGGCCTTCGGCGCCCTGCAGGCCGCCCTCGTGAAGGAAGCCAAGATCGTCAGCGACCTGGCCTCGATGGAGCGCGACGCCACCGTGGCCGCCGAGGCCGGCAAGACACTCTCGACCCGCTACGACCAGCTGACGCAGTCGCTCGGCCAGGTGCCCGCGGGCGTGAAGCTGACCGGCCCGCTCGCCGAGCACCGCAAGCGGCTGGAAGATCGCCTGTCGAACCTGAAGGGCCGCGACCTGGGCCGCGACGTGTTCGCGGCGCGCGGCGACAAGGTGCGGGCCGCACGGCTCATCAACGAGCAGGCCGCCATAGGCCGGGCCGTCACCGCGCAACTCGCCGCCGAGTCGGGCCTCGAGCAGCTCGGCAAGCAGCGCGCTTCGCTCGAAACAGCGGTGAAGGCGCTCGAGTCCAACCCGAAGGCGACGCCGGCCGTCAAGGAGCGGGTCGCCAGGGCTCGCGAGGCGCTCGCCCAGCAGACCTCCGAAGCGTGGGAGAAGTCGCTCTTCCAGGCCGGCAAGGCCAAGGATATCCAGGCCAAGCAGGCCGAGATCTCCCAGCAGCTCGAGGCCCTCGGCAAAGACCTGGGGGCCGTCGCCCGGGAGCAGGGGCAGTCCGAGGAGCGCGACCGTGCCGAGCGCGCCATCAACCAGGCCCAGGGCAACAGCTTCCGCAGCACGCTGGCAACCAGCGACGCGGTCGAAGTCACGCTGGCCTCGCCGGTGGCGGGCAAGGTGAAGCCGCACGTCAAGCGCGGACTGCTGGTGCTGAATCGCGAGCAGACTCACGTGGGCGGGCTGTCGGCCGGCGCCACGGCCGACATCGTCGGCGTGCTCTACACCGGTGACAAGCACGAGGTGGTCGCCTACCGCATCAAGCTCGCCGCTGCCAACCGGACGATGGCCAAGGTCACCGAGGGCTTCGTCCCGCCCCGCCACTTCGGTCCGGTCGACGCCGCCGCCTTCCAGACCGCGTTCGACACGGCCGCCGCGGCCGGCCCCGAGACGCCCGCCGATCGCGACTCCGACGAGGCCTACCGCAAGGCCGTGGCCCACACCAAGCTGTGGACGACCTTCCAGAACTGCACGGCCTCGGTGGTCTCCGACAATCTCGACTACTCGCTCGAACTCAAGGACAGCCTCTGGCCCGGCACCAACAAGGTCCGCTTCAAGACCGGCGTCGTCAAGAAGATGCGCGACTGCCTCGAGGAACTGAACACGCTCAGCGGCGGCAAGGTTTCCCCCGAGACCCTCGCCAAGCTCGGCGAACTCGAGACCTTCGTCGATCTCGGCCGGTCGGGTATGCGAGCCGCGGCCAAGACGTGGGCCAACGGGCAACTGGTGGCCCTGGAGTCGTTGCTCAAGGCCCAGGAAGTCACCGCGCCCCCGCCCAGCTACAAGTTCGGCGAGCGCATTCTGAGTTTCGAAGCACGGTGAGGCTGTGAAGTAGTCGATCCTGGTGGTACTCCGGGGACGCTGTCCCCCGGCCATCCTGCAGGTGCACGCTCCTGACGTCGCGTGCGCAAGATGGCGTTCGCCCTCGGCACTGCTGCCGGGGCTCA
>CAZSVK010000302.1:0-7669 GCA_964610245.1 uncultured bacterium
TGGAATCGGGCTCCGCGCTGGGGATGTGCACCCTCGAACAGGCGCTGGCCCGCCAGGTTCGGGTCAAGACCATCACCGCGGAGGAGGCTCTGTCGCTGGCGAACGAGCCGGCGCTGATGGGGATGCTCTGATGGCCCTCGAACTCGAACCGCTGCTGGCCGACCTCGAGAGACGGGGCGGCTCGGACCTCCATCTCAAGGCGCGGACTCCCGTCTACATGCGCGTTCTCGGCGAGCTGCTCGCCACCGAGCATCCCGTCCCGGCCTCCCCCGATCTGGAACGGCTCGCCCGGCAGCTCCTCGACCCCAAGCAGCTCGAACGGCTGGAACGGGATAGGCAGTCCGACGGCGTCCTCGCTCCCCGGCCTGACGGCCCCCGCTTCCGCGTCAGCGCCTGCTTCCAGCGCGGCACGATCAGCCTCATCCTGCGCCTCGTGCCCCGCGCGATCCCGTCGCTCGCCTCGCTCGGCGTGCCCCAGGAGGCCGCGGCGCTCCTGGAAGCCCGGCGCGGCATGCTCCTGGTCACCGGCCCGGCCTCGAGCGGCAAGACCACCACCGTCGCCGCCCTCATCGAGGCCTACAACCAGAACCGCGAGGGCCACGTGGTGACCCTCGAAGATCCGGTCGAGTACGTCCTCCACAGCAAACGCTGTCTCGTCAACCAGCGCCAGGTCGGTCTCGACACCGAGAGCTTCCAGGCCGGGCTGCGTCACGTGCTGCGTCAGGACCCCGACGTCATCTTCATCGGAGAGCTGCGCGACCTCGAGACCGTCACCATCGCGCTCGCCGCGGCCGAGACCGGCCACCTCGTCCTCTCGACCCTCCAGACCCCCGACGCGGCCGCCACCATCGAACAGGTCATCGGGATGTTCCCCGCCCAGCAGCAGGGGCAAACCCGCCTCCAGGTCTCGCTCGCCCTGGCCGGAGTCGTCAGCCAGCAATTGCTCTTGACGCGCGACCGCAAGCGCCGCGTCGCCGCCTTCGAGGTGATGGCCCCCACCGAGGCGCTGCGCAACCTCGTGCGCGCGAACCAGACCTTCCGCGTCACCGACGCGATGGAGACGACCCCAGGCTGCCGCTCGATGCGACGCTCGCTCAACGAGCTGGCCGCCCAGCAGCTCGTCCCCGCCGAGGAAGTCCAGCGCATCCTCGCGGAGTAGCAGCGCGTGGGCCGGCGGTTCCCCCGGAGACGCTGTCCCCGGACCCCTGCCAGGACCCGAGCCGGGCCCTGGACCCGGCCATGAGAAGAGCAATCGACGACTGACCGGCAACTCCGAAGACTCTGAGCTGCGAGCGGGGGCACAACCAGGCCCTACTCGACGCGGTTGGCCAGGTTCACGACCGAGGGGACCACCGGCGGGACGTAAGGGCGGTGGCGCTCCAGGTAGCGGAGCACGGCGTCGCGATCCTTGTCCTCGAAGATGCGGACGTTACGGCCCAGCGCCAGGTCGGGACGGTCGGGACAATCGTCGACCAGATAGGTATTGGAGACCAACGTGTAGGTGCGCCGGCCGTCGAGAGGTGCGCCGCCCACCTGGACGTCGACCAGCCGCTGGCCGTCCGGGCGAGTCGGATCGAACGAGTAGGTCAGGCCGGAAGCCTGCAAATGGATCATCCCGGCCCAGGTTGGCTTCAGTCCGGTCACGGTGGCGGACCTGCCCGGCGGGGGCCCGCCCGGCGGGGGCCTGCCCAGCCGCTTGGCGATCCAGGGTCCGTCCTCGGCGGTGTAGGGCGCCCACGGGCCCGCCAGCCCGCGCTCGAGAGCCCTGCGGAGCGAATTGCCGTCCAGCTCGAACGTGACGAGCCTGTTGCCGTAGGGCAGCACCTCCCTCAGGCCACGGACGGTGAGCGGTCCGGCGGGCAATCCTCGCCGGATTCCGCGGGGATGGAAGATGGAGACGTCGGCCGGATGGGCCTCGCGGACGGCGTCGGCCACCAGAGCGCTGACCTCCGAGTAGTCGCCGGGCAGGCCCTGCGCCAGGGGGACAGAGAGTTCCCCGGCAACCCGGGCCATCTCCTCCTCGATGGGGGCCATCAGGGCCCGGACGGACTCCTCGACCGCCGGCTCCGGCTCGATCGCGGGAGAGCGCAAGGGGATGAGCCGGTAGCCCAGGAGGCGCACGCGGTGCTCGCCTGGCGTGACCGCCAGCCGGACCTCGCCCAGGTACTCGCAGTTCTCGCCCGCCTGGACGATGGCGGTGTCGCCGGCGAACGTGGGCGAGGTCGCGGGCGTATGGCTGTGCCCACCCACGATGAGATCGAAGCCCGGCACGCTCGTGGCGAGGGCCTGGTCCGTGGAGAGCCCCTCATGGGTCAGGAGCACCGTCACATCGGCCCGACGCTCGCGGAGTTCCAGCAGCATCCGCCCGGCCACGGGGACCCGCGGCATGAAGTCGAAGTCGCGGACGCTTCGCGACGTGTTGGTGGTCTTGGTCTCCGTGGTGGTCAGACCCGCGAGCCCGACCCTCAGCTCGCCGACCGGCACGAGGATGCTGGACGCCCAGAGGCTCGGATCGGGTGGACGATGCACCACGTTGCCCGCCAGGATGCGAAACCTGGCCTCGCGAGCGCGGCATGCAAGCGCCTCGGGGCCGAAGTCGAACTCGTGATTGCCGACGGCGGTGGCGACCAGTCCGAGGCCGTTCAGGAGCGGGATCACAGCCTTGCCCTGGCTGTCGTCCGCGACTGGCGTTCCCTGGATGAGATCGCCCCCGGCGACGAACAGCCAGCGGGCCCCACGCCGCAGCGCCGCGCGCTTGCCGGACTTCAGCGCGCTGGCGAGACGCGCCACTCCTCCGTAGGACTCGCCCTCGGAGTCGCGCCTGGAGTCGATGTAGCCGTGCACGTCGTTGACATGGAAGATCACCAGCTCGCGCTCCGCCGGCGCCGCCAAGGCCGCGGCCGCGACTAGCCACAGCCCGGCCGCGACGAGCAGCCCTGGCCGCGTCACTTCTTCAACACCCAGACCTGCTCGGACGACTCGCCCGAGAAAGGCGAACGCCAGAAATCGCCGTGGAGCGCCTCCACCGTGAAGCCGGCCCTGGCAGCCAGGTGCTCGAACTCGTGACGGTAGGTCCAGCGCATCCGGAGCGGGATCACGCGACGGTCGACGGCCTTTCCCTGGGCGTCGACCTCCTCGTAGATCATCTGGTTCTCGGCGACCTGGCGATCCCAGTCGGGCGAGGTGGACGACCACAGATGAACGGTGCGGCCGGTGACCGGGTGCGGAAACGAGCCCTCGTAGAGCGGCTGGCGGCACCGGTTGACCAGGCGATCCATGTTCGGATTGAAGATGTTGAGGGCGAGGCGGCCGCCGGGGAGCAGATGTTCCCGCAGGTTGGCGAGCGCCTGGAGCTGGTCCTGCGGCGAGAGCAGGTGCTGGAACACGCGGAAGGGCATCGTGATGATGCGGAACTTCCGCTTCAGCGTGAAGGTGCGGGCGTCTCCCAGGAAGAGCTTGCACTCGAGGCCTTCCTTGATGGCCTTGGCGCGGAGCACGTCGAGCATCCTCTCCGACAGATCGACGCCCCAGATATCGATGCCCGAACGCCGGATCGGCAGGTAGACCCGGCCCGTGCCGCAGCCGACCTCGCAGACGCGCCCACCGGCCTCGCTGGCCAGGTCCCGGTAGAAGACGATGTCCTGCAGCAGGTCTTCACGGCCGATGTACTGCGCATCGTAAGTGAGCGGGATGTAGTCGTACTGCGAGTAGGTAGCGTCCACGGCAAGCCTCCTGGTCGTGGCAGCAGGATACTGGAAGCGGGAGTCGGGTGTCAGCTGTCAGGTGTAAGGGGGGGGATGGCAAATCGGAACGAAGCGGGTAGGCTGGAAGACGCATGATCAAGACCAGCCATCTTCGCAAGGAATACGACGGCCACGCGGCGCTGGAGAACCTCTCGTTCGAGATCCCGCGGGGAGAGGTCTTCGGCCTCATCGGCCCGAACGGCGCCGGGAAGACGACGCTCCTGCGGATCCTCGCCACCGTGGAGCGGCCGACCTGTGGCACGGTCCTGGTCGGCGGATTCGACGCCGAGCGAGAGCCCGATGAGATCCGGCGCAGGCTGGGCTTCATGCCGGACTTCCAGCACTTCCACGAGGAGATGAAGGTGACGGAGTATCTCGAGTACTTCGCCCGGGCCTGCAAGCTAGAACCCGCGGTGCGCGAGAAGCGCATGCGACACATCCTCGACTTCACTCAGCTCTCGGTCAAGGCGGAGGCCGCGGTGGGCACGCTCTCCCGTGGGATGAAGCAGCGGCTGTCGCTCGCCCGGGCGATCCTCCACGATCCCGAGCTGCTGCTCCTCGACGAGCCCACGTCGGGCCTCGATCCGAAGGCCCGCCTCGACTTCCGGGCCATCGTTGGCCAGCTGGCCTCCGAGGGCAAGACGCTGGTCATCTCGTCGCACATCCTCGAGGACCTTGCCACGGTCTGCACCTGGGTCGGCATCCTGGAGAAGGGCCGCATGCTGGAGTGCGGCCGCATCCGCAACATCCTGGAGGCCATGGCGAGCGTGACCCGCTTGCGCATCCGCTGCGTGGCCGGGATGGATCGGGCGGCGGCGCTGCTCAAGGATTCGCCGCAGGTGGCGTCGCTGGTCGTGGACGGAGAGTGGCTCGAGGTGAGCTTCCGGGGAGACCTGGCCGCGCAAGCCGAGCTGCTCTCGGCGCTGACCGCCGCCGGCGTGAAGGTCGCTCTGTTCGAGGAGCAGCGCGCGGGGTTGCAGGACATCTTCTTGCGCGGTTCGTCGTACGAAGTGGCGTGAGGGGTCGAACCAAGCAACCACTCAGGGGCTTCGCCCCCGAACCCCCACCAGAGGGCCAGTGGCCCTCTGGACTCCCCTCTGACTGGAGGGAGTCTTGCCCACGCGCACAGGACAGAGTCCTCGAGAATGACGAACAAGCCTCGTCCTGCCTTCTCCTTGCCGGGTCCAGGGCGGGGCTCCCGCCCTGGCGAGGCCTGGATCAGAGCTCCAGCAGGGGTCCGGGGACAGCGTCCCCGGCTCGAATGAACTCCTAGACTCAAATGAACCTCGAGCCCTGTTCAGCGGTCTTACCGGGAGAGCGGTCGCGCCCGCGCGGTGATACTGTTCAATACAGGCGGCAAAGGAACGGACTGGAGCCCTCAGGAGGGATCGGATGTTCGAGAACCCCGAGTTTCACCGGAACTTCCGGAGCGAGCTGAAGCTGCAGCACGTCGGAATCGCCCTGGTGGTGTATGGCTTCCTCTTGTTCTTGCTGGTCTTCACGACGAGCGAAGGGTTCGCACGCCTGGCGGTGGGCCGGGTGCGCGAGGTGGCCGAACAGTGCCTGCTCGGTCTGCTGTTCTTCCACCTGGGTATCTCGTGCGTCTTCGCGACCATCCGGGGCGCGGGGTCGATCGCGCGAGATCGTGAGCAGGGCGTGCTCGAGCTGGAGAGACTGACAGCGCTCACCGCGTGGGAATCGGTGACCGGACGGCTGCTGGGCCTGACGGCGCCGCTGCACATCCTCAACGCTGTGGGACTGCTGCTGGCGGTGCCGCTCGCGCTGCTCGCGGGAAAGTCGCTCGGCCAGACTCTCCTGGTCTACCTGCTGATGACGTTGGCGACGCTGGCCTACTGCGCCTACGGGCTCTTGCTCTCCGCCACGTGCCGGCGCTCGGAAGTCGCGGTCCGCTCGGCGGTCGGCGGGGCCGGGATCGTGACCGCGTGGCTGTGGGCGGCGGAGGTCCCGGTGCTCGACGCGGCGACCTTGCGTCCGGCGCTCGGACGGCTCTTCGACTGGTCCCGGATGAACGACAACCTCTGGCCCCAGCTTGCCAGCTTCGCCATCCCGGCAGAGGCGCTGACCGCGTTGATCTTCCTCGTGACGATCCGGCTCTGCCTGGAAGGCGCCGCTCGCTGCCTGGAAGATCCGGATCGTCTACCCTGGAGCCGCGGCGGCATGCTGGCCGGGCTCGCGGGCGGGATGGCGCTCGGATTCGCGTTCTTCCTCTGCGACGAGCAGCTTGCGTCCAACGCCGCAAAGAACCCTTCGTCGACGCTGTACGCGGTCGACGCTCTGATGACGTTCGTGCTGATGGCATGCACCCTCTGGGTGGTGCCGGTCCGGCAGCAGGTCGAGTCGGAGCTGTGGCGGCTCCCGATGCCGCACTGGCGGGAGCGGCTGCTCGGCGAGCGGGGCGACGCGCTGCTGTTCGTGCTGGCCGCGGCGGTCCTCTCGACGGTGGTGCCGGTGGCGATGTGCCTGCCCCGCTGGGTTGTGGCGGGCCAGAGCCTGCTCGCCATCGGCTCGACGGCGGTGCTGGGCCTGTTCATCAAGGGACTGGGCGTGACGATGGCCGCCCACACGGTGCACTGGATGGAGCTGTTGGTCTCCAAGGGCTCGCGGTGGCTCTCGGCGCTGGTCCTGGCGGCGCTGGCAGTCGGGCCGGCCTGGCTCGCGATGGTCGTTCAGCCGCAGCGGCCCGACTGGGCGTGCTACCTGTTCTGCGCCAACCCGCCGTTCGCGCTCGGCATGCTGGCCGACTCCTCGCCGAGGATGCTGGTCAACCCGCTGGCGTTCCTCGCGGCCACAGGGGCCGTGCTCGGCGTGCTCTGCATGGCCTTCGGCTGGCTGGCCAAGCGTTGGCAGTCGCGGCTGGCCGGCGCCATCGCCGAGAAGCGGCGGTTGATGCTCAAGACAGGCTGAACCGGCAACGGCAGTCTGGTAGACGGCAACACGTCCCGATCAGGCTCGCTCTCGGGCGGCCCGGAGGGACTGGCCCAGCTCCCGTTCGAGGGCGCTGGCAAAGCTGTCGATGCGCCGCAGCAGGGAGTTGTACCTGTTGAAGGCCTCTTCAGGCGCCTGTTCGGAAAGCAAGCGGTAGAGACGGAGTTCGGGCTCGTCGACAGTGGCCGGGACGCTCAGTCCCAGCCGCCGGAGCCGAGCACCGGCGGCCGCTACCAGGAGCGCCGGGGCACTCGTCTCGCCGACGGCGAGATCGGCCAAGCCACGGGTCACCAGATCCGCTCCCGGGAGGCCCTCCAGATCAAGCACGACGCACCTCGTCCAGGAAGTCCTCGACTTTGCGGCGTAGCACCTCGGCGTCGACGGCGGGATACCGGAGCAGAGCAGGCTCGATGGCGGTGAAGAGTTCCAGGAGGCGAGCCGGGTCAACCAGTCCGCGACGCACCATCTCACGGACATCGGCCAGGTCACGGTCGTGGGCACGCTGGATCTTGGAGAGGGCCTGGGCGCAGAAGTCGTAGTGATAGAACTCGACCAACCCGTGGCGACAGATGAAGAGGCTGCGCTCTTTCCAGCCGGGAAGGGGAGGAAGGAAGTCGTCAGGCGAGGCCAGCTCGACGTTCAGCTCGAGTTGGTCCTTGATACGGCGGAGCGCTTCGAAGATGCCGGCGGGCTCCGGGTCGAGTTTCAGATCCGCGTCGACGGTCGCCTGCCTCCAGCCTTCGAGCACGGCGCTGGTTCCGCCGGTGAGATAGACCCGACCGGGGCCGGACGCCGCATGGCCAAGGGCCTCCATGAGCGCCTGGACTCGGGCCCGGTCCAGTTCGCGTCTCATGCCTGACATGATAGCGAAGCCGGCCATGAAATCCGAGATCCGGGATCCGTACGAGAGCACGTCATCCCGGGTGCCTCGTTGAACTTCAATCCCTGTCGGGGACTTCGTCCCCGAGCCCCTACCAGGG
>CAZSVK010000303.1:0-7657 GCA_964610245.1 uncultured bacterium
TCACGGCGGTCGTCGCGGCGTTCCTCGCCGCGCGGCTGGCGCGCGAGGGGGCGGCGCTGAGCGGCGCCCTGACGCCTTGCCAGGTCGCCGACCCGCTGGCGCTGAGGGACCTGTTGCTCGCTCACGGCGTGACGGTGTTCGCGCCCGAGCCGTTCGTCGGAGGATGGTGAGGGCCGACCCGATGAACCTGTTCACCCCTGATGCCTGCTTGCCGGAGCCGCTGCTGACCGGCCTGCGCGGGCGCGACGCGCTCTTCGGCGCCGGAACGGTCCCGTCCTGGTCTCTGGTCTGCGAGGACTGCCTGACTCTGCTGGAGTCGATGCCGGCCGAGAGCGTCGATCTGATTGCCACCGATCCGGCCTACAGTGGGATGAACGAGCACATGAAGTTCGGTCACGGGCGCATCGTGGGCCACTATGGCACTCCCGGGAACGACCGCTGGATGCGGGAGTTCAGGGACTCGCCCGAGGGGTTCCGCAGGTTCCTCGAGCTGTGCGCGCGGGTGCTCAAACCCGACAGGCACATCTACGTGATGTTCGATTCCTTCTCTCTGCTGAGCCTGGGCCACCTGATGCGGGAGTTCTTCTCGGTGAAGAACATCATCACGTGGGACAAGGTGGCCCTCGGAATGGGGCATTACTACAGGCGCCGCCACGAGTTCGTCATCTTCGCCAGCAAGGGCCGGCGGCCGCTCGCACACCGGGCCTTCCCGGACGTCTGGCAGCTCGGGCGGGTTCATCGTCCGGCCTATCCAACCCAAAAGCCCCGAGAACTCTTCGAAGTCATGGTCGCCGCGAGCACCGTCCAGGGAGAGCTGGTGTTGGATCCCTTCTCGGGCGCGGCTTCTTGTGGAGTGGCGGCGCTGAGGCTGGCCCGGGGCTTCGTGGGATGTGACCTGGAAGCTCGGGCCCGCGAGCTGGGCGCGCGACGGCTGGCCGAGATGCAGGCTTCCGGCGAGGACCTGCTTCAGGCGCGCTCTCACTTGCCGAAGGGGGCCAAGGCCTTCTGGCTGAAGTGAGCGGCGCCGGACCTCGCGGGGCGGCCGGTTGAAATCGGACCCATCAACGTCATCGGATGAACGGGGAGAGTTGACTCGTTCCGACGATGTCGGTATACTCGTACTCACGGAACCTCGCTCCTGAAAATGCAGCGCGCCCGCCAGCGGGGGTCCGTGAGGCCGAGACCGGCCGCCACTCTTTGAGGTGGGCGAAAGGATGGGCTGGGTATGGCAGCTTGCGGTAAGAAGGCCCCGTGCAAGACGGCGGCCCCGGCGAAGAAGGTCGCTCCGGCGAAGAAGACCACTCCCGTGAAGAAGGCCGCTCCGGTCAAGAAGGCCGCACCGGTCAAGAAGGCCGTCCCGGCCAAGAAGGCGCCCGCCAAGAAGGCCCCGGCCAAGAAGGCGCCCGCCAAGAAGGCGCCCGCCAAGAAGGCCAAGTAATCCGGAGGCCGCCGGTCCGATGCCACGGGAGCGGATGACCGGCGGTCGAAACGCCAAGGTTAGTTCTCGAAAACGGCATGGTCCTCACGGACCGGCCGTTTTCGGTTCTTCCGGGCAGGTGCCGGCGTGGGCCGGAGGGCTATCGGGCGCCCGGCCGCTAGGGCGAGAGCAGCCGCCGGGCCCGGCGGAGGCCCGAGAGCACGGCGGCTACTGGGCCGGACCCAGCTTCCGCGCTTCGCTCAGACTGCCGTCGGCGACGCCTGCCCGCACTTCGGCGGTGAGACCTTCGAAGTCGCCGGGCACCCTGACGCGGTGCTGCTTGGTGTCGGCGCTCTCCTCGGCGATCAGCACGCCGGCCTCCGGCACCGTCAGCTCGATGGCGCCACGGTAGGAGCGGGAGCTGCTCCAGCTCACCTCGAGCGCCTCGCCGGAGACGCGGGCCTCGAACCCCGCGGGCGGCTCGGGCTTGGCCCAGAGCGCCGCGTAGGCGAACCAGCCCGCCGCGCCCAGCAGCACCACCGCGCCAAACCCCGCGGCGGCGGCCATCGCGGCGCTACGGCCGGGGGCGGCCGGCGTCCTGGCCGCGGAGCGCAGACCCGACGAGGTGACCGGTTTGCGGCCCGTGGCGCGGGAGCGCCGGGACTGCGTCACCTCTCCGCCGTCGAGCGCCTCGAGCATCTGCCGGGCGGTCTGGAAGCGGGCGGCCGGATCCGGCTCGAGCGACTTGCGGACCGCGGCCTCGAGCGGCGACGGCAGCTCTTCCCGGCGGGTCCTGAGGTCGCGCGGGGGCGGCTCGCCATGCGCCGGCAGGGAGTCTTTCGGGTTCTGGAGCGTGAAGAGCGGTTTGCCGACGATCATCTCGTAGGCCACCAGACCCACCTGGAACAGGTCGCTCGCCACCGACGCCTTCTTGCCTCCGAGGCACTCGGGTGGCAGATAGGCGAGCGTGCCCGGGACGTCGCCGGTCTTGGTCAGGCTGTCGCCGAAGGCAGCCAGGGCGATGCCGAAGTCCATGAGCACCAGGCGTTCCTCGGCGGTGATCATCAGGTTGGAGGGCTTGATGTCGCGATGGACGAGACCGGCCTCGTGCACCGCGATGAGCGCCTCGAGCAACTCGCGCGTGAACCGGAGGAGCTTCGCGATCGGCATCCGGCCGCTCTTGCGGACGACCTGTTCGACCGTCTCGCCCTCGATCAGCTCCGTGACGAGGAACGGCATCTCCTGCTCGGTGCCGCCGTCGAAGATGCGCACCACATTCGGGTGGGCGATGAGCGCCATCGACTTCAGCTCGCGCTGGAACCGCTCGACCGACTCGCCCGAGAAGCTGTTCCTGGCGCCGCCGATGACCTTGATCGCAACTTCGCGGTTGAGTTGCGGATCGACGGCACGATAGACGACCGCCATCCCCCCGCGGCCCAGCTGGCCGGTCACCTCGTAGCGGCCGAATCTTCGATTGGCGGCTTCTTCCACGGTGTCGAGTATAGCGCGGCGGGCCTCTGTTACAATCTGCCTGACCATGCTGATCGCCGACCGGTACGAGACCCAGGAGCTGCTCGGGACGGGCGGAATGGGCGACGTCTATCTCGCCAAGGACATGCGGTCCGGCCAGCAGGTGGCGGTGCAGCTCCTGAAGGAAGAGGTCACCGAGGACATCGTGGTGCGGTTCGATCGCGAGTGCGAGGTGCTCGCGCGGATGTCACATCCCGCGGTGGTGCGCGTGCTCGATCGCGGCGAGAGCGAGGGGCGCGTCTTCTACGCCATGGACCACATCCCGTGGCCGACTCTGTCCCAGCGCATCTCCACCCGTTTCCGGGAAGGGAAGGGGTTCGCGCTCGAGGAAGTGGCCAAGGTGCTGAGCCTGCTCGCGGGGGCGCTCGATCACCTCCACTCGCTCGACGTGGTGCACCGAGATCTGAAGCCGTCCAACCTCCTGGTCTCGGACGACTTCGACGTCCGCGTCATCGATTTCGGTCTCGCCGGCATGCTCGCCGACCGGATGACACGCACCGGCGCCCTGCTCGGGAGCATGCTCTACCTCTCACCCGAGCAGCTCCGCGCCGACAAGAGCCTGGACAAGCGCAGCGACGTCTTCCAGGTCGGGCTGATCCTCTACGAGATGCTCACGGGTCAGAAAGCCTACACCGATGTCATCGCTTACGTGAAGAAGGTCCGCGGCGGGCAGCCGCCCTTCACCCCTCCGGCCGAGCTCAGGTCCGAGATCTCGCGGGCCGTCAGCGATGTGGTGATGCGCGCGCTGGCGATTGCTCCGGAGGAGCGACCCGCGTCGGCCGGGGAACTACTTCGTCTGCTGGAGACGGCCCTCGCCAGCCCCGAACCGCCCCGGCAGCCCGAGCCGGCGCGTCCGTCGCGGCCCGCTCGCGCGGCCAGCGCCTCGCGGCCCGTGAGGCCTCTGGCCCCGGAAGCTGCCCCCCGGCCCGCGCACGCCCAGCCCGCCGCCGGCTCGCGACGCCCCACGGCAACGATCGCCGTGGTGGCCGTCGTGGTCGTGGCGCTCGCTGCCATGATCTACCACTATCTGTCCTCGGTCGAGCTGCCGCGAGACGTGCAGGTGACCCCCGGGTTCTTCCGGTCGGAAGTCCGATGGAGCACCGACGATCCGGGTAGCGCAGCGGTGCGGCTGTCTCGCTCCGGCGAGGCCGACCGCGAGCTGCCTGCCTCGGGCGAGCGCAGCCACGTGGTGACCTTCGTGGATCTGGAGGCCGGTGCGAGCTATCGCGTGCAGTTACTCGACGGAGGCAGGCCCGCCGGTCCGCCGGTGATCCTCGATGCGCCCGCGCAGCCGTCCGTCGACACGCTGCAGGCCGAGCCCTCGCCCGACGGCACGGTGCTGGTCTTCCGAACGCCCGTTGCCTGCACCTGCTCGGCCCGCTGGTCGGCCGCCGGCGGCGAGACCGGCGAGAGCCAGGCCGAGAGCGGGCCCTCCGAGGTGCATCGGCTGGCGCTACCCGGCTTCCGGCCCAAGGCGCCGTTCCAGGTCGAGCTGCGCTGCACCTCGCGGCTGGGCGAACTCTGGTCGCCCCCCCGCGCCACCGTCGAGCGGCGGTGAGGGCGAGGAGCGGGCGCTGGCGAACGCGCATGGGCTAGACTGCAGACTCGATGAGAGCCTCTGCGCGCCCGCTCAGGCCGGTCGAGCGCTCGGGAAGCGCCCTGGCGATGGCCGGCTTCGCCATCGGCCTGCTGCTCATCTCTCTCGTGACGCTGCTGGTCAGGGCCGGCGGCGACTTCAATCAGCACGAGATGGTGGTCTACGGCACCCGGGCCACGCTCTACGCCGAGGCCGCACTGCGAGAGGCCGCGCTGGCGGTCGAACGCAAACTCGCGACCGCGGCGGGCCGGGACGAGCTGGTGCTGCCATCCTGGAGTCAATTCGTCCAGCAAGTCAAGACCGCCACGCGGGGCGATCTCTCGGCCCCCGCCACCGGGCCGCTGTTCGAGCGCAGCGTGCTCTCGTTCCTGCGCTGTTCTCGCGAGCTGGCGGGCTCAGGCGGCGCCGAGCTGGTCGACGTCCGGCTGGAGTTGCGGGCCTTCCGCAGGCTCAGCACCAACTCGCTCGGCGTCGATCTCACCCAGCCCTCCGCCTACTGGTTCGACCCGACGCTCGATCCCGCCGGGGCCAGCGCCCAGCCGCCCGTCGAGGCCTACGGCGGTTTCGCGGTGCTCACCGCCACGGCCGGCTTCAACGGACCTCGGGTCTATCTGGAGCGCAAGCTGCAGTCGTCTCACCTCTTCAAGTTCATGATCTCCTCTCCGGTGGCGCGCGAGTTCGCGCTCTTCTGCTGGGGTGACACCCGCGGGCACGCGGGCCAGGAAGAGGACCTGAACGAGGGAGGGAGCCTGCTGGTCTTCGGCCGCCGCGACGGCCGCGTTTACCTTCGGGGTCCCTACGACCTTCGCCCGGAAGGCTATCCTCCTCCGCTATGCATGGAGAACCCGATGGCCCCGACCGCCGGTGGCCAGCGTCCCGACCCGCGCGCCGCGCCTGGCTACTTGCCGCCATGGCATGTCGATCCCGACACGCTGCAGAGCGTCAAGGACTACCAGTGGACCGACTGCTGGGGGATGTTGCCGGCGCCGCGCGCGGGCGTGGTCGAGCTGTGCGGGCCAATCCTCTTGCGCGTGCTGCTGCCGGGCGAGCTGCAGGTGCGGCCGCTGCGCTGGACCTCGCTCGGTTCGGCCTCTTGCTCGGGCTCGGGCTCGAGCACGGAGGTGGCCGATCGCTGGGCCGATTTCCGCCAGGGGCTCTCGCAGACGATCGGCGCGCTGGCGCAGGGCATCACCTGCCTGGGCGGCGTCATCGTGCCTCTGGACATGCTCAATGCCTGCTGGGAGGCGGTGCTCTTCGGCGACACCGGCATGAAGATCGACCAGGGGCAGTGGTGGTGGACTGAGCAGCGCCGCGCTCACGCCACGCAGGGGCCCGGCGAGTCCATCTATCCGAACTACTTCTCGATCGTCGGCGCCACGGTGCCCGACTCCCAGGGCCGCGTGCGTATCTCGCCGTTCAAGGGGGTGCTCTGCCAGGATCGGCCCGACGGCGCGACCGATTCGCTCGCCCCGCCCATCGGCGTGTTCAAGCAACCGCCCGACATGTACGACCGACTGTTGCAGCCGGGCGATCTCGGAGCCGAGGGCGAGGCGCCACAGTCCAACGCGAAGAAGTACGTGGTGATGCCGGAGGGCGACGCGGAGGTCCTGATGAACCGCGCCACGCACTGCGGCTCACCGCTTTGCGCGAACAGTTACGCGGTCTCGGTCGACGTCGAGGGACAGGATCCGGCGCAGGCGTGCCAGCAGATCCGCTCGCTCGGCCCGGACGCTATCGGCCTCGACGACCCCTCCAAGTTCGCCACCTACCGGATGCCCTTCGGCCTCTACTGGGCGCCGGCCCAGTACGCCGATCGAGCGGCGGCGCTGCTGGGAGACATCATCGGCCTGGGCTTGGCCGTGGCCGGCGGCGCCGTCGGACGCAGCTTCGGCGGCCACCACGTCAGCCGCATCGTCGGACGCGTCGTCGCCGGCGCCGTGGTGGGCTGGGCGGTCCATTCGGTCGCCGACGCGGTGCTCTCGGGCTGGAACCAGGAGCGCCCGGGCGGTTACGGCGCGGACCAGGCCCCCGCGGCCGACGTGCACCGGTTTCCTCCGGGCTACGGCCTGCCGGTGCACACGGCGTTGCGACGGTATGCCCACCTGGCCGACTACCCCGGCCTCTTCACGCACGACCGCAATCCGGACCTGGCGCCCCAGCCCGAGTACGACCTCCTGGTGCTCGACGGCCCGATCTTCGTCGAGAAGCTCGACCACGCCAAGCCGCTGCTCTACGTCGGCCGCGGCACGATCGTGACGGGCGATCTCGACCGGCCGACGCTGACGGCGCCGATCGTGGCCCGCGACCTGGCGCTCTTCGAGAACGACGGCGCCGCCGATTTCTTCGGCGTGCTGGGCCGGCAGGAAGAGTTCCTCGGCCACCCCGAGCGCACCGCCGACTCCGATTCTCTCGGCATCTTCGTTCAGGGCGACGAGGCCCAGCCCTGGACGCAGGAGGCGATGCTCACCTTCCGCACCGCGCCTGCCTTCGAGAAGACCTATGACTACGACCATCCCGCGCCGGTTCATGCCTCGGTCGTGAGCCTCAACGGCGTTCGCCCGGAGGCCGCCGGCCAGGCGGTGCGCATCGTCGGGAACCTCGTCTGCTACTACGCCAACCGCAAGAACATCCCGCCGGGGTCCAAGCTCGAGGTGCTGTTCCGCTCGGGCACCGACGGCCAGACCTGCGACCTGGCGGGCATGTCGCCCGCCCTCAGCGGATACGCCGGAGAGGCCGAGGATGTACGATCCCCTGATTGAGTGGCTGGACCACCCGAGGGCTCGCGCGGCGATCCTGTTCCTGATCGCCGTCGGGTTGTTCCTGAACCGGGATTGGGTGCGCCCGGTCGACGAGGCGGTCCCGGCGTTCGAGGAGCCCACGGCCCAGGCGGCGCCCGAGCCTCCGCGGCCGGCGCCGGCGCTGGCGCGACGGGGCTGGCGCGAGATGTCGGCGGGCGGGGCCTCCGCGCCCGTGCCCGATCCCAACGCTCGCGAGAAGCTGCTCGATCATCTGCAGCGTTATCTGGTCAAGCTGGGCGTGAAGTCGACCCGGATGATCGACATGGTCGTGGCCTACGCCGAGCGCCGTCCATGGCTCGACGCTCGGCCCGAGTA
>CAZSVK010000304.1:0-7641 GCA_964610245.1 uncultured bacterium
CCTCGCCTCGTCTTCTCATTGCCGGGTCCAGGGTGGGGCTCCCACCCTGGCAGGGCCCCGGGACAGCGTCCCCGGTAGAACTCGAACCGGAGCGGCTCCCCACCTTCCGCGCGCGCACCCCTGGCACCTCCCACTGATGACACCAGGGGAGGGCCCGTGCTACTTTCGGCGATCATGGATCTGCTCCTGGTGCTGAGAGATGGCCACGTGGTCGGGGCGCTGCCGCTCGACGGGAACGACTTCTTCGTGGGGCGAGACGCGACCTGCGCGCTCGTGCTCGAACACGCGAGCGTCAGCCGCAAGCACGCGCGCATCTTCCGCTCCAGCACGGGCTGGGTCATCCGCGACGAGGGCAGCACGAACGGCCTGATGCTCGACGATCGTTTCGCCACCTCTGGCGAGCTGGGCCTGGGGCACTGGGCGCAGGTTGGCGTGTTCACGCTGGAGTTGCTCGCGCTGCCCGAGGGAATCGCGCCGGACGCCGGCCTCGCGAATCCGGCCGGCGCGGCGGCCGACCCGGCCGGTCCGCACAAGGCGCTGGAGGCCCTGTTCCTGCTCTCCAGCGAGTTCTCGACGTTGCTCAACGTGGGCGATCTGCTCGAGAAGATGATCGACTGTCTCCTGGGCATCTTCCGGGCCGAGCGCGGGTTCATCCTGCTGTACCACCCGCGGACGGGCAAGCTCGAGCCGGCCATCGTGAGGAAGATGGACCGGCTGGAACTCTCGAACACCGTCAGCATGACGGTCGCGCTGCACGCGGCGGCCGAGCGCAAGCCTGTACTGATCGACGACTTGACGGCCAGCGCTCGTTTCCAGGGAGCGCTCTCCATCGAGCGCGAACGCATCCGCTCGATCCTGGCGGCCCCCCTGCTGAACGGCGAGGAGGTGCTGGGCGTCGTCTATCTCGATAGCCAGATGGCCAGCCGCAAGTTCGCGGAGGCCGACTGCGCGATCCTCGAGACCTTCTGCGGCCACGCCGCGGGCGCGGTTCGTAACGCCAAGGAGAAGGACCAGCTCCGCCGCGATCTCTTCCGGCTCGAGGCGCTGGAACACGAGCGCGAGCGCTCCGAGTTCGACGCCGAGCACATCGTCGGCACCAGCCGGCCGATGCTCGAGGTCCACGAGCAGATCCGCGCGCTCGGCGCCGAAGAGGTCAGCACGCTCATCCTGGGCGAGAGCGGTACGGGCAAGGAGCTGGTGGCGCGGGCCATCCACGCCGCCTCGCCGCGGCGCGACCGGCCGTTCGTCGCGGTCAACTGCATGGCCCTGAGCCCGACCCTGATCGAGAGCGAGCTGTTCGGCCACGAGAAGGGCGCCTTCAGCGGCGCGGTCGAGAAGCGGATCGGCCGCTTCGAGATGGCAGACGGAGGCACGCTGTTCCTGGACGAGATCGGCGAGCTGTCGCTCGAGATCCAGGTGAAGCTGCTGCGCGTGCTGCAGCAGCACGAGTTCGAACGCGTCGGCAGCACCCGCACGCAGGAAGTCGACGTCCGCATCGTGGCCGCGACCAACGCCGACCTCCAGAAGGCCATCGCCGCGGGCAAGTTCCGCGAGGATCTCTACTACCGGCTCAACGTCTTCACCATCCGGATGCCCGCGCTGCGCGAGCGCCGCGAAGACGTCCCGTCGCTGGCCGAGCACTTCGTCAGGCTCTTCGAGTCGCGCCGCCACAAGGGCATCGCCGCGCTGGCGCCGGATGCGATGGAGGCGCTCATCTCCTACGGTTGGCCCGGCAACGTCCGGGAGTTGAGGAACGTCATCGAGCGGGCCTTCGTGCTCGAGTCCACCGAGCGCATCCGCTCCGCCAGCCTGCCCGCCGAACTGACCCACTTCCGCCCGACGGCCGGCCGGCTCGCCCCGGCCCGCGCGCCGGCGGGCGGCTTCGCGATCGGCGAACGCGACCTGAACCTCGCCCGCACCGCGTTCGAGAAGGCGTTCATCCAGCAGGCGCTGGCCCGGCATAACCTCAACGTTACCGCCGCCGCCGAGGAGATGGGCCTGCCGCGCAAGAGCCTGTACCGCAAGCTCGAGGCCTACGGGATCGATCTGGCCAGCCTCCAGGCCGACCAGGAGAAGGAGGAGCGCAACCAGATCCTGGCCGCGCTCAGGCGCAACGCCGGCAACGTCACCGCCGCCTCCGCCGACCTGGGAATGCCCCGCCCCTCGCTCTATCGGAAGATGGACGCCTACGGGATCGGTCCGAAGAAGTGTTTCTGAGGCTGGAGGCTGGAGGCTTGAGGCTGGAGGCCGGAGGCGAGTTCCCCGCCTGGAGCCCCGCCGACCGCAACGTGACCGGAACGACCCACTCCGGACGTCCGCGAGGTGTCGTGGACACCTCCGCGCGGACGGGCGGCGAAGCCGGCGAGCCCATGGGGCAACTTGCAGGCAGCGCGGACGTGCGGCCGACACCCGGCTCCAGGAAAGGTCTTGCGCGATCCGGACGAGGCGCGCGGGTCAGGCCGGCCATCGGGTCGCCTCTGGCCTGGAAGTCCTGGCACGATCCCTGCATATGGAACGGCACTCGCCCCCCGAGGGGCAAGGGCAGGATAGGGCCGGTGAATCCGGCCCCTTTTTTTTGCCCGGGAACCTGTGGCGCGCGGTCCGCGTTCCCCGAGCCCCCGGCCTCCAGCCCCGAGCCTCCAGCCTCGAGCCTCAGGCCTCGAGCCTCAGACCCGCGCGCCGGCGGTCAGCACCATCGGCTGCCCGGTCGCCTCGAGCGCGTTGCGCCAGAAGGAGCTGTCGAGCGAGATGACCTTGCGGCCGGTCGTGACGGCGGTCAGCGGCACGTGGGTGAAGTGGCCGAGCCAGTACCCGAGAACGAGGCCCGTCTTTCCCGCCATCGCGGCGTGCACGGCGCCCTCCGCGAGCTGCCCGCAGAAGATGGCGTCGGCGGCATTCGCGGGCGCCGCGCGGACCATGTAGCTGGGGTCGATGTACTTCACCGACACGTCCATGTCCTTCAACTCGCGCGCGATGGTGTCCCGCATGAAGATGCCGATGTCGCCCAGCTTGACGTTGCCGGAGGCGTCCTTGCCCGCGGCCGCCTGCAGATAGCCCTGCCCGGCGCCCTCGGCGACGATCACCAGCGCGTGCCCCCGGGTTTCCAGCCGCCACCGCAGGTACTGCAGGATCCCCTTCTCGCCCTGGAGATCGAACGGGAGTTCCGGCACCAGCAGCAGGTTCGCCTCGCGGGACGCGATGGCCGCCGAGGCGGCGATGAAGCCCGAGTGCCGCCCCATCAGCCGCACCAGCCCGATGCCGTGGGGCGCCCCGGTGGCTTCCACCCGCGCGGCGTCGATGGCGCTGGTGGCGACCGCCACGGCCGTCTCGAAGCCGAAGGTCCTCTCGATGAAGCGCACGTCGTTGTCGACCGTCTTCGGAACGCCGACGATGCAGAGCTTCAGGCCGCGCCGGCGAACCTCCTCGTAGAGCGCCAGCGCGCCGCGCATCGTGCCGTCGCCGCCCACCGCGAACAGCACGTTGACGCCTTTCTCGTCGAGGAACTCGGCCATATCCTCGGCTTTCTGCGGTCCGCGGGAGCTGCCCAGCATCGTCCCGCCCTGCCGGTGGATATCGTGGATCACGTCCGGGTCCAACGGCAGCGGTTTCTCGGGGCTGGCGGCGGTCATCCCCAGGAACCCGTAGCGGAAGCCGAGGATGCGGCGGACCCCGTACCGGTACCAGAGCCGGCGCACCAGCTCGCGGATGACGTTGTTCATCCCGGGGCACAGGCCGCCGCAGGTGACGATGCCGGCGGTCACGTCCTCACCGCGGAAGTAGTTCAGCTCGCGCGGACCGGCCCGCTCGCAGAACAGCTCCGGCGACGCGCCGGTGCGATCGTAGACCACCCTGTCCTCGTCGCGCGTGTAGTCGGCCAGGCCATCGTTGACCCTGTTCGACAGACCCAGCGGCGAGGGGACCTTCCTCTCGCCGAGCGAAGCGATCGAGAAATCGAGCTTGACGTCCACCTTGAACTCCTCCGTGACGCGACGACCCCGGTTCAGGCTCCGAAGACAAGGAACAGGCCGGCCAGCACGAGCAGCGAGGCGCCGACCTTCTTCCACCGGAGAACGTGACAGTAGTGCGTGTCCTGCTGGCCGCTGGGACGCGTGATGGTGAGGGAACTCAGCTCCAGGTAGGGCACCGGGGCCCGCCGGTACCAGCCGGTGGCCATCGCCTTCGAACCCGGGGCGTCGGCGGCGCTGGTGATGCCGAACCAGAACTCGAACAGCGCCAGCGGCTGCCGGTAGTCGAGAAACAGGAAGCCGGTCCTGTCCTGCACCACGAGGTCTTCCGACCAGACCAGACCGGGGATTCCCTTCCCGATGATGGTGCCCTCCACCGTCGCGGGCACGCTGCGGACCTGCGAGACCTTGATGAGCTTGAGCAGCCGGCTGATAGACGTCGGAGTGAAAGGACCATCCGGGTATGAATACCACAGCCGGCCCAGCCCGCCCAGTCCGAGCCCGACCATCGCCAGGCCCCAGACCGACTCGCCTCGGGACGCGAACAGCGCTCCGGCCGTCAGCCCGGCGGCGCCCGCGAGCCACGGCAACAGATGGAAGAAGACGTCGACGGCGAACTCGTCCCAGTAGCTCTCGGGCTGCTGCAGGTTGAACGTCACGAACGGCTTCTGCCGGAAGCGGAACGCCAGCCTGCCGAGCTGGTCGATGCGGTGGGCCGGCAGCGGGTGCGTGGAGAACAGTTCGTAGAAGGCCGCCCAGGGGTTCCACAGGTCCCACTGCATCGCCTCGGCGACTCCCTCCTGCTGGATGGGGCCGGTGCGCGAACCCGCCGAGAGCGCGAGCTGCCGGGCGACCCCGGGGTCGAACACGCCCAGCGCGGTGACCGCCGCGGCGCGGGGCTGTTCCTGCACCTTCCCCTTCTCGTCCTTCTTCGGTTCGCGGCCCGCCATCCCGAGCGCGATCTTGAACAGGGCCGAGGCCAGGGCGTTCGGGTTCTGGGTCGCCTCGGCGCTGAAGCGGTCGGCGTGGTACTCGCGCGTGCGGGAGAGGAACAGCAGCGTTAGCTGGCTCACCCAGTAGAGAAGATAGGCCACCGCGCCCACCATCACCACGTAGCCCCCGCTGCCCTTGCTGTCGCTGCTGCTCTTGCCACGGCCCGATTTCAGGCAGAGGTCCGACACGTAGTAGAGGATGATGGGCACGACGGAGGCCAGCGTCATCACGAGCATGTCCCAGTGGACGATGTGGCCGACCTCGTGAGCAACGACGGCGTTTACCTCGTCGGGTCCGAGCTGGTCCAGGATTCCGCGGGTCAGCACGAGCCGCGCGTTGCCCGGAAAGTGCCCGTAGGTGAACGCATTCGGAGTGCCGTCGTCGATCATCCCGAGGCTCGGCGAGCGAAGGCCCTGGCGGCGGCACAGCTCGTCCAGGAACTCGCGGCAGGGCCCGGGCAGCTCCGAGGCGTCGACCCACCGCAGACCCTGGGTCCAGCGCAGGGTGAGGTCGAGCAGATACGGCGAGATCACGAACTGGATGGCGATGGCGATCAGCGCCCAGGTGGTGGCCGAGCCCGGCGAGATGTAGTCGGCCTGCGACAACAGCAGAAAGACGACCGCCAGCATCGCGTAGAGCGAGATCATCACGCCGGCGCTTCGCACGAAGAGGTTCGGAAGCGGCTGCAGCAGCGCCGCCGCCCGCGCCGAGGCCGAGAGCGCGGTCTGGCCGAGCGGCTCCCGTTCGTCGCTCGGCTCTCCACCGGGCCGCGACGCCTGCTCCACCACGGGATCGGTGCGGATGCCGCGCAGCGAGGCCTCGGCCTTGCGCAGCGCCGCCATCTCGCCGCCGTCCATCCAGAGCCCTCCGCAGCTCGGGCACAGATCCACCAGCAACTTCGGCTTGATCAGGCCGCCCTCGGTCAGCCCCGTGCCGCAGCGGGGACAGTCGATGCCCGAAGGATGGGCGTCGAGCAGGCCCATGTCGAGATGGCCCTGGAGCACGTCGGGCGACGCCGAGAACGACAGGATCTCGCCCTTGTCGAGCCAGACCCCTCCGCACTCCACGCAGATGTCGATCAGCACCCCTCGAGCGCCCAGCTGCTCGCGAACGGGAGTCTTGCAGCGGATACAGTCCACGGAGGACCTCCTTGGTCGGTCACACCATCCTAACAGGGGTCGGCCGTCGAGGGTCAGGGATCAGGAGCTGGTAAGATGGTTGTAGCAGGCGCTCCGGGCCCGCGCCGACGAGAGGAGCCAGGCATGGCCGAGTACAAGACCGCCGAAGCCGTGATGCACCGTCACTTGAAGAGCCTGATGGCCTACCCCAATGTCGTGGCCGTCGGAATCGGCTACCGGCAGCAGGGCGGCGAGGAGACCGAGCAACTCTGCATCAGCGTCAGCGTCAGCCGGAAGATACCCGACGGCGAGCTGCCCGACGGCAAGCGCCTGCCCGGCTCGCTCGAAGGCATCCCCGTCGACGTCGTCGAGACCGGAGAACTGGGCGCGTTGTGAGACGGCGCGGACTTCGCCCGCGCCGAGGCTGCAGGCCGTAGGCAACAGCCGCCAAGGAGGACCGCCGTGAATGACCCTCTTGCCGACCGCAGTCTGGCCTACGCCCTGGCCGACGCCCGAGCACGGCTGCTGCCCGCGGACCCTCGCATCACCACTATCGGACTGGGCTACCGGACGCAGGGCGGCCGCGAGACCCGCGAGGTCTGCGTCCAGATCGGGGTCGAGGAGAAGCTGCCGCCGAACAGCCTCGACCGCGGCGTGATGCTGCCGCGAGCCATCCAGCCGGCGGCGGGGGCGCTCGAGAAGGTGCGCGTCGACGTGGTTGGCACCGGCGTGCTCTCCCGCCTGGATGCAGTTCCCACGGCGATCGCCCTGACCGGCGCGCTCACGCTGCCGGGGTTCGACCTCCGCGCCCGGTTGCGGCCGGCAGTGCCCGGATGCAGCGTCGGCCACCTGCGAACGACGGCCGGAACCCTGGGCGCCGTGCTGACCGACCGCCGTCGCCGCCGGTTCCTGCTCAGCAACAACCACGTGCTGGCCAACGAGAACGAGGCCCGGCCGGGCGACCCGATCCTGCAGCCGGGGCCTGCCGACGGTGGGGCCGAGGCCGACGGCGTCATCGGGCGTCTGCACTCGTTCGTGCCGCTCGACCCGGAGGGGCTCAACGAGGTCGACTGCGCGCTCGCGTCGGCGGAGCGGGACCGCGATCTGACGCCGGCGATCTACGGCCTGGGGACGGTGATCGGGACCGGGCCGCTCGAGCTGGGCCAGAAGGTCCGCAAGTGCGGGCGCACGACCGGCCTGACGGCGGGCCGGATCCGGCGTGTCGCCATCACGGCGCGTATCCACTACGGCTGCGGCGTGCTGACCTTCAGCGGCCTGGCCGAGACGGCCGGGATGTCCGCGCCCGGCGACAGCGGCTCGCTCCTCGTCGACGACGTGAACCGCGCGGTGGGGCTGCTCTTCGCCGGGAGCCCGGTGCTGACGCTCTTCTGCCCCATCGAGGCGGTCGTGAAGGGGCTGGAACTGCAGGACCTGAGCTTCTGCTGAGTTGCCGCTCGTGGACGGTCCCGCGGCAACCGCGGCAACTGGAGCATGTCATCCAGGGGGCCTCTTGAACTTCAATCCCTGTCGGGGACTTCGTCCCCGAACCCCTACCAGGGCCAGAG
>CAZSVK010000305.1:0-7543 GCA_964610245.1 uncultured bacterium
GTCCCCGGCAGAACTCGTACCAGCGCGGCTTCCCACCTTCCGCGCGCGCACCCTGCCGCGTCGGCCGGGTCGCTTGTCCCGGGCGTCCGGTGTATCCTCGTTCCACCGTGTGCAAGAGCAACCTGCCCGAATCGCTCGCCGAGGGGCCCGACGGCGAGTTCTGGGAACATCGCTTCGAGGGCGAGGGCTATGTGTTCGGTACTGCACCGTCCGTGCTGCTCGAGACCGTCGAGCCGATGCTGCCGCGACAGGGCAACGCCCTCGATCTGGCGGGCGGGGAGGGTCGCAACGCGGTCTTCCTGGCCTCGCTCGGCCTGGACGTCGAACTGTGGGACATCTCGACCCGAGCGCTCGACAAGGCCGCCCGGCTCGCGGCGCGCGAGGGCCAGTGGATGTTCCTCAAGCAGGTCGATCTCGAAGCGCTCGATACGCTGCCCGAGCAGAGCTTCGACCTCATCACCTGCTTCTTCTACACCCGGCGCGAGCTGTTCCCGGCAATGGCGGCGGCCCTCAAACCGGGCGGCGTGCTGGTCTTCGAGAACGTCACCACCGAAGACCGCGAGGAAGCCCGGAGCCATCGGAAGTCCCACTTCCGTTTGAAGCCAAACGAGCTGCTCACGGCCTTCTCCGGACTGCGGGTCCTGTACTACCGCGAGGGGCCGGTCCCGAGCGGCGTGCCGGCGGGCCGTCAGGTCGCCAGTCTCGTCGCGCGGCGCGAGCCCGGGCCGGCCGCCGACGCCTGAGAGGGTTTGGACCAACCGTTCGAGACGGTATCCCCGGGGACGCTGTCCCCGGGCCCCTGCCAGGGTGGGAGCCCCACCCTGGACCCGGCAGTGAGAAAAGCAGTCGAGGTCTGATCGGCAATCTCAAGGACTCTGACTCGCAGGCGCGGGCAAGAGTTGCGCCAGCCATTGGGGGGTCCAGGGGTGAGCATCACCCCTGGTAGGGGTTCGGGGGCGAAGCCCCTGAGAGGGCTCTCTGAAGGCCTCACTCGCTCGCGAGCCGCTCCTTGAGCCGGGTCCCGGCCTCCTCCAGCGCCTGGCCCGCCTTGGTGGCGGCGTCCTGCATCGCGACCTTGGCCTGCGCCCAGCCGTCCCGGGCCAGCGCCTCCGAAACGTCGCGGTTACGAGTGTACTCGAGGATGCCCCACTGCCTCACGTCGACGTAGAAGCGCTGGAAATCGCCCGAGACCTTCGGCACCACCCTCCAACCCTCCGAGGTGCGCACCACGAGCCTGGAGTGGGCGAACCAGGTCAGGGTGAGTACGGTCACCAGTACTCCCGCCAGGAAACCCATCACGAGCTTCTTCATCTCTTCTCGGACCTCCTCCTCGGGGACAGCTCTCCCCGCCCGGCAATCTACCAGAGATTGGCCGTTCGGGAAGGGGATGAGCGGCGGAGGAGCGCTCGTCCGTCCGCTCCGTCAGTTCTGGTGGTGGCTTGCCGTCGCCGGCAACGGAGCGGGTGCCGTCGCCCCCGCGGGACAGCGCTTGCGGCGCAACCAGGCCAGAAGCGCGGCCAAGGCCAGAAGCTGGACTGCGGCGTCGGCCCACGGCGCCGGGCCGTCCCCGCGATCGCTCAGCTCGCACGCGCAGCCGCGAGTGTAGTGGGCGGGGTAGCTCACGGGCGCGGCGCCGACGGCCGCGGCCGAAGGAAGCTGGGTCACCAGGAACTGCCGGGGCGCGCTGCGATCGCCCGGCGGAAAGACGTCCGCCGTCAGCTCGAACACGTACTCGCGCGGCTCCTGTTCGCCCGGAAAGCCGGGCGCCAGGAAGGTCGTCACCGCCAGACAGGGGTTGAGGATGAGGCCGCGCGGGCCGGCGAGCTGCCGCCACGAGAACGTCAACGTTCTGGACTCGGAGTGGCCGAACAGCTCCCGGGCGTCGAGTGTCACGGCCCGTTCCGCGGCGAGCCCCGACATCGAGATCACGGCAGGAGAGACCGTGCCCGTCGTCTCCGGGACCCGAGAAGACGCCGTGTCCGCGACGACCAGGATGCGTCGCCTGGCGAAGAGACCGCTGCGCTCTCCGCCCTCGTCGATCGGAAACACCGAGAGTTCGAACTCGTGGACCCTCGAGGTGGTCGGCACGAACCGGGTCGTCGACCGGCGCTCGGCGGTGTCCACGAGTTCCGTCGCGTCGAGCAGCACGGAGGGGCCCCCGGTCTGGCTCCACAGCCAGTCGAACCGGCCGGTCGTGACGTCGGAACCGAGCTGGCCCTCCAGCGTCACGGTCACTCCCGCGCGCACGCGCAGGGGGCGGCGGTAGGCGCCCACGGAGATGCCGTTCTCGGGCAGGTCGAGACCGGGGCTGGTGCCGGGCGAGGTCGCGCGCAGCGAGAGCGTCGGAATCCGTCCGGTGGGTGAACTCGCGGTGCCGGAGAGCACGTCCAGCTCGACCTGGGTCCGGTCGACGGCGCCGGCCCCATCTGTGACAGCCAGGGTAAAGGCGAGTCGGCCCGGCTGCAGCGCCGTGAAAGTGGCGACGGGCCGCAGACCGCCGGGCTCGAGGGCGATCGAGGGGCCCCGCGTTTGCGTCCAGGCATAGGAGAGAGCGCCCACGTCGCCCGCCTCGACGTGGGTCGAGGCCCGCCCGTCGAGGGTGACCCGATCTCCCGCGGTGAAGGCCAGCACCGGCTGCATGGCGCTCGTGACGCGGCCTCGGGCGTCGTCGCGCACCAACGCAATCGACGTGGGCGGCTGGTTCGCCCCGGCAAGCTCGACGAGCACCTGGGTGCGGTCGGGCAGGCTGGCGTAGTGAGCGGTCGAGACGATCAGCTCGAACTGCCAGGTGCCCTCGCGGTCGGGAACGAAGGAGGGGCAGGCCGTGTCGGCGGCCGTCAGCGTACCGGCGGATGCGCCCGCCGGTGCGGACACCAGGCGCCAGGCATAGGCCAGGGGCTCGCTTGCGGGACCGGAGCTGTTCCGGCCGTCGAGCAGGATGTCGGCTCGTAGCCAGCCAGGGTCGCTCTGGTTCGAAGGCGCGACTCTCGGATCGGGAATCGTGCGCTCCAGCCCGCCCGCGGGATGCAGGGTGGCGCGGATCGTCCGCGAGGGACCGGCGTCGGCGGTCGGCAGCAGCTCCAGCGGATCGATCGCCGCGACCTGCACTCGGGCCTCGGTCTCGTGGATCCCGTCCGAGACGGTGAGCCCGAATTCGTAGGGGCCCGCGGCCGCCAGCCCGCCCGGGACGAGCCGGCTGTCGAATCGGAGCCTGGGCCGGGCGGCCGTCCGGGAATCGAACCGGACCAGCGTCGTGGTGTCGGCGGCCCCGGCGCTCCGATCCGGCGCCCGCGTGACCGCCCATCTGTAGGAGATCGGGGTTCGATTCGCATCGCGCGAGGCCGAGCCGTCGAGCGTCAACTCCAACGTCGTGGGGATCGCGGGCGGCGCGCCTTCTCTCGCGAGCACCACCGCGCGGGCGTCTCGCACGTCAGCCGCGGGTGCCACGTCGTCGACGCTCGCGGTGAGGCTGGTCGTGCCGGCGCGACCGCTCGAATCCAGCACCGATAGCGCGAAGCGATAGACGCCGGGGACGAACGCCTCGTAGCGAACCGCGCTCGTTCCGGTCGTCAATCCCGCCGCCCCGGCGGGTCGCGCCGTGAGCGACCAGGCCCGCAGTACGAGCGAGTCGCCGTCAGGGTCGCGCGAGCCCGCACTGTCCAGCTCGAGCCAGCGAGGTCCACCCGAAGTGGAGGAGACGGCCCGGGCCGAGGCGATGGGCGGATTGCCGGACCCGGCGCCCACGACGGTGAGCTCGACCCCGGCCGGAGTGGTGACCGCTGTCCCGTCGGAGGCCACGACCTCGAAGCGGTAGCTACCGGCGGCAAAGGGAGTGAAGCGCGCCGTCGACGCCTCCGGCGAGTCGTTGGGCGCCGGAGACGGCGAGTGGGCGCCGCCTTCCGGAGCGCGAGTCAGCCGCCAGGAGTAGACGAGCACGTCTTCGACGTCGGGGTCGGTGGCGCCGGCGCGAAGCTCGAGCGGAACCCCGACGCGGCCGAGCCCGGGCGAGAGCGCGACCGCGGTGGGCGCCGAATTGACGCGCGTCACGACGACCGTGGCCGGCGCTGAGCGGTCGTGGCCGTCGTCGACCACGAGGCTGACGCCATAGGAGCCCTTGCGGTCGAGCGTCAGCACCGCCAGGTACGGGCTGGGCGGATTGGAGGGGAGGAAGCTGGCGGTGGTGAGGGCGCTGCCGGATGGCTTCGAGTTCAGCGACCACTCGTAGCGGAGCGTATCCCCTTCGGAATCCCGGGGTGCCGGGCCCACGACAGGATCCCACCCGCTCAGCAGAACGGTCCAGGTTCCGGGGGAGACGGGTTCGGCCTGCACGAAGGCGTGAGGGACGTTGTTGAGCATCGTCAACACGTCCCAGGCGGTGGTCGCGACCTCGATCGGGAGCCGGCTGTTCAGATCCAGGCCGCCCAGGAAGAGGTCGGCGGTCAGGGGCCCGACGGGGCAGGGGGGAGGAAGAGAGATGCCGAACCACGTGTGCAGGACCCCTCTCGCCGGGATCAGGAGAGGCAACGGTTCGTGCGCGCGCCCGTCCGGACCGGATTGATGGAACGTCACGGTCATGGTGGTCAGCAGGGCGGGCGCATCGCCGGTGTTCCGGACGGAGAGATGGACCATCGTACCGTTGCCGCGCAGGAGCCTCGGGAGTTCCGCCGTCACGGGACCGAACTCGAAGGTCGATGGAGCGCCGATGGCGACGGTCACGGGCGTGGTGGCCGAGGTCGCAAGCAGCGAGTTGGAGTCGCGGGAGTCGAGCCTGAACGTGGCCGTTCGTAACCCGAGCGTTGCCTGCGTCCCCGCGGACAGCGTGTAGCGGAACGGGCGCGTCTCGCCGGCTGGGATCGGGGAAGGGAGGGTTCCCTCGAACCGTACCGCCGGTTCGTTCCCCGCGAAAGTCAGGGCCGCGGAGGTGACCTCGGCCGGCGCCTCGCCGTGGTTGACCGCCTCGACGGTGACGGAAACGCTCTGCCCTCGCGAGATCGAGGCCGGCGAGAGCACGCGGGCGATCGAGAGCGCCGCCGGGGCCTGGAGCCGCAGGCTCGTCGCGGGCGTGCCGGCGACGCTGGCCGGGCCGCCGAGGTTCTCGTCCTCGGCCGTGACCGAGGCTGACAGGCTCCGAGCGCCTCGGGCGGCATCCTGCGCCACGTCCGCCGTGAAAGTCAGGACGGCGCCGGAGCCCGCCGAGAGGCGGTTCGCGTTGCCGGGCGAGGCGATTGCCAGCAGGCCGGCGGGCTCGCCATCGAGCAGGAGCCGGACGACGAGATTCGCGGCGGTGGCCCCGACCGCGGGCGCGCCCGGATTGCGGAGCGTCATCCGGACGGTCAGGCCTTGCTGGCCCTGGCTCGCGACCTGCGGAGCGACGGCGAGCGCCGTCACCTGGAGCGCCGCGGGAGACTGGACCAGCCAGCCGGCCCCGGCAGCGGCGGCGACCGGGACGGGCGCGAGCGTGTTGGAATCGAGCGCGGAAACGTCGGCCTCGAGCGTCACCGGGCCGGTCGGGGCGAAGGCCGAGGCGTCGACGACGAACGTGAGGATCGCCGAAGCGCCGGCAGGCAACCGGCCAGCATTGCCGGGCGCCGGAGTGACCGCGTAGCCGTCGGAGGTTCCGTTGAATCGCAGGGCGGCCCGCAGGTTCTCTGCCGAGGCCTGCCAGGCGGCGAGCCTGGCTGTCGGCGGATGGGCCACCGGCACCTGTACCTGCAGGCCCCGCTGGCCCTGGGAGAGCCGGGTGCGCGAGACCCGGAGCGGGCCGAGCTGCAGGGTGGCGCGTTCTTGAACGAGGAGCGGGGCACTCAGCCGGTTCACGACCCGCGCCGTGCCTCCACGGCCGTCGGAGGCTCCGAGCGTCGCCGAGACCGTGAGCGGGCCCGCCGGTACGGCGCTCGAGACGTCGGCGGTGAACGTCAACGTGATGTCCCGGCCGGCCGCCAGTTCCACGGCGTTGCCGGGCGCGGGCCTGACGGTGAAACCCGACGCGCCGCCTCCGAAGACCAGGCCGGCCGTCAAGCAGGTCGCCGGAACGCCGCCCGGAACGGGGGCGGTGTTGCGGACGGCGACGGCGACCCCGAGACCGGCCTGTCCGCGGTCGACGACCGTGCGGGCGAGGGAGAGGCGGGTCACCTCGAGCGCGGCCGGGCTCTGCACCGTGAGGCCGGGCGACGTCCGGGTCGTGGTGAGCGAGCTAGCGTTGCTGTTAGCATCTTCGAAACCCAGCGAGAGGGTGCCCTCGCGCGGGCCGGGTGCCGCCGTGGGGCCCGCGGTGACGGTGAAACGGAAAGTGGCGGTCGTGCCCCCGGCGACGCTCGTGGGGTTACCCTCCAGCGGCCAGGCGAGCAACGTGGAGCCGGAGTAGGCCAGCGAGAGGGCGATCCCGACGGCCGTGGCCTGACCCGAATTGGCGACGTCGATCGTCGCCGGAGCCGAGTCGGAGGGCCAGAGGGTGGCCGGGAGCCGCACGGAGACGAGGCGCAGGTCCGCGGGCGACTGGAGGGTCCAGGAGGTGGCGGGCGAGCCCTGGGCCGGGACGAGCATGCCCGAATCCGGGTCCGAGGCGGTCAAGGTGGCCGTCACTGTACGCCTGCCCGGCAACGCGGTCGGCAGCGCGGTGACCGTGAAGGTCAGCAGGGCGCTGGCGCCGGCCGCGAGGGTCGTGGGGTTGCCCGGGGCGGGCGTGACGGAGTAGCCGGCGGGGTCGCCGGCGAAGGTCAGGTGCCCGGCCAGGGAGACGGCCGAGACTGCCGGCATCCTGCCGTAGACCCAGGTGTCGTTGAGGGGGCCGGCGTCTGTTTGCCAACCTCCGAAGAGAACGATCTCCTCCCGGGCCGAGTCGTAGACCATCGCGGCTCTCAGGCGGGCTGGAGGAGAGGCGGGGTCGCCGTGTTCGGTCGCCTGACTCCAGCTCGAGCCGTCCCACTCACAGGTGTCACCGAGCGCCTCACCCGAGTAGGCTCCGGGCGCCGGCGGCCTCTCTCCTCCGAAGAGGACGGTCCTGGCTCGCGCGGAGTCGTAGGCCATCGCGCCGAACGCTCTGGGCAACGGCTGTCCCGGGCCTCCCGAGGTCGTGCCCGACTGCCGCTCAGACCAGCCGCTGGCATCTCTCACCCAGGTGTCATTGAGCGGAGCCTCGTACCCCAATCCACCGAACTGCACGACCTCGCTCCGGCCGCTGTCGTAAGCCGCCTGTGCTCCCCAGCGATTCGCAAGGAAGGTGCAGTCGAGACCTTGGTCGACCAGGCTCCATCCGTCGCCGGCCCGTTCCCACAGCCCGCTCCCGTCCATCGCCGCGGAGTCTCCGCCGACGAGGAGCGCCGTCCCCCTCCCGGCATCGTAGACCCACGTCGCGTATTCTCGTGGATGGGGCTGCGTCGGGCCGCCGGAATCGCTTGCCGCCTGGGCTTGCACCCAGTGCGTGCCGTCCCACTCCCAGGTGTCGTTGAGTGTCCGCCAGTCGCCAGTTTGCCCGCCGAACAGGAGGATCCGGCCTCCGGCCGTGTCGCAGGTCATCGAGTGATAGGCGCGGGCACTGGGCCAT
>CAZSVK010000306.1:0-7490 GCA_964610245.1 uncultured bacterium
CTGGCCAACGCTTGCCTGGTGCCGGCCATCCACCTGGACGGTCGCAAGCTCGGCACGGTCGAGGGGCTGGCCGACGACGGCCGGCTCAGCGCGCTGCAGCAGGCCTTCCTCGAGCACGGCGGCGCCCAGTGCGGTATCTGCAGCCCGGGCATGCTGATGGCGGGCACGAAGCTCCTCGAGGACGGGGAGCCGCTGACCGAGCAGCGCATCCGGGAGTTCATGGCCGGGAACCTGTGCCGGTGCACCGGCTACGGGAAGATCGTGGAGGCGCTGTTCAAAGCGGCCCGGGAGGAGAAGCGATGAAGGCCGAACTCTCGCAGTTCCAGGTCGTGAGACCGCGCAACCTCGACGACGCCCTGGTGCGGCTCGCGGAGAGCGCGGAGCGATTGACTCCGCTGGCGGGCGGCACCGACCTCTACGTCTACCTCAACGCCGGCACGATGCGGCCGGGCACCTGGCTCGACCTGTGGAGTCTCTCCGAACTGCGCGGCATCCGGGAGGCCGACGGCTTCCTGGTGATGGGCGCCCTGACCACCTACTCCGAGCTGCAACGCGATCCGCTCGCGCGGCGACGGGTGCCGATGCTGGTCGAGGCCGCGGGGACGGTGGGCGCGGTGGCGATCCAGAACCGGGGCACGCTCGGAGGGAACATCGCCAACGGCTCGCCGGCGGGCGACTCGCTGCCGGTGTTGCTGGCCTACGACGCCGAGGTCGGTCTGCGCTCGGCGAAGGGCAAGCGCTGGGTGCCGCTCGACGCGTACTACACCGGCTATCGCGCCAGCGTCCTGAAGCGCGAAGAGCTGATCGACGAGGTGCGCATCCCGCTCGAGCCGCTCGCCCGCATCACCGCCGCTCGCTACCGCAAGGTCGGCACCCGCGCCGCCCAGGCGATCTCCAAGGTCGTCGCCGCGATGTCGCTCGGCCGAGCCGCCGACGGCACCGTCGGCCGCTGCCGCATCGCCTACGGCAGCGTGGCCGCGACCCCCGTGCGCCTCAAGACGGTCGAAGACCACCTGGCGGGCCAGAAGCTCGACGCCGGCCGCATCCGGTCGGCCCTGCAATTGCTCGACCGCGCAATGGCTCCCATCGACGACATCCGCTCGACCGAGCGCTATCGCCGCTTCGTCAGCCGGAGCATGCTGCAGCGCTTCCTGGAAGATGTGCTCGCCGGGCGAGGGTGAAGGGCAGGCTCCCGCGGCTCGTAGCGGCATGCAAGGCTTCGACCGTGAAACGAGGTTGCCCAATCACAGAGAACACAGAGACACAGAGACACAGAGCGGGACTTGATTCCAACAGGACTATCTACTTCACCGTGCGTCTGTGTCTCTGTGATACCTGTCCCGGTTTGTGGCCAGGCCTCCCGGGATAGCTCTACACCTTCTGCCCTTTCCGGTCGCCCGCGGCCGCGGCCTGGCGGATGTGCTGCAACACCGCCTCCAGCCTCAGCGGCATCGGATCCTGGAGCGGATAGGCGAGCGAGAAGAGGTTCTTCACGTTGGCGTTTGGCGGCGGGACCTCCGTGACCTCGCCGGCCTCGAGTGCCCGCGCCGCCGCGTGGCGGGGGAGCACCGCCATCCCCAGACCGGCCTGCACCATCGCGATGATCCCGGGCAGGTGGTTGCAGACGTGGCCGATGCGCGCCTCCGAGGCCCGGCCGGCAAAGTTGACCTCGAGCCAGCGCTGCAGCATGTAGTCGTGCTCCTCGAAGACGACGAAGGAGCGCGAGAAGACGACGTCCTCTGCCCGGGGCGGCCTGCGCTTGCGGCCCGAGCCGCCCGGGATGAGCAGGATGAACTCCTCCTCGTAGATGCGCTCCTGCCCGAGCCGGGCCTGCGACTCCGCCAGCCCCTGGATCACGATGGCCAGATCGAGTTGATGATCGCCGAGCCTGCGCCGGATGCGGTCGTCTCCGCCCACGAAGAGCCGGTATCCCACCTTCGGATGGGCCTTCTGAAACGCGATCAGGATCGGGACCAGCCAGCCGTCGGCTATGCCCGCGGGACATCCCACCCGGATCAGCCCCTCGATCGCCCGCTGGGCGTTCTTCACGCGCGTCTCCGCCTCGGCTAGCCGGTTGAACAGGTCGACGCACGATTCCCGGAGAATCCGTCCGGCGTCGGTCAACGTCACCTCGTCCGGCCGGCGCAGGAACAACTTCACCCCCAGCCCCGTCTCCAGCCGCCTGATCTGGTGACTCACCGCCGGCTGCGTGACGTACAGCTTCGCCGCCGCCCGCGAGAAGCTGCGGGCCTCGGCGACCGCCATGAAGTTCCTGAGCGCGGTGAAGTCGAGCATCGGTCCTCCTCTTGCGTCAGGGGTGACAGGTGACCCTCGTGGCCGGAGCCGGTCAGGCGGGCCAGTCGGGGCTATTATCGCAGGTAATGAGTCACATAGGAATTATGAATTGGACGTATCTCCGACCGCCCGTCATAATACCGGCACCAAAGACGCAAACCCCCTCAGAAAACAATCGAAGTCATCAAGGAGTAAACAGATGTTCAAGGCAATTCGTGGTCTTCTCTCCGTGGCGATCCTCACCGTCGCCCTGACGGTCACCGCCTTCGCGGCGAACACCGCCCAGTTCCCCCATCGCGAGATCGAGAGCTGGCACGATCAGGGAATGGTCTTCGTGGTCCGCGACGCCCAGGGCCACATCATGCATCACGCCAAGGGCCACCTCGAGAAGTGGCGGAGCGAGATGTTCCAGGTCTGGGTCGTCCGGGACAGCCACGGCCGCTTCCTCACCTACATGCACGGCGCGCTCGAGCGGTGGTCCGACGGCTCCCTGCGCCTCGTGCTGCGCAACAAGGAAGGCAAGTTCGTGGCGGTCGGCCTCGTGGCCATCGTCAACGGCAAGGCAGTCGTTCTCCAGCAGGAGCAGGCCGAGGAAATGCTCGACCGCGCCGCCTGAACCGGTAGGTTCCTCTCGTTCGAATCGTGAAAGCCGGCCCCCCGCGAGGGAGGCCGGCTTTCTGCTTGGGGTCGCCTCTCGCGCCGGCGACGAGCGCCCGCGCCGGGAGCGTCAGATCCGGTGCATCACGAGGCCCGAGCGCAGCTTCGGCTCGAACCAGGTCGACTTGGGCGGCATCAGCAGGCTGGCGTCGGCGACGGCCATCAGTTGCTCGACCGTGGTGGCGAACATGGCGAAGGCGACCGCCGCCTTTCCGCCATCCACCAGCTTGACCAGCTCGCCGGTGCCTCGGATGCCTCCGACGAAGTCGATCCGCTTGTCGGTGCGGGGGTCGCCGATGGCCAGCAGCGGGCCGAGCACGCGATCCATCAGCGCGCTCACGTCCAGCCGGGCCGTCGGGTCCGTCGTGGCCGGGTCGGCCGGTTTCAGCGCGAGCGTGTACCACTTGCCGCCGAGGTACATCCGGCACTCGCCGGGCCTGGTCGGGGCAGGGTTCGCGCCGGAGAACGGCTCCGGTCGCGCGCCGAGGGTATCTCCGAGCTTCTGGAGGAAGGCGGCCGGCTCGTGGCCGTTGAGGTCCTTCACCACGCGATTGTACGGGAGGATCTGCAGCTGGTTGGCCGGGAACATGACCGCCAGGAAACGATCGGCCTCGACATCGTCGAACTGCTTGCGGCCGCCGCAGCCGCAGGCGCTCAGGTCGGGCTTCGAGCCGCGGACGGCGGCGCGGGCCCGGCTGGCGCTAGCCGCACGATGATGGCCGTCGGCGATGTAGGAGCAGTCGAGCTTCGAGAAGGCGGCGACGAGCGGCTCGGGGGCGTCGACCTTCCACATCGTGTGGCCGACCCCGTCGGCCGCGACGAAGTCGTAGAGGGGCGGGCCCGCGGTGATCTTGGCGACCAGCGCGTCGATCGCGGCGTCGGGCTTGTGCATCAGGAAGACGGGGCCGGTCTGGGTCCGGAGCGTGACGATGTGGCGGGTGCGGTCGTCTTCCTTGTCCTTGCGGGTCTTCTCGTGCTTCTTGACGACGTCGAGGTCGTACTCGTCGACCGAGCAGCACCCGACCACGCCGGTCTGCACGTGCTGGCCCATCTTCTGGCGGTAGACGTAGAGGCAGTCGCGATCCTCCACCAGCAACGGGCACTCGCGCGCTATCCGCTCGAGGCCGGCGAGACCCTGGACATAGACCGCGTCGGAGTGGATGTCGACGTCGGGAGAAAGGTCGATCTCGGGGCGGGAGACGTGCAGCAGGCTCAGCGGATTGCCGGCGGCCAGTTCGCGGGCCTCGGCGGTGTTGACGACGTCGTAGGGCACAGCGGCCACCTGGGTGACTTTCTCGGGGGGCGGGCGAAGGGCGCGGAAGGGCTTCATCATGACCATTGGCGATTCTCCTGGGGTCAGGGGTCGAGGGGCAGCCGGGCTCACCTGGGGGCGAGCGGGGCGGGGACGGCGAAGACGCGGGCCGACAGCTCCTTGTCGAGCCAGAACAGGGCCGCGCTGTCCTTGTCGATGAGCTTGAGACGGTTGACCAGATCGGAGACCTGGGCCTCCTCCTCGACCTGCTCGGAGACGAACCAGTCGAGCCGGGCCTTGGTGGCGAAGTCTTTCTCGGAGAGCGCGGTCTCCATCAGGTCGTGAATCCAGGCGGTGACCTTCTCTTCGTGGGCCTTCGTCTTCTGGAAGACGTCCAGGGGGGACTTGAAACCCTGCTGAGGGGCGTCGACCTTGCCCAGCTCGACGAACGAGCCGCGCGAACAGACGTAGTTGAAGAGGATGAGCGTGTGGGCGGCCTCTTCCTGGGCCTGGACCTTCATCCAGCTCGCGAAGCCCGGGAGCCCGCCGTGCTCGAACCAGGCCGCCATCTGGAGATAGAGATAGCTGGAGGCGAACTCCTTCGTGATCTGATCGTTCAGGGCCTTCGACATCTTCTTGCTGAGCATCTTGCGATCCTTTCGCCCGAGCGGCGGCAGCGGCCTCGCCCCCCGGGGAAGCATAGGCCCGCCGCGGCCCGGGAGTCGAGCGATTTGACGAGCCGGTGCAGCGGTGTGGACGGCGCCGGAAAACGATGTGACCGGGCTCACAATCCCGGGTCAGGCCAGCCAGTAGCCGGTGAGGGCGCCCGCCAGAGTGCAGGCGAAGTTGACCGCCTCGTTGTCGAGCCAGCCCTGACGCTCCAGGGTGTCGCCCAGGAGCGAGTCTACGGCGCCGCCCAGAACGCCGCCCAGCACCACGATGCCCGCGCTCGTCGGGGGCAGGAAGCCGAGCGCCCAGCCCAGGCCGGCCACGAACAGCGCGCCGGCCAGCCCGGCCAGACTGCCCGCCAGCGAGATGCCTCCATTCTCGCCCGCCTGGCACTGCGTGAGCGTGGTGATGCGATAGGTGCGGGTGCCCAGCCACTCGCCGACCTCGCTCGACAGTGTGTCGGAGCCGGCGGCCGCCACGGCGGCGGCGAAGGCCGCACGGAACGCGCCGGGTGCGTCGCCCGCCGCGACCATCACGGCTGCAAACGCGGCGACGGCGCCGTTGGCGAGCACGTTGCGGGCCGCGCGGGCCCCGTGCTGGGCCTGGGCGACGCCGAGCTTGGCCTTGGCGGCGTAGCCGAGCCGGGTCGCGCCGCTCCCCAGCACGAAGAAGGCCAGGAGCAGGCAGTAACCCTGCCAGCCCGAGCCGGTCCACACCGCCACGCCCACCAGGAAGGCGGCCGCGGCCCCCGACCGGTCGAGCGAGCGCAGGTGCACGGCGGTCAGGGCCAGCGCGAGGTTGAACCCCGCGGCGGCGGACCAGGCCGAGAGGGGAATCGCCGCCAGGCGGGCGGGGTCGGCCGCGAGCAGACAGTGCAGGACGGGCGCGGCCACCAGCGGCACGGTCACGTTGTCGGTGAAGCGGACGGGATAGGACTCGACGAGCGCGGCCACGACCGCCGTTGCGGCGCAGGCGAGCAGCGCTCCCGTCGTCGCGCCCGGCGCGCACCAGGCGTACATTCCGACGGCCGCGGGCGCGCCACCCGCCAGGAACCCGGCCAGGCCGGCCCAGCTCTTGGCTCGGTTCCAGGGCAGAGCCGGTCCGCCGAGCCACGTGCCGAGGGCGCCCGCGCAGCCGTCGCCAAAGGCCATCAGCGCCCAGACGGCCGCCGCCACGGGCAGCTCGCAGACGAGCAGCAGGCCGAACACGGCGGCCGGATAGGCGAGCATTCCGGGCGAGAAACCGAGGCTTCGCTCGTCCTCGCGGAACCAGGCCCTGGCGCCCAGGCGCGGGAGCAGCAGGGCGTTGAAGGCGAGGGCCGCGGCGGCCGCCGCGAGGGCGGCCGGCCGGGACATGAACGGCAGCAGCAGCGCGGCCAGCCCGAAGGCGACGTGGCAACCCTTCCGGGTCAGCTCATGCCGGCTCGCGGCCGGGGACCCGGCGGCGGAGGTCGGGGTGGAGGGTTCGGGATTCACGGCGTTGGCCCGAGCGTCATGACGGCAAGCGAAGCATGCCGGCGGGCTCGCGGCCCGACGCCACCGGGGCTGCCTGCCTTGATCTGCCGACAGAGAGGTGGTATACTCGGCGGTCCCTGGAAAGCGCAAGTACCACGAGAGAGTGGCCGCTGCCACTCTTTTGGTTTCCAGAGCCTTCCGAATTTCTCGCAGAGGCGAGAACAATCGAATCAATACGTGCACGTAGCCGCGAACAACGAACAGAGAGAAAGGGTCCAGCAAATCGTCCAGCCGCTGGCGGAATGCCAGGGGCTGGAACTGGTCGACGTCCAGCTGGTGGGCCGCGGGCGTAGCACCTCGGTTCGAATCGTCATCGATTCGGAGCAGGGCGTGAGCCTGGAAGATTGCGGGCGCCTCTCTCGCGAGGTGTCGGAGGAGCTGGACAAGGCGGAACTGTTCGATCAGTCCTTCAATCTGGAAGTCTCGTCACCCGGAGCGGACGCGCCGTTCCGGAACCTGGCGGGCTACCGGAGAAACGTTGGCAAGAAGGTCGATGTAGTTCTCGACGAGCCCCTCGGGAAGGCCGCCTTCCTGCGGGGCATCCTGGAAGAGGTTCAGGAGGAAGGAATCGTTCTTCGCCTGGAGAAGGGCGAGCAGATGGCCCTGAGTTTCGCGAAGATCAAGCGGGCCAGTCGCGCTCTAGCGTTCTGAGGGTGCCGCGCACCGTGGAGAGATGGGCATGGAGAACTTCAACATCAACGATGCAATCGACGAACTCCTGAAGACGAAGAAGATTCCTCGCATGGAGTTCGTGGGCGCCCTCGAATCGGCCCTGGCGTCGGCCTACCGCAAGAACTACGGCCCGACCGCCGAGGTGATCGTGGAGATCCGCGACGCCATCCGCGTCTATCAGGTGAAGGCGGTGGCCGACCCGATCGTCGATGCCGAAGCCGAGATGACGCTTGCCGAGGCGCGCGAACTACCCGAGGGGCAGCTCGCGATCTTCGACGAACAGGGCAACATCCTGGAGTGGGTGGGACAGGAAGAACTCCAGCAGAAGGTCGCCCTGACGAGCAAGGTGCGCTGGGAGATCACGCCGAAGCAGTTCGGCCGGATCGCGGCGCAGACGGCCAAGCAGGTCATGATCCAGAAGATCCGCGACG
>CAZSVK010000307.1:0-6946 GCA_964610245.1 uncultured bacterium
GGCCTACCAGCAGAAGAACCAGAAGGTCTTCGCGGAGCAGGCTCGCCAGGTCGGCGTCCTGGAGGCGGAGCTGGCCAAGGTCGATCCCAACTCGCGCTACGGCCGGGCGCTGACCGAGCGCATCGTTCAGATCAGGGCGTCGGCGCCCGAGAGCTTCGGCAAGCAGGCGACCAACATGTTCCTGATCGCCGCCGGGACCAACATCCTGATGAGCCTGGCCAAGCAGATCAAGAACGGCGAGAAGATCGACCTGGGCGCGGCGGTCAAGTCGATTGCCAACCCGCAGTTCCTGCTCGGAACGGCCGGGGCCGCCATCGGCGCCTACGCCGGCACGAAGTTCGCGTTCAGCAAGTTGGGCCTCATCCTGACGACGAAGCTCGGCAGCTTCCTTCCGCCGGTGGGCCGGGTGTTCCTGCAGATGCTGCCGGCCATGGCCGGTGGCGCGCTGGGCAGCACGCTGCTCTCGGGTGGGTTTGCCGAGGCCGACTGGCTCGAGATCGGGGCCACGACGCTGGGCTCGACGCTGGGCACGGCCCTCGCGGCGACCTTCTTCCCCGGGATGGGGATCTTCGGCCAGATCAGCGCCGGTATGATGGGCGCCGAGGTTGCCAAGTTCATCCTGAAGATGGTGCGTGGCGATCCTGAATCCGAGACCGCCTCCCAGAGCACCACGGCCGGCGGCGCCGAGGACCCGAACGGTGCGGCCGCGAATGCGAAGGCGAGCGCGCTGGCGTCCAACTTCACGGAGAAGGACGTGGCCGATGCGTTCAACGCGATGAGCATCTACTACCAGCGATACGTGCAGTTCGAGAAGGACGGGAACTACGGCGACGCGGCGCAGGCCTACGAGAAGTACGCGGCGCTGAAGGCGCGGCTCGACGAGATGCGCAACGCCAGTTTCCAGGCGCGGGCCAAGTGAACTGATCGAGAATTCGACCCCTGATTGACGCGGTAACGCGACCCGAACTCCGAGGAGATTGTCATGAGACACACGTTGACGGCGAACAAGACCCTGCTCTGCTTGCTGGTGCTGGCAAGCGCCTTGTTCCTGACGGCCACCCCGGTCGAGGCCCAGTACGGCCGCACGGAAGGCGGCTACGCGGGCACGGCTCTCGGCGTGATGGGCGGCGGAGCGCTCGGGGCGGCACTGGCCGCGGCCGCCGGCGCGGGCAACCCGCTTCTCTCTGGCGCGATCATGGCCACGACGGCCCTGGGCGGCGGCTACCTGGGAGCGAAGCTCGGCAGCGGCCTGGGCAATGAAGTTGACAAGCAGTTCACCGCCAAGAAGGTCTGGTCGGTGGTGGGTGGCGTGACCGGTGGCCTGCTGGGCTTCGTGCTCATGCCCGGGGGCAATATGGTGGCGAAGATGCTCGGCGCGGCGGTCGGTGCCGCAGTCGGCGGATGGATTGCGGACAAGCTCGCCGACAAGGCGAATGCCGACTTCAACCCGCGTACGGTCGGCGCGCTGATCGGCGGCATCAACGGCGCGTTGATCGGCGGTCCGTTCGGGGCGGCCGTGGGCGCTCCGCTGGGCTACATCGGTGGCGACCTGTTCGACAAGTACGTGTTCGTCGATCCCGACACGCGGCTGGCCGACTACTACGATCAGTATTTCCGGAACCCGAGGGGCTCGGAGACGAGCGTTCCCCCGATGCAGCGGCCGACCGATCTGGATCCCAGGGTTTACGACCGGATGGGGTACGACCGGGAAGGTTTCGACTGGACCGGCTTCAACCGGCGCGGGTACGACCGCGAGGGGTACGACCGCCTGGGCTACAACGGCAACGGCGTCGACCGGCAGGGCTACGATCGGAAGGGCTTCTGGGTGTCGATGCCTTCGACCGGCGGGACGACGGGAACCACCTCGACGGCGGGCACGACCGTGACGACGCGTCCGGGCTACGACCCGAACCTGTACCGGGACTACTGGTCGGCCTGGAACCGACTCGGCGGCGCCTATCCTCAGCTCGGGCAGGAACACTGGAACGGCTATCCGCAGCAGAGCCAGACCTACTTCCGGGAGCGCTATGAGCAGCGCTACAGCCGGCAGGTCAAGCTCGAGGTCACGGCCCAGTTCGCGCCCGGCACGACACTGGCCGAGAAGCGGGCAGCTTACCAGCAGGCCATCGAGCAGTTCCGGACGATGATCTCGGACAACAAGACGCCTCAGGACGTTCGGGAGGCGGCGCTGGCGAAGTTGGCGCAGTTGCAGGCCGACCTGGCTCGGACGCTGCAAGAAAATCGCTGATCGAGGATTGACAGATTGCCCCCGATTCGCATGAATTAAGGTGGCCCGCAAAACAGGTGCCTTCGAAGCGATGGGCGACCATCCAACGGAGGGCTGACCGGGGCTCGGAGCCTGTCGCAATCGAGGCCTCAGCAATCTGGCAAGAAATTCGCAAGAACCGCGAAACTTTCACAAGCGACGTCCGTAGTCAATAGCGAACAACCGTAACCAGCAAGGTCCAATGACGGAAACGTCATGGATCGCAAGACAAGATAGGTTCAATCGTAACGCCCAGCTGAAGGGCGAGGAGGAGGCGGTCGTATGAGGTCGATGAGAATGGGTCAGTGGAGAGCCCCCGTGGTTCTGCTGCTGCTGGTAGCCTTCATGGGAAGCCTGGTGCCCGTGGAACTGATGGCGCAGTCGCGCTACGACCAGTTCATCCCGGGGGCCGACACCTACCGGATGCCCAACCCGCGCGACGGGGCCGGCAATGCACGGCTGGGCCGCACGCTCGGCGGCGCCGCGGGAATCGCGGCTGGCAGCTTCGGTGGCGCGGCACTCGCTGCCGCGGTCATCAAGAGCGCCGGTCTCGCCTCGATGGGCCCCATCGTTCCTATCATCGTCGGCACGGCCATCACCGCCGGCGGCGCGTTCCTCGGTGCGAAGATTCTCTCGAGCCTCGGCCAGGAAGGCGATCGCATGCTGGGCCCGGGCACGACCTGGACCCTGGTGGGCGCCATCGCCGGCTCGATCCTCGGCTACGCCCTCATCCCGGCCCTCGGGCCCTTCGCCGGACCGGCTGGCCGCATCGTGGCCGCTGGAGTGGCAGGTCTCGCAGGCGGCATCCTGGCGAAGCTATTCGCCCCGCAGCTCGACAAGCTGGCGACCCCGCGGAACATCTACGCGGGCGCCGGCGCAGTCATCGGCGCAGTGGGCTTCGGCCCGATCGGCGCCGTGGCCGGTGCGGCTGGCGGCTATGCCCTCGGCGCCATCTTCGGCGACGTGTTCTTCGCCGACAAGCGCTCGAGCCCGGGCCAGTATGTCGATCAGGTCGGCTGGGAAGCCGGTCGCCTGACCAACAAGGCGTCGAGCTGGACCGACACGATCAAGGATTGGTTCCGCGACAAGAAGAACGACTTCCGCGACGGGATGCAGGACAACTGGAACTACTACGACCAGAACAGCGCCTACTACGACAACTTCCAGGACAGCCGGCGCTATGCCTACGACGTCATCGGTTACGACCAGATGCCGTACTCCCAGGACCAGTTCCAGAGCGGCTACTACGACTACCTGCCGCCCTCGAACCAGAATGCCTTCGATTTCTCGTTCAGCGCCGGCACCGGTTACAACCAGATGTCGCTGAGCATCAGCGAGTCCAAGCTGCGGCTCGACAGCGCAATGCGCAACTACCAGTCGATCCAGCGCAGCGGCCGGAGCCAGCAGGAAATCTACCGGGCTTACACGAGCTACCAGCAGGCCGAACAGCAGTATCGCTCGGCACTGTCGTACCAGCGGTAAGCATTGGTGGATTCCAGAAGCCATCGGGACAGCTTGGTCGAGACATAGAACGACCGCGTGTCATGACCGGCTGTCCCGGTCGCAGAGATTGTGCAAGGTGCCGGCGAAATTCAGCTCTCCGGCACCTTGACACTACCTGGGACCATCATCATACTTGCGGTACCTCGGTTCGGAATCATGGAAAGCATGACAAGGTAACCCGCTTACCATCTACCTACAGAGAGATGCGGAGGAGCGAGTACTCGAGAGGAGAGAGGCTATGAGAAACAGATTGCATATCAGGAGAATCTCACTCCTTGTGCTTCTGGCGTTTGTGATGAGCTTGGGAGCCCCCATCGTCGAGGCCCAGACGGCCGCGGCGACCACGGCGACGCCCAAGACCGGAAACGTCGTGACCAACGCGGTGAACACCGCAAAGCACGCGCTCAGCGACCTGTGGTTCGCCTGGGCCAAGCGGCCGGTGCCCCCCGGCACGCCCGCCAACTACAAACCCAGCATCAAGGAAGCGTTCAGCTTCTTCACGACCAAGGGCGCCACGCCCCAGCAGGCCGAGATTCTGGCGAACAACGCTCAGGCGAGCGGCATGACGGCCGAGGTCGCCATGACCCCCGCCGAGGCCCCGCAGAGCCTGATCAGCAGGATCTTCGGCACCAAGAAGACGCCTGGCGTCGCCGCCACCGAGCCGGTCGCCGGCACCAGCGGCAACCTGCTGACCCGCATCAAGCAGGGGTTCAGCAATGTCTTCTCCGGCGCCAAGAAGACGGCCGACAAGGTCGTTCTCGGTGGCAAGCGCACCGCCGACACCGTCGTGACGGGGGCCCAGACGGCCGCCTTCACCATCGGTGACAAGCTCGACTTCAATCGCTACTACGAGCTGCCCCTCACGGACAACTCGGCCGTCAAGTTCCGCGGCCAGTGGGAGTCGACCGTGAAGTTCACCGACGGCAAGTGGGTCGTCGGACGCAGCTCGACCTCCAGCAGCTGGCCGGGCGGCACCATCAAGAGTGGCGACGCCGTGGCTCGCATCGAGGACATCGCCGTCGGGCTCAACGAGGGCAAGATCACCCAGTCGGGCGCGGGCAACTTCGCCAGCAAGATCAAGGACGCGGCCACCTCGCTGCGCGACAAGATCTTCGGCTCCAAGACGCGCACGCTCTCGGGCGACCAGGTGAACGAGCTGGGCAAGCTCGAGATCCAGGGCCACCTGATGGAGCAGTCCCGGGCCATCGTCGACGCCCAGAAGGCGATCGAGGGCAGGATCACCGACCTGACCGCCAAGGCGCAGCGGCTGCAGAAGCCGGTGCCCCAGGAAGAGATCACCGCGCTGAAGAAGGGCTACGACACGCTCGAGGCCCAGAAGCAGGAGATCAGCAAGCGCATCAACCAGTCGACCGAGACGCCTGCGAAGTCCATGATGAAGGACGCCGCGGTGTGGGCCCTCTACTCCGTGGGCATCACCGCCGGTATCAATGTCATCAAGCAGGTTGTCAGCGGCGACAAGATTGACCTGAAGTCTGCGTTCAGCTTCGTGGCGCAGCCCAGCTTCTGGGGCGGCACGGCAGGCGGCTTCGTGGGCTCGATGCTGTTCCAGACCCTGGCCAGCTCGTTCCTGCCCCCGGGCATGGGCATCTTCTTCAAGGTGCTGCCGGGCTTCCTCGGCGCGGCCTTGGGCTACGAGGTCGGCGGCGGGCTCTTCGGCGGCGGCCCCACCAACTGGATCGCCACCATCGGTCAGACGGTCGCCTCCGCTGGCGGATACGCTCTCGCTTACTCGCTCTTGGGCGGTGCCGCCGCTCCTGGAATCGCGCTCATCGGCGCGTCCATCGCGGCCGGCGCTGTTGCCAACTTCCTGTTGAGCAAGCTGTTCAACAAGGCTGGCCAGCCGGAGTCCGAGGTTGCCAGCATCGAGCAGCCAATGGTGCCGGTGGCGAACCCCGTCGAGCAGGTTGCTCCGACCGCGGCCCCGGTGCAGACGCTCGAGTCGGCCACGCCGGCTGCGTCCGACACCTCGGCCAACCTGAACGCTGCTGCTGCGGCCCAGGAGATGAAGAGCGCCTACAACGAGTACATCAACTACCTCAAGGAGAGGAAGGTCGCGGACGCCCGTGGCGCCTACGATCGGTACGTCAAGGCCAAGGAGGCCCTGGACAAGTCTCGCCAGGCTTCCGCTCAGTAAACCTCTCTCTCTGTACTCGCTTCAATCCGGATCGAAACGGGCCAGGCCTCGCGGCCTGGCCCGTTTTTCCTCATGCGCCAGAAAGGGTCACCGGCAGTGATCGTAGTGGTGCCCCCAGTAGTGGCTGCGGGAGCCACAGCTGTGGTCGTGGTGGTAGCATCCTGTCAGACTCAGCCCCGCGGCGACCACCGCGAGCATCGCAACCAAAGCCCATCGTCTCTTCACCGGGTTCCTCCTTTTCGGTCAAGCGCGTGTGCCGTCGGACGCACGCGTTTCCACGAGTCCTGTTAGCGCAACGGCCGGGGGCGGTCAATGGCGTGCTGTCGAGCCCTGCCCCTCAGGAAGTTGGACTGTGAGTATCCTGGGCGGCCACGAGGACGATCTCGCGGGGATCGAATTGTACGAGGAGAATTTGCAAATCAGGACCGAACGAAGACTCACGTGGACGTGCCTACACGACAAGTGACTTTCCATCGGCTTCAGCCGAAACAGCGGCTTTCAGCCGCGTCCCAAACCTTCGCCTTCAGGCGATGGTGGTTGATATCCTTGGCCACTTTGAAGGTTCACATCCTCTGGCCCCCCTCGTTCACAATCACGAGGCACGCCACCCGGCCCTTCGTGCCTCCTTCGTGACCCGGCGCCTTCGTGGTTCCTTCCCCCTCCCCCGCTGACCAAAACAGCGCACTCGACCGTTGCGGCCGGCCCCGCGGCACCGTACACTTGGGCATCGAAAATCTCACTCGTCAGCCACAAGGAGGAGTTTCGTGTTCCATCCAGCCGCTGTCCATGACGGTCGTCGAGCCCGGTGCTCCTGGCTGGCCTCGCTCTTGGCGCTGCTGGCGTGCCTGCCGCGGCCGGCCCTGGCCCAGCCATCCTTGTCGGCAGGCGGCCTGCAAGCGCCGCAGCGGGTGGTGCTGAACCAGATGTTCCAGGCGAGCGTGCCGTTGACCAACCATGGCACCGCCGCGATCGACCTCAGCTTCGTGAACCTCACCTTCACTTCGTTCGGTCTGCCGAACAAG
>CAZSVK010000307.1:7039-7405 GCA_964610245.1 uncultured bacterium
CCGGTACTCCGGCGTCGGCGGCCGCGGGCGCCACCGGGTCGCTGCAGGGGCTGACTCCGTCCGGCCTGCTGGCCACGCCGGATCCCAGAAATCCGACCTCTCTCGCCGCGAGCGACACCCAGACGTTCGTCTTCCACGTTGCGGTGAGCGCCGACGCCGGACTGGGCATGCAGCTAGGGACCCTCGAGGTCATTGGGAACGAAAGTCCAGGGGGGGGGCCTGTGAACCTGACCCAAGGTCTGACGCCTGGTCTGGAGGTGTCGAGGCCCGCGGTCCTCGCGGTCGAGTCGCTGTCGGCCCCCGCGAGCGCGCGGGCGGGCCAGGTGTTCCAGGCCTCCGTGACGATCGGCAACTCGGGCGACACCG
>CAZSVK010000308.1:0-7364 GCA_964610245.1 uncultured bacterium
CACGCCGCGCGAACTCGACTCGACCCGTCTTCTCGGCCTGGAGCGCCAGAGGCAACAGGATGCGATCGAGCCGTCGGGACGCTGCACGCCGGAGCCAGGGCTGGGCCAGGGCGAACTCGTTGCGGTAGGCCAGCTGCCAGGCGATCCCCTCGATCTCCAGCTGGGTCAGGGGCGCCGGCTCGGTCGAGGGACCTGTTCGGCCACCGGAGACAAACGGGGCGCGGGCCAGCTCGGCCAGGAGCGAGATCGCTTCTTGCCGGCGGGGACTCCGGGGCCGCTCAGGACCAGCGGAACGTGAAGATTGACGTCGAACAGGTGGTAGCCGTGTTCGTAGCGGCCGTGTTCCCCCAGGCTCTCGCCATGATCCCCGGACACCGCGAAGAGGGTGTTGTCCCGGAGCCCCCGGCGGCCCATCTCCTCCAGGAAGAGACCTATCCACAGATCGGAGTAGGTCACCGCCCCGTCGTAGTGCGCGACGAGGTGACGGGCATCGGCCGCCGAGAGCCGGCGCTGGAGGGGCGGCAGCCGGTAGGCCAACCCGCCGGGTCCGACCGGCAACTCCACTCCAGGCCGCGGCCGGGGCGTCTCGGTCCCAGTCTCGAAGGGAGTGCCGCTCGAGGCGAGCGCGTCGATGGAGGGCGAGGTGGCGCGAGGGCATCCGTAGGCGCCCACCCGGTCAGCCCGGAGCGTGTCGACGAGGAAGTAGACAACGTTCGGCGGCCCGGCGCTCCGGACCTGTCCGGAAGCAACGGCCGAACTCGCCACGACCGCCAGGGATAGCAGCAGAACTGACCCGAGAAGCCTCACTCCATCACCCGCCGCTCAGCATAATAGACGCGCCCTCCCGGAGGCCGGAAGGTGCCGGCCGCGCCGGTGCTCGGCTCAGCGGGATCCGGCCGCCTTGAGGGCGAACCCTTCGAGGCGATACCGGTTGGACGCCGGCATGAAGTAGAACAGCAGGCGCACCGGGCCCGAGTGCGGGCGGATGACGAACTCGCGGTCGCTCCGGCACGTGGCCTCGGCTGCCGGCGTTCCGAGCAGCTCCGCATATCCCGCATTCACCTGGGCCGAATCGATCGTCAGGCAGCCCGTGTAGGCGGGAAGTCGCGAGGTCAGCCGATAGCGCAACCGATGGCGGCCCTGGGCCAACTCGAAGGGAGCGCTTCGAGCCCAGAAGTACCGGGTAGCCGCCTGCCCGGGGGTAACGGCGGACGGCCCCAGCGCCGTCCGGAGTTCGAAACCACTCTCGCAGGCGTGGAGCGACACGGTGTCCGGCGACGGGACGAAGGCGGTGCCGGCCTCCCAGCCGGCGGGTGCCGGGAGGGTCGTCCAGGCTGTCGAGGCAGCCGCCTCGGCGGGACGGTTCAACCAGACCGGACTGGACCAGGCCCGGGCGCCGTCCTGCTGATGGACGCGCAAGTAGTAGAAGGCCTCTCGCAGCGGGGCGGGATCCTGCCAGGCAAACTCGACGTCTTCCCGGCCCTCCGCCGGGAAGGCAGCCACGACCGGAAGCGGGAGCGGGGCGCCCTTGAAGCCGCGAACCAGTTCGAGACGTTCCAGCGGCCCCGTCCCGTGGGCCCAGACGTGGAGATTCACGGCGCCGCTGGTCGACGACGAGACCGAGCCGGCCGCGGCATCCGGGGTCCGCAGGCCGACCAGGATGCGCTGGCCGGTCGTGCCGAAGGTCCTGCGGGCCTGCACTGCCCTGAAGATGGAGGCCCGATCGAGTCTGTCGGCGAGCACGCCCGCGAGGCCCCCGGTGCGCCCCGCCAGGCCCGCGTGGTTGTCGCTGCCGGCCACGAACCCGAGGTGGTAGCCCAGGGTGAGCGCCCGCTGTACTCCCTGCGGGTTGGTCTCGGCATCCCGGGCCGTAAGCCGATCGCGCTCCGGGCCCCACTGGCTGTAGATCTCGACCACCGGTTCGGTCGCGGCGTCGTGCCGGGACCAGTCGTAACGATGATGGTTGAGAGGCTCGGCGCTCGGCAGGTGCGGAACGGCCAATCCGCCGTGGCGCGCGAGCGCGGCCCACAGGCGCTCGGGCGTGTCGCTCGGCGGGTTGGCGGCCGGCGAGAGTTCGCCCTCGTCGCCGGGGAACACAACCGACCGGTGTCCCCAGCTGCGGGCGGGGGTCCACTCGAAACCCAGGAAGGCGGCGAAGCGGCCGGGCTCGTCGAATCTCGCGACCAGCTCGCGGGTGCGGGCCCACTGCTGGGGCGACACCTCGTCGGAGTGGTCCGACTTGGCCACGAAATCGAGACCTGCGACGTCGCGGGCCCACTCGAAGACGCCCTGCATGCTGCCGTAGGCGTCGGCCGAGACCTCGCCCGAGTGGACGTGGAGATCGCCGAAGAAGACCGCGGGACCGCTGGTGCGGGCCAGCACCGGATTGCTGCGCCCCTCGAGCGCCGGCGGGCCGGCCGACGACGCCTGGATGCGGAAGACGCCGGGCGCTCTCGCCACGGCCCCCGCGGCGACCTCGAGCGCCTGGCCCTCCTGCGCCAGCCGCACGGCTGGGGGAGGCGTCAGCGGTCCCGGGCATTTGAACTCGACGACCCCGTTGAATCCGGTTGCTTGATTGCCGAACCGATCCCGTGCGGCCACGCGCAGGGCAAACGGTTCTGCCGGACGCACCGTGGACGGAGCGAGGACCTCCAGCCGCGCCGCCACACTCGGCAGCACCGCCGGTCGCGCCGTGGCCAGCACCTCCATCGGCAGGCCCGAGGCCGAGACTCTCTGGCAGACGAAGGGCTTGTAGCCCGGAACGGCGGGCGAGACGGCAAGTTCCTGGGCCAGCGCGGCGCCGGCGTCACCGTGTCCGTACACGACCTCGAGAGCCTCTCCCCGACGGAGCGGCCGGGCGAAGAGGAGCCTGAACCGGGAAGGCGCGTTTCCCATCGAGGGGGGAAGGCCCACCTCCGGATGCATGAACGACAAAGTTATGCCACCGGGGTCGCGGACCAGCCGGGTGTAACCGGGCCGATCCGGGAAGGCCCCCTGGGGCGCCGAAGCCCCGCGGAACCTGAGGTAGAGCGGGAAGATGACCTGCAGCTCCTCGCCCGGCGCGGGGAAGCGCTCGAGCGCCTCCACGCGCAGCACGAGCTGGAAGGGCGAACCCGCGGTGAGGGCCGACGCCGGCTCGGGCGAGCCTGGCCGTCGGACCGTCAGGGAGACTGTCGCAGCAGGCGTCGCCGGAGCGCGGGCGGCCGCCGCCGGCGAGGGCTGGGCCAGGGCTCGAGGGCTGGCGAGGACTGCCGGCAGCAGGGCCAGGGCCACGCAGCGGGACCACGCGAGGCGGTGGCGAGCGGGTGGCTTCAACACTCCCACAATGTACCGCGCCATGCGTCTTCCGGGAGTTCCGGCCCGCGGGCTGACCGGTCCCCGTGGAGGAAGTCGAGGTCGGCCGGCGTGAGGCGCTTCGACAGCTCCAGCGCCCGGACGGTCCGGTGGAGCTGCTCGATCGACCGTGGCCCGATCAGGAGGAAGTCGGATCGGGGATGGGCCAGGACGTAGGCGTTGGCGACCTGGTCGGCCGTGAAGGCGGTGCCGTTTCGGGCGTTGAACGTCCGCGTGAACTCGAGGGCCCGCTCGTACCGCCGCGCATTGGCCTCGTGGAAGATCGCGTCATGCACGTGCCCCCAGTAGCGATCGTGCTCGCGCTTCAACTCGAGGGCGTGACGCTTCGCGGCGGCCCACCCGCGCGAGAAGATCGAGAAGCCTCCCAGCGGCGAGTAAGTCATGAGCTTGACGCCGCGCTGGAACTCCGGATCGAGCATCTGCTCGTGCGTGACCTGCACCCCGCCGCAGTGGATGGGCACGGGGCCCATCTCGAGCAGCGAGAAGTACGGGCTGTTGCAGACGGGCCGCGGCAGCTCCGGAGACTCCGCCGCCACGCGCTGGGCCTCCTCGACCCGCGAGGTTTCCCAGTTGGAGACGCCCAGCAGGCCGTGGTGCTTCCGCAGGAGCGGGTCGGCGAGCGCCTCCAGGATCGTTCGGACCGGCGTCTGCGGCCGGTCGAGCCGGCGGTAGTCGCGGAAGTCCGCGTCGTCGCGGTGCATCAGGTAGACGGCGAAGGGGCGCTCGAACTTGGCGCGCGACTTCTGGAGTTCCCAGAGCACGTTCGCCGCGAGCTGCGCCTTCGGCCCCTCGAGCCGGCTGGAGTAGGTTCCCGGTCCGATATCCCGCGGGAAACCGCCCTTGGTGATCACGTGCAGGCCGGCGCTGTCCCGCGACGCGAGCCACGCCCCCAGACGGATCTCGATCGAGTCGGTGTAGATGGGGGCCGTGTCGAAGGCGTTGATGCCCAGCCGCACCGCCTCGTCGAGGATCTCGCGCGTCTGCCGGTCGGGCATGTTGCCCAGGTGATCCGTCCCCAGGATCAGCCTCGAGAGGCGGAAATGGGGGCCGGGCTGCCCGCCCAGCTCGACGTACTCCATCGCCGGGAAGGGCGCGGTCTCTTGTCCGCGGGCGCGCGCCGGGCACAACGTGAAGAGGAGGACGACGAGGAGCGGGAGAAGTCGGTGCGGTCTCATGTCTCCCCAATTATGCACCAGATGACAGATCCTATTTCACACCGCGGGGGGGCGCCTCGGAGCGGCCTGCTATGATGCGCCGCGTGATGGCCCTTCCCTCCCGCCCGGCGGCGCTTCCTCCTGGCGATTCCCGTCGTGCCCGGCCAACCACGGACGGCTCCCGATGAGCGAGAGCGCCCGGCGGCCCGCCGCGACCGCCCTGGGGCTCGACCTGGGCTCGGTGGCGCTGAAGGGCACGCTCCTCGATCGCCTCGGCCGGGTCTCGAAGCAGCTGGCGACACCTCTCGAGGGCCCGCTCGCGGGCTGCGTCCGCCAGCTGGCGACCGAGCTGCTCGAGGGCGTGAAGGGACCGGTGCGGCTCGGCGTCACCGGCAGCGGCAAGAAGGCCTTCGCCGGCCTCTCCGCCGCGGTCCTCGAGAACGATCTGGTCGCGTCGGCGCGGGCCGTGGCCCGCCTTTTCCCGGCGGCGGTGGGCATCATCGAGATGGGGGGCCACCAGTCGAAGTGGATGAAGCTGGGACCGGGCGGCGAGCTGGAGTCGTTCTCGCTCAACGACCAGTGCGCGGCCGGGTCCGGGGCGTTCCTCGAGCAGCAGGCCGGCCGGATGAAGATGGACCTCGGACAGCTCGCCACGATGGCGGCCGGGGCCCAGGGCGGGGCTTGCATTGCGGGCCGGTGCGCCGTGTTCGCCAAGTCGGACATGATCCACCAGCAGCAGAAGGGCACGCCCCCGGCCGAGATCGCCTATGGCCTGTGCCTGGCCCTGGCCCGGAACTTCCGGGCCACCTTGCTGCGAGGGCGGGAGCTGGCCACGCCGGCCCTCTTCCTGGGCGGAGGCGCGCTCAACCCGGGCCTCTACCGGGCCTTCCTGGAGGTCTTCGCACTCTCGGCTGAGCAACTCTTCGAGGTCGAGGCGCCGCAGTTCTTCGCCTCGCACGGGGTCGCCCTGGCGGCCCTGCAGACCGGCTCCGAATGCATGCCGCGGGAGGTGCTCGAACAGGCCGGCGGCTTCCGCGGAGGTCGAACCACCGGCCCGAGCGGGCTCGCGGCCCTGTGCGCTGCCGGGACCGCGGGCGGGATGGAGCCCGCGCTCCCGTCCGCCGGACTCGTCGAGGCCTTCCTCGGCGTGGACGTGGGCTCCGTGTCGACCGACCTGTGCCTGCTGTCGCCCGCGGGCGAGGTGCTGGGCAGCACCTACTTGAGAACGCGCGGGGACCCGGTGAGCGTGGTCGGCGAGAGCCTGCGCCTGCTGCGGGAGAAGGTGGGCGACGGGCTGCGCGTGCTGGGAGTGGGGACCACCGGCAGCGGGCGGCATCTGGCCGGCCAGCTCCTGGGCGCGGACGTCGTGAAGAACGAGATCACCTGCCAGCTCCTCGGCGCCCGGCACCTGTTTCCCGCGGTCGACACGATCTTCGAGATCGGGGGGCAGGATTCGAAGTACGTCTCGGTGCGCGAGGGGCGGCTGTCGGACTTCGTGATGAACAAGGTCTGTGCGGCGGGCACCGGCTCGTTCCTGGAAGAGCAGAGCGAGACCCTGGGCATCTCGATCGAAGAGGAGTTCGCCCGGCTCGCACTGGCCTCGACCAACCCCACCGAACTGGGCAGCCAGTGCACGGTCTTCATGGACAACGAAGTGGTCGGGGCAAGGCAGGAAGGCGTGCCCCTCCCCGACATCCTGGCCGGCCTGGCCTACAGCGTCGCCAGGAACTACCTGGAACGCGTCGTGGCCGGCCGGCCCATCGGCGAACAGGTCGTGTTCCAGGGCGGAGTGGCCTCCAACCGGGCGGTCGTCGCGGCGTTCGAGCGGATCCTGGGCAAGCGGGTCTCGGTCCATCCGTTCAACCGGATCTCGGGCGCCGTGGGAGCGGCGCTGGCCGCGCGCGAGCATCTACAGGGGGCCGCCAGCCGGTTCCGGGGCCTGCAGGCGATGGACTCCGTGGAGGTGCGGACCTTGGAGTGCAAGGCGTGCTCCAACATGTGCCGCGTCTCGCGGATCGGCCTGGGCCAGGAGACCGCCTACTTCGGCGACGTGTGCGAGAAGTACACGAGCCGGCAGACGAGCGACGCGGGCCGAGACCTGCCCGATCTGTTCTCCGAGATCGAGGAGTTGCTGGAGTCGTACGCCGGGGGCGCGGGCGCCGCGAGCGGCGTGGGCGAACTGGGTACGGCCGGCATCCCGCGGGCCCTGATGATGTACGACCTGTTCCCGTTCTGGGCCACGCTGCTCAGGGGCCTGGGCTTCCGGGTCGTCCTCTCGGAGCGCAGCAACATGCAGCTCCTCGAGCAGGGAATCAAGCGGCTCACCGCGGAGACCTGCCTGCCGATCAAGCTGGCCTACGGACACGTGACCGCCCTCCTCGCGCGTGAGGACGTCGATTTCGTCTTCCTGCCCTCGATCCTCGACATCCTCGACTACGCCGACGAGAAGAGCCGACTGTGCCCGTTCGAGGAGTGCGTCGGCTACATGGTGGCCACGTTCGCGACCGGCCGGGTGGTGATCCCGGCGGTGTCGTTCACCTCGTCGAGGCACAAGCTGGTGCAGGAACTCTGCGGGAGACTCGGGGCTTACGGGCTCTTGGAGACGCGGATCGACCAGGCGCTGGACGAAGCGTTCCGCGCGCAGGAAGAGTTCCTCGCCAGGCTCCGGGCGCGAGGCCAGGAGGTGCTGGCGTCGGAGCTGAAGCGAGCGTTCGTCGTGCTCGGCAAGCCGTACAACACGCTCGATACGTTCCAGAACCTCAACCTGGCCCAGCACATCCGGAAGCTGGGCGTGCTGCCGATCCCGATGCAGATGCTGTCGGTGGCGCCGGTGGCTCTGCAGGACCTGGACATCAC
>CAZSVK010000309.1:0-7358 GCA_964610245.1 uncultured bacterium
GAGGGCCGGCTGCTGGACGTGCCCGGCCCCGACTGGGACCAGCCGGATCGCCTGTTCGTGAAGGCGCTCGACTCCGAGGACCAGATCTACCCGGGTCAGGTGGCCACCTACCGGTTCCTGGTGCGCCACGAGGGCCACACGCGCCGTGGCGTGAAGGGCCGCGTCGTCAACCGCGTGCCGCGCGACTTCATCGCCCGCGTGATGCCCGAGCGGCTGGTGCTCCTGCCCGGCCGCGAGGAAGAGGTCATGCTCAAGGTCACGGCACCGCTCACCGCCAAGGCGTCGGGCGCAGTCGACTGGCAGGTGGCGTTCGGCTACGAGGACGAGCTGACCGACCCGCACCGGGTGCGCGTGCGCACGAGCTTCACCGGCCTCACCGTGTTCCGCTCGGAGCCGGTGATCAACCGGGGGCAGGTCTTCACCTACCGCTTGAAGCCGGGCCAGTCCGAGTACTTCCTGACGGTCGAGAACCGCGGCAACGAGAGCGACACCTACGACTTCGCCGTCAACGAGCCGGCCGAGGGCTGGTTCGTCGACTTCCCGGTCAACCACCTGGCGCTGACCCCCGAGTGCCCGAGCGCAAAGCTGGCGTTCAGGGCCTCGCCGCCGCGGTTCGCGGAGGGCGGCGCCTTCGCTCACGTGGGGGTGAAGATGACCAGCGCCAACCACCCCGAGGTCGTCACGACCGCAACGCTGACGCTCATCAAGGGGGGCGGAGACCAGGTCGCCCTGAGGCCTCTGGAGCCGCGCATCCTCATCGCGCCGGGCCAGGTCCGCGAGGTGGTGTTCGTCGCGACCAACCGCTCGGAAGACCCGATCGAGCTGGGCTTCAAGCGCGACCCTCGCAATCCGCTGCCCGAGGCGCTTGCCTTCGACGAAGTGCCGGTCCAGAGGATGGAGCCCGAGGCCGAGCTGCAGATGCCCGGCGAGGTGACCCTGCCGGCTGGACTGGACTTCCATCCGGGCCAGGTGGTGCCGGTCGGCATCGCGGGCTACGACACCCTGGGGGGCCAGATCGTGAAGGCCCACGCCGACCTGGTGGTGGCGCCACAGTACGCCGTGAAGCTGCGCCTGTTCCCGGAGGACGTGCGGCGCTCGCCCGGTCTCCTGATCGCCCGGCTGAGTATCCTGAACACGGGTACCGTGCGCGAGGAGTTCGCGCTGTTCCTGGCGGGCAAGCGGCGCACCTGGGGCCGGCTATCCCGCAACCGGGTAACGCTGGATCCGGGCCACGACACCCAGGTGACGCTGTACGTGCGGGTGCCCTCCGACGTGCAGCACGGGCAGATGGCGCTGCTCGAGATTCAGGCCAAGTCGGTGCACAACTCGTCGGCCAGGAGCTTTGTACGTGTGGACGTGGCGCCGTGAGCGGCGCCCGGCGGCGGCGAACGCGGAGAAGGACGATATGAACCTCAACGTGAAGACCTGCACCCTGTTGGCGCTGGCGCTGGCGGTACTCACCGCGCCGTCGCTCGCGCTCGACCGGTACCAGCAGCATCTCAAGTCCGCCGGAGACTACCTCCAGGAGGGCGACGACTACGCGAAGCAGTACCGCTTCGGTCTCGCCGCCGAGGCCTACAAGATCGCCCTGAAGAAGGACCCCGACAGCCAGGAGGCCTGGACCAAGCACCGCGACGCGCTCGAGCGCGGCAAGGCGGTGGGCGATCTGATCCGCCGCGGCCAGCAATATCTGAAGGCCGGCGAGTTCGAGAACGCCTCGCGCCTGCTGCAGCAGGCGGTGAAGCTCAACCCCCGGGACGACTCGGTCTGGCGCCTGTACGAGGGCGCGCTCCAGCGCAATCCTAACGTCGTCGTCATCATGGACGAGCGCGAGGCCTGGGAGGCGTTCAAGAAGGGCAAGTCGTTCCTGGAGGCCGACCGTCTCGAAGAGGCCAAGCTCTACTTCTCGCGAGTGCAGCAGGCCACCCAGGATCCGTCCCTGGCCTACTACGCCGAGAAGTACGCCGTGAAGACCGACAACCTCCTCAAGCGCCACTTCCCCAACCAGAAGCTCGACATCGAGTAGGCGGCCGCCCCATGCAACCCACGACCTCTCCGGTGCTGCCGGGGCGAGCCTCGCTCCACCCGGCCTTCCCGCGGCCTGCCGCCCTGCGGCTTGCCGCGCTGCGGCTTGCCGCGCTGTTCGTGGCCGTTCTGGCCTGCCTGCCCGGCGCCGCCCGGGCCGAGGGCCTCCACGTCTTCGTCCGCAAGGTCGAGACCGACGAGTTCCCGCGCGTCCGCGCGATCTTCGACCTGCGCAGCCCCGAGAAGCTGCCGTTTCGCAAGCTGTCGGCGGCCAACGTGCAACTCATCGAGGAAGAGGTGGTCATCCGAGACCTCGAGGTGAAGCCCTACCGCTCCGGGGTCAGCATCGGCCTGGTCGTCGACGACAGCGGCAGCGAAGACCCCACCCTCGGCTATCTCAAGGAAGCGGCCGGCTATCTCGCCGACCAGCTCGCCCCGTACGACGAGATGGCGGTGGTCGGCTTCGGCCGCGTGATCCGGCCGCTGCAGCAGCTCACCAGCGACAAGCGCCTGATGAAGGACGCCATCGCCAGCCTCAAGGCCTATGGCGGCTCGGCGCTGTACGACGGCATCGGCGCGGCCATGCAGGAGTCGTCCCGGGGCATCGGACGGCAGGTGGTCGTGGTCGTCAGCGACGGCCACGAGCAGGATTTCCCGTACCGCACGCGCCGCCTGTCGGGCCGCTGCCTCGAGCGCATCGTCCGGGCGGCCCGCGCCCACGGCATCAGCATCTACACCGTCGGCGTGGGCCCCAGGGCCGATGCCGAAGTGCTATCGCTGCTGGCCGAGGAGACCGGCGGCCGCTTCCTCGCGGCGCCGCGCGCGGCCTCGCTCCGCGCGCTCTTCGCCGACCTCGCCTCGAGCTTCGACAGCTGCTTCCAGGCCATCTATCAGTCTCCCTGCATCAAGGAAGATCGCCTCGCCCGCGGCGGCCTGGTGAAGGTCGATTTCAAGGGCCGCACCGGGGCCGGGCCGTTCCGCTATCACACCCGCGCGAGGACCCCCGTGAGCAGCCTCACGCTCTCGCGCGCCGAGTCCTGGAAGGACGGCTATGCCCGGCTGCGCATCTACACGCGAGCCGGCCGGGACACGTTCGCCGAGCTGGAATTCGCGCTCAGGGACGGCAAGGGCAAGGCGGTCCGAGAGGGCCGCACCACCCGCGACGGCTACGGCGCCCCGCTCGGCGGAGGCATGCCCGAGCTGCTCGAGCTGCCCGCCGGCCGCTACACCCTCGAACTCAAGGAGCCCGGCACCGACCTGGTGTTCCGCCACCCCGGCCTGATCCTGGAGCGCGGCCGCTCGACCGATCTGAACTTCAGCTTTTCGAGGCTGGTCTTCCGCAGGAACGGTCAGCTCTGGTACGACACCGAGCACGACCTCGCGGAGACCTCCGATCTGATCGACCTGACCGTCCAGGAACTCACGTCCGGCAAGGTCCTCCGCTCGGGCCCGATGTCGATCTTCAAGGGCCGCCGCGACGCCTCGCTGCTGCTCGAGACCGGCGCCTACCGCATCAAGATGGACAACCTCTGGGGTGCCAGCGGCAGCAAGAAGGCCGCGGCCAAGGCCCGCAAGGGGTTGCCGCCGTCCCCGCCCCCGGGCATCGAGGCCCAGGTGCTCCGCAACGCCCTCACCGCCGAGGTGGCCGCCAAGGGCGGCGACGTCCTCTTCTTCGACGTCAAGTACGACGACCTGCTCGCCGAGCAGGACCCCCGCCTCGTTCCCGACGATCTGCCCGAACCGCCGCGTGACGGCGAGCAGCCCTGCGCCAACCGGCGCCTGGCCAGCATCGGCCACTGCCCCGTCGATAGCCGCGCCGACAATCTGCGCGACGCCCTCTCGGGCCTGCTCGGCGAGGAAGAGAAACAAGCCCCGGCGAAGGTCTCGGCCGCGGACCTGCGCGATGTTCGCACCCGCATCCGCAGACTCTCGGGCGGCGCTCGATGGTCCCGAGGACAGGCCTCGCCCGCGCGCCGCTCGGCCCCGGCCGCCGCTCCGAGCGTGCCCGACGTGCCGCCGGTTCCCGAGCCGGTCGCTCCGCCGCCGGCGAAGCGCCCCGCCACTCCGAAGGCAGCCCCCGCAAAGCCGCGGCCCGCCAGGGCCCAGGCGCCGGCGCCCGCCGCCGAAACCGCGATCGCGCCGGCGCGCCCCACCGCTGGGAACATCACCTCGGCCGCTCCCGACTCCGACTCGGAGGAACCGACGTTCGCGCGCCGGCCTGGCGCCGCGCGGCAGGCAGTCTCCGGCACCGCCCCCCGGCCCGCCTCGAGGCGCACCGCACCGACCTCGCCGCGCCCGGTGCCGCCAGCCGTGACCGACGCCATCTTCGACGATCGGGCCAGCGTCGCGCCCGAACCCGCCCGCGCGCCCGCGCCCGCCACGCAGGCCCCGGCCCGCGCGGCCTCGGACCAGCAGGCCGCCGTCCCGGCAACGCACGAGAACGGCCCCGTCGCGCCGGCCTTCCCCGAGGTCGAGGCCTCGCTCCAGCCGGCCGCCAAGGGCCTGCCGGCGGACCCGGCCGCCCCGAGCCCGGCCCTGACGCCGCAGCAACTGACCTTGACCGACCTGGAGGGCAGCGACGCCGCGCTCCGGGCCGCCCGCGTCGACTCTGACGGCGACGTTTACGTGACCCCGCGGCGCGCCGCGAAGGAGGCGGCCGCGGCTCGTGTCGCGACCTCCGACGCCGTCACGAAGGCGGCCCGCGAGAAGGCGCCCTCGGCGCCCGGCAAGTGGCTGATCGCCCAGCCGCTCGCCGCGCAGGCCCCCCGAGGCAAGCTCGAACCGCTCCAGGCCGCCGTGCGAGTGAGCGCCGGTTCGCCGTCGAAGACCGGCTCGGCCTCCCGCGGCAAGCGTCAGAGTCCCGCTCCCACCGTGAACGCAGCGGACGCGCAGGAGGAGTCGCGCCAGCAGACCCTCAGGGAGCTGCAGAGCTTGCGCTCCGCGGCCCGCAAACCGGTCACGAGGCTCGCGGCGTCGTCGCGGGACGCGCTGCAGACTCCCGCCGGCGAGGAGATGGCCCCCTGAAGTGCTGCGACTGGTCACATTCGACCTGGACGGTACGCTGTTCGCCAACGGGCCGTACATCCGCCAGCTGCTCAGGGACTGGTTCTTCGCGCACCTCCCGCGCGGGCCGGTGTGGCTGTTCCGGGCGGTGAGGGCCGCACGGTCCTTCCAGGGTGCGCGCGATCGGCTGCGACCGCAGGAGCCCCAGCCGGGCCTCCACGACCGGCAGTTCCGGCTCGCCGCTGAACTCTGTGGTTATGACGAGAGCTTCGTCCGCGAGGTCGTCGACGAGCTGATCTACGACAACTCGTTCGAGGGCGCCGCCGCCCACGTCTTCCCCGGCGTCCGCGAGACGCTGGCCTCCCTGAAGGCGCGAAAGCTGAAGCTGGGTGTGCTCTCCGACTACCCGGTAGAGGCCAAGCTACGGGCGATGGGGCTCGACGATTGCGGCTGGGACGTGCTGCTCTCTTCAGAAGACGTGGATGCGCTCAAGCCGCGCCCGGAGCTGTTCCTGAGCGCCTGCCGCAGGTTCGGCGTCGCGCCGGCCGAGGCGCTGCACGTCGGCGACCGGATCGACTGCGACGTCGCCGGGGCGCACGCCGCCGGGATGCGCACGCTACTGCTGACCGCCGCGGGAACCCGCTCGAGGCCCGGTCCCGAGCCCGACTTCCGCGCCGCGACCTACGAGCAGTTGCGGATCATCGTCGAGGCGCTGCTGGGGCCAAGAACGAGGTAGCGGAACCCGGGCGTCTGCCCGTAAGTCGGGACAGGTATCACAGAGGCACAGAGACACAGAGAAGTAGGTGGCCCTCATCAGATCAACTCTCTCTCCGTGTCTCTGTGTCTCTGTGCCTCTGTGATTGGTCAATCTCGTTCCCCTGTCGAATCCTCGCGTCTCTAGACGATCTTCACGAGTAGTCGATCAGTCTGCGACGCTTTTCAGAGCCTTGCCCAGCACGTCCAACCCCTCGGCCAGCTCGCCATCGGTGATCACCAGCGGCATCAGCAAGCGCAGGACGTTGCCGAGCGTGCTGGCGGTCAGAACGATCAGACCGTGCTCGTAGCAGGTCTTCTGGATGGCCTGCGCCTGCTCCTTGGCGGGGGTCTTGCGCTGCCGGTCGGTGACCAGCTCGATGCCGATCATGGCGCCGGCGTGACGGACGTTGCCGATGAGCTCGATCGAACCGGCGAGGTTCGTGGCCCAGTCGCTGACGTGTTTCCCGATGACCTCGGCGCGGGCGCAGAGGCCGTCGCGCTCGAGCGTTTCGAGGGCCGCGAGCGCCGCGGCGCAGGCGACGGGATTGCCCCCGTAGGTGCTGCCCAGCCCGCCCACGTGGGCGGCGTCCATGATCTCGGCGCGACCCGTGACGGCGGCCAGGGGCAGACCACCGGCGATCGATTTGGCCGAGACGAGGATGTCGGGATCGAGATCGAACAGCTCGCTGGCGAACAGGCGGCCGGTGCGGCCGATGCCCGCCTGCACCTCGTCGGCGATGAGGACGATGCCGCGTTCGCGCGTGATACAGCGCAAGGCCTGGAGCCACGCGACAGGCGGCACGACGAACCCGCCCTCGCCCAGGATCGGTTCGACCACCAACGCGGCCACCGACTCGGGGTCGACGTGGCGCTTGAACAAGGACTCGAACTGCTCAGCGCAGGTCAGCTCGCAGCCGACGAACTCCTGGCCGTAGGGGCATCGGTAGCAGTTGGCGAAGGGCATGCGATAGACCTCGGGGGCGAAGGGCCCGAAGCCTCGCTTGTAGGGCATGACCTTGCTGGTCATCGTCATCGTCAGCAGAGTGCGGCCGTGGAAGGCATCCTCGAAGACCACGATGCCCTGGCGCTTGGTGTGGATGCGGGCGCACTTGACGGCGTTCTCGATGCCCTCGGCGCCCGAGTTGACGAAGAAGGTCTTCCTCTTGCCGCTGATGGGGACCAGCTCGTTCATCCGCTCCGCGAGCGAGATGTAGACCTCGCCGGGCGTGACGTGGAAGCAGCTGTGAAGGTAGCGCTCCGACTGGCGCTTGATCGCCTCGACGACGCGCTCGGGCGTGTGACCGACGTTCAAGCATCCGATGCCGCCGGCGAAGTCCAGGAACTGGTTACCGTCGACGTCCAGCAAGCACGAGCCGTGGCCCTCCCGGATGAAGAGCGGGAGGTTGTTGGTGAGGCCACGCGGCACGGCCGCGGCGCGGCGCTTCATCAAGGCAACCGACTGGGGGCCTGGGATCTCGGTCTTGAGCTGGATCGCGGAGGTGGTCATGGCGCCGATTATAGCGGACCCGAGAGGCGGGACGCGACGCAGATGGCGGGAATGCGAGCGGCGGGCC
>CAZSVK010000310.1:0-7353 GCA_964610245.1 uncultured bacterium
GGCGAGGGCCGCCCCCGGCGTCGCAAACCGTCCCGCCGCCACGAGCAGCGCCACTCTCGTCAGGTAGGCGGCCGGCGTCGCCGACAGCCCCAGTACCCAGAGCGAGTAGGCCACCACGCCAAGCCAGCGCCCGCTCCGCCCGCTCATCCGCCCGGGAATCACCTGCAGGAAGAACCGCGCCTCGAACGCCGCACGCAGACAGAGCACCGCCACCGAGGCCGCCAGCCATGCGTCCGCGCGCCTCCGTCTCGCCGCGTCGCTCGCCCCACCACCAGACCGCCGCTCCCAGCAGCAGCGTGTCACCCAGCCACAGAAGCCGGTGCCGCCACAGATACGGCACCACCAGCCAGTCCAACCCCGCGAGCGCCGGCGCCTGTTCGGCCACGACGCCCCAGAGCAGCCGGTTCCCCAGAAGCGCCGCCAGCGCCACCATCGGAGCCCAGCATCGCAGAACCCGCCCCGCCGCCAGCCCCGGCCAGCGCCGGCCCGCCGCCCAGCCGCCCGCAATCAGTAGCACGACGAGCAGCGTCGACCCGAGAGGAGGCATCCGGCGAGCGGTGGTGGGAACGAGTCTGGATAGCGCCGGAGATGCGGAGATCGAATCTGAGCCGGGGACGCTGTCCCCGGACCCCTGCCAGGGTGGGAGCCCCACCCTGGACCCGGCAATGAGAAGAGGAGACGAGGCCTGAGCGGCACTTCCGAGGACTCCGGCCTGCGAGCGCGGGGCCAGCTCTCTCCAGTCATCGGGGGGTCCAGGGGCGGACTTCGCCCCTACTAGGGGTTCGGGGGCAAGGCCCCCGAGAGGAGTCTCAGTTCCACCCCTGCTTCCTCGCCCCCTCTTCACCCCCTCCCTCGCGTACTCTTCGATCAGGTCCTCGGGCCACTGGCGGAAGCCCCGGCCGAGCGCCTCCCAGGTGGGCGTCCCGAGCCGCATCGCCCGGACGAAGGCGCGGAACGGGGCCACGCCCCGGCGCTCCACCAGATATCGCACGAAGCCGGCGGCCTCCCGGTAGTCGTTGTCGAACCCGACCTGGCGATCGAGCATCTCGAGGCTACCGGCGCGAGGCGCGGGCGCTTGACGGAGCCGCCGCATCAAGGCCGGGCCTGCCGCCTCGGCGGCGGAGTAGTCGGCCAGCCCCTCCTCGAGCCACAGGGGGGAGGATACGGGCAGGCCGAGCCTGGCGAGGTGCGTGTGGAACCAGGCGAAGTGGGCGACCTCGTGCGCGACCACGAGCGGGTTTCTCGCGGCGGCGGGCGAGAGATTGACGTCCAGGTAGTCGAAGGCGCCGAGAAGGCAGTCGTCTTCCCAGCGAGGCAGTCGCACATTCACGGGCGGCAGTTCCCGGCCGAGCAACTCGCCGGCACGGGCGCGGGCGGAGTCGGCCATCCGGCCCATCCGCACCGCTCCGGCCACGCGCCAGACGAGCGGATCGAAGCGGACGCGAGCGCCGCCCGTCGTCAGCCGCTGCTCGAAGCTCTCGACGTCGGCCTCGGCGCGCAGGCCGTCGAGCCGCTCGTGACTCACGAGCCAGGCGGGCGTGCACCGGAACCACTCGAGCGCCCGGAGGGGTTCGCCCTGCAGCTCGAGCCACTCGCCGGGCAGGTAGGGGTACAGCGCCACCAGGGCCAGAGCTGCGGCCGAGGCCAGGACACGCAGGGTCACGGCGAGGATGGTTCCGGCGACGCGGCGACGGTCGGTCAGCAAGAGGGGCACGACAACCGGCATGACGGAGCGAGTCCCCGGCAAGTTCATCATTTGATGAGGGTTCGATGATAGACTCCGGGATGGAGGCGACGGTCCGGCCGGGAGCTTCCAGGTGGCCCGGCAGAGGACGCGGCAGGCAGTTGCGCCACGCGGTGCTCATCTACAACCCGAAAGCCGGCAAGGGGCGGCTGCAGAGCATCGTCGACGCGGTGCTGCCGATCCTGCGCCGGGGTGGGTTTGCCGTCGAGGCGGTTGCCACGCGCGGTCCGGGCGACGCCACGCAACTGGCTCGCCAAGCGACCGGCATCCCGAAGGTCGAGGTCGTCTTCGGTCTGGGCGGCGACGGCACGCTTCGCGAGACCGGCGCCGGTCTGCTCGGCACGCAGGTCGCGCTGGGACCGCTGCCCGGCGGCACGACCAACGTCCTGACGATGGCGCTCGGCCTCCCGCGCGACCCGGAGGCAGCCGCGACAGCTCTCTGCCGACTACGGCCCACGGCGATGGACGTGGGCCTGTGCGGGACGGTGCCCTTCCTGATGATGGCCTCCTCGGGCCTGGACGCACAGGTGATGTCGCATCTGGACACCGACATCAAGTCGCAACTCGGCATCGGCGGCGTGGTCCTGCAGGGGCTCAGCGAGTGGCTGATGTACAGCTATCCCGAGCTGGAAGTGGTGGCCGACGGCGTGACTCACCGGGCCAGTCTGGCGGTGGTCTCGAACATTCCTAACTACGGCGGGCCTTACCGCATCGCGCCCGAGGCCCGCTACGACGACGGGCTCTTCGATCTGGTGCTCTTCCGCGGAAGCGGACGCTCGGCCACGCTCAGCTTCGCGATGGACGTCACGCTCGGCACCCACCTCGATCGCGACGACGTGCAGGTGTTCAAGGTCCAGCGAGTTCGGTTCGACCGTCCCGACGGCGTGCCCGTGCAGGTCGACGGCGACGGCAGCGGGCTGACCTTGCCGGTCGACATCCGTTTTGCGCCCGAGCGGCTGATGGTGCTGGCGCAACCGGCGTGAGGCCCGAGGCCCCGGGGTCGCTGTCCCCGAGAGGGACCGACTCGGCGTTACCCCGCCTTCTCGACCTTGCGGCTGATCTCGTTGACCAGGTGGTTGAAGTCGGCCTCGCGCTGGACCTCGGCGGCGCGGCCGGTGGCGGGGCCGATGTGGACTTCCTCGAGCAGGCGGCCGGGCGAGGGCGAGAAGATGAAGATGCGGTCACCCAGGTGCACCGCCTCGGCGATGTCGTGAGTGACGAGGAAAACGGTCGCCTCGATGTCGGCCCACAGGTCGACGATCAGGTCCTGCATCTCCCAGCGTGTGACGCGGTCGAGCGCGCCGAACGGCTCGTCCATCAGAATGATGCGCGGCTTGACCGCCAGTGTACGGGCGAGGGCCACGCGCTGCTGCATGCCGCCGGAGAGTTCGTGCGGGTACTTCTGCTCCGAGCCCTCCAGGCGCACGCGCCGGAGCCAGTATCGGGCCGCCTCCTCGCGCTCTTCGCGGTCCATCCCCTGAAGCTTGAGCCCGAAAGCGACGTTTTCGAGCACGGTGTAGCAGGGGTACGAGCTGTAGCTCTGGAAGACCATGCCGCGATCGGGACCCGGACCGGTGACCGGACGGTTCTTGACCAGGACCCGGCCCGCAGTCTGCGGATAGGACGGTTTGAGGCCGGCCAGGATGCGCAGCACCGTCGACTTGCCGCAACCGGACGGGCCCAGCATTGCGATGAACTCGCCCTTGCCCGGCAGGTCGTCGATGACGAAGCTGATGCCCTCGATCGCCTTGTAGAATCCGCCCTGTTTCGTGGGAAAGAGCTTCGTGACGTTGTCGAAGACGACGACCGGCGGGGTGTCGAGACGCGAAGGCGGCCGTGGAATCTCGGTCGTCAGACCCTTCTGCTGAGGCGTCGCGGTCTCGCTCATGAGGCGGTCACCTCCGGCCGCCGGCGGTAGGGGAAGAGCCAATCGCCGGCCATCCGGAAGATCTGGTCGATCAGGATGGCGATGACCACGATCACCAGGAGGATGGCGAAGACCTCCTCGGTCTGGCTGCGGCGCTGCGAGATCTGGATCATGTAGCCGAGGCCGTGTTCGGCGGCGATCAGCTCGGCCAGGATGATGTAGCCCCAGCCCACACCGTACAGCGTGCGCAGATGGTCGAAGATGTCGGCCGCCGCGACCGGGAGCAGGACGTGGCGGATGGTCTGCCAATGGGTCGCCCCGAGCGTGTAGCCGGTCTGCAGGTAGATCTCGTCGACGTCGCCGATCGATTTGAGGACCAACGGGAGCAACAGGAAGAACGAGGCGATGAACAGGAACGCCACCTTCTGCTCCTCGCCCAACCCGAACCACGACACGGTGATCGGCACGAGGGCGGCGATGGGGACGTAGCCACCGATGACGCTGATGGGGCTAAAGAACGCCCGCACCTGCGTGAACGAGCCCATCGCGACGCCGAGCGGGATCGCCACGAGCGCCGCGAGCAGGAAGCCCGCCGACACGCGGGCCAGGCTATAGACGATGCTGGTGGTGAGCCCCTTCTGCCAGTGCAGCGGCCCGAACGAGCCGAGCACCTCCAGCGGAGACGGCAGGATGAGCGGGGAGATCCAGCGGGCCTCGACGGTGGCGCCCGAGGTCATCGCCACCCAGATCAGGAGCATCACGACGACGCTGGCGGCGCTGATGAGCAGCGCCGTCGCGGCGGAGAGAGGCTCTCGGATTCCGAAGCTCACTTCGACTCGAGCGGCAGCACCTTGACCTCGACGCGGCGGTTGAGCCGGTGGTCGGTCAGGGAGACCGGGTTGTCCCAGCCGTTTCCGAAGGCGGTGATCTTGTCCTTGGGGAACTTGAACTTGGACAGCAGCGCATCGCGCACCGACTTGGCCCGCCGCTCGGAGAGTTCCTTCACGTCGCGGCTGAAGTCCTGGTAGACGCGGGGCCCCTCGCGCTCGATTTCCATCTTGCGAGAGGTGTCGACGTTGCCCTCCAGGACGATGCGCGCCGCGCCGAAGCTCGCCGCCAGCCGGCCGATCTCCTCGACCGACTGCGGGATGGTCGCGTCGTAGTTCGAGTCGAGGTCGGCCGCGTTGGGCGCGAACTGGATCTGCACCGTCTTCGTCAGGATAGGGTCGGCCTCGACGTTCAGGCCGGACTTCGAGGGCGGCGAGAACTTCGGGGCCGCGGGCTCCTTCGAGCCTCTGAAGAGCGGCTCGATCTCGTTGAGGATCGTGACGTCCTTCACGTCCTCGGGGCGCACCGGCGCTCCGACGGCGCCGTACTGCTTGTAGACGTAGCTCGCGGCCTTCCAGGTGCGATCGAAATTTGCGGCGAAGTTCTCGTCCTTGAAGAACTTCACGTTCTCGGCGTAGTTCGTGAGATGCGCGTCGCCGAGCATGCTCTTGCAGTCCTCGACGCCCAGCCCGAACCCGTCGGCCATCAGCGCCGCCACCTTGTCCGGGTCCTTGGCCGCCAGCTCCATGCCCTTGAAGATACCGATGGCCAGGCCCTTCACCAGGTCACGGTGCTCCGCGGCGAAGTCGGTGCGCACCGCCCAGACGTCGGCGATCATGTTGTTCGCGTCCTGGGTCGTCGTCAGCAGGCGGGCGCCCTTGACGCCGCCCTTCTTGCCGCCATTCTTTTCGTCGACGATGTTGTAGATGTCGGGGGCCCACGAGACGCACGCGTCGATGCCGGAGTTGTCGACGAACGCCTTGGCCGCGCCGAACGCCGTATCGGTAAACTTGAAGTTAACTTCCGCAGGCGAGATGCCCGCGTCGGCCAGCACGCGCAGGATGTAGTAGTGCGAGGGCGAATTCTGCGCCAGCACGATCGTCTTGCCCTTCAGGTCGTTGGCCGAGGTGATGTGCGCCCGCACGACCACGCCGTCGCCGCCGTTGGACCAGTCGACCTGCTGGAACACCTTCGGGAACACCCGCGGGTCCTTCGACAGCCCCTCGGCGAAGAGCGCGATCATGTCGAGCGTGCCCCACAGCACGTGGGATTGGCCGGAGGCGAAGGCCGCCCTGGCGGCGTCCGGGTCATCGATCAACTTCAGGTCGACCTGGAACCCGAACTCCTTGAAGAACAGGCTGTTCTTGTTCGGCTTGAAGCCGTTGTTGGCCGCGATGATCGGCGCCCAGCCTCCCCAGATGTTGATCGGGAAGACCACCGTGTTGTCCTTGAACGCGTACGACCCGACGGACCCCAGCTTCTTCACCGCCTGCTTGTCGACGAACTTGTAGTCGCCCACCGTGGTCGCCGCGGGAGTGCCGGCCGGCGGCGGCGTGCCCGCCTGGGGAATGAGCGGCTGGTCGAGAGCGGACGTGCCGGCCGGGTTGGCCGACTGCGCGGCCTGGGCGGGCTCGGTGGGCTGGCCCTCGGTGATCTTGCGCAGTTCGTCCTGCGAGATCGCCTGGGGCTTCGCGGCGGACGGGAACAGTTGCTCCCTGAGCTTCGACGACCCCACCAGGATCAGGCCTCCCGCGAGCAGCAGGAGCAGGACGATTCCACCGGGCTTCAATTGACCTCTGCGATCGACGACCATCGACTGACCTCCAGGCATCGGAAGCGGTTTGGGTTGGGGCGACCGGAACGGCTCAGCCCGAGACCTTCTGCCGATCGTCCTTCTCGCGCTCCGCCGGGCCGATGGTCTTCTCGGCCGGGGCGGCGCTGGGCATGGCGTCGGTGGCGAGCCCCATCTGCAGCTCGAACTGCCTCAACAGATCGTTGGCCTGCAGCTTCTCGGCCTCCTTCTCGATCTCGAACGCCGCGCCGTCGACCTTCTCGAGCGCCAGCGACATCCGCGCTTCCTTCTCGGCCGATTCTTGCTCGAGGCGGCGCACCATCTCGTCGTGGCTCGAATCCATGCCGCCGACCTTGAAGCTCTCCATCGCGTCGGCGACCTTGCTCTGCCACTCGGCGCGCTTCTTGGCCTGGATGACCGTCATCGCCTCGCGGGTCTTGCGCTCCTTCTCGCGCATGAACGCGGTCTTGACCTGCATCGCCTTCTCGGAGGCGTCGTTGGCCAGCTTCAGCTGCATCTCGCTGGAGGCCATGTCTTTCTTCACCTGTTCGAGCTGCTGCGCGAAGTTGAGCGCGATGTCGCGCCGGCCAGCCTTCAGCGACGCCTGGATCTTCGCCGTCAGCTCCTTCTCCTGCAACGTCAGTCGGTCCATCTCCTTCTGCAGCAACACCTGGTTGGCCTTGATCATCGCGATGCTCTTGTTCATCGCTGGGACCTGATCTTCCATGTCGCGGATGTTCTGCTTGAGGATCAGCTCGGGGTCTTCCCCCAGCTCGATGAAGAAACCGACGAAGGACCGGATTATTCTCTTGAACCGTTCGAACATGGTCTTGCGTCCCCTTTCACGGACAGGAACCGCCAGGCGTGGCCCCAGGCGAAGCGCTCGCCGGGCGGAACAAGACAGTTGCCCTTCGGCACTATAGCACGAGGGCAACGTGGAACCTCGAGACGTTGCGTCCCGCGACAGAGGTCGCGTGCGGAAGTCCCGGTAACGACAAAGCCCCAGGCTGGATCTCCAGCCTCGAACTCCAAGCCTCGAGCCTCCCGGGGGCCAAGAGCCTGTCCAAGAACCCTGGCCGTAGCGAGGCCGAGCGAATGGTCACCAGCCAAGGCCGCAGGTCC
>CAZSVK010000311.1:0-1367 GCA_964610245.1 uncultured bacterium
TTCAGGGCGTTATACCACGCGTCCCGGAGCGTTTCAAAGGACGAACACCCTGGCATGCAGGGCGCTCCGTGGCCTGGCGTGGAGGAACTCCGCGGTCCGAGGTATCGTTAGCCTCGTGAATCTGCCCCGGCCGCATCGCATCTTCTGGATCTTCTGCGCCTACGCGGTGCTACAGGCCTGCGCAGGGCTGGATCCGGTGATGCAGGGAAGCTGGGTGCTCCTGGCCGCTCTGGGGGCGCTGGCATCGAACGGACAACCGCTCTGGACCCGGGTCTTCGAGCTGGCGCTCTGGTTGCGCCTCGCCACCATTCCGCCGCTCTACTTCCACTGGGGCAGCGCTCCGGACGTGATCGCCCCGGGACTCGCTTGCCTCCTGTTTGCCTACGTGGCCTGGAGCCTGACCGACCGCCGGCGCCACCTGTTTCTACTGCCTGCCGCCGTGCTGGGCGCCTGCCTCGTCTACGTCCGGCTGGCGGTCTTCGACGTCTGTTACCCGGAGCCGCTGCTGGCCGCCCGCGTCTCGGGCGGAATCGCCCTCGGCCCCGCCACGCTTCCCATGGGGTGGTCTCGATACCACTGCTCGGGCTACTCCATCGGCGTGGCGCCGGGGATGACCAGCGCCTGTTTCGGCGATACCAAGTCGAACATCTTCGCCTATCACCACCGCCGGCCGCCAGGTGAGGTGCTGAGCGCGATTGCGACCATGTTCCCGCGGCCCACCGCCTTCTCGGAGGATCCCAACGTCGCCCCGATGGCCGGTCAACTCCTGGGCATCGGATGCGAGTACGACTACGCTTTCTACGTGCTCAACTGCTCCTCGGGAGCGATGTTCCTCAACGAGAAGATGGCCTGGCTCGGGCTCAGGCCGCCGGAGCGGATCGAGCAACTCTTACTCGAAGGAACCCGCGGGTTCCTGCTGAGCGAGCCCCGGGTCAACTCCTACAGGGTCCGGCTCTACTTCGACATCGCCGGAATCGATCACCAGACCGACCTCTGGCTGTACGGAGACGGCCCGCTCCTGACGCGCGAACGGGTCCTGGCGCAACTGGCGACCATCCGCATCGAGCCCCTCCAGGCGCCGATTCCATCCCTGCAGGCCTGCCGGGATCTCGTCGCCCGAGGCGCCGACGGAGAGGCCAACGTCGCCCTCAACAGCTTGCTGGCGCGCAACGCCGGAAACTGGGAGGCGCTCTACCTGCTTGCCCGCAACCAGGACCATCTGGAGCGCGCCGTGAAGGCCGGCGAGATCCTCCGAAGGCTTGATTACTTCTGCAGGATGGGCGTGATCCCGCTTGCCGACTTTCTGAGCTGGCAGCGTCGCTACGGTTCCATCGAAGCGGCGATAGCGAGGTAGGGGCGGGGGGTCA
>CAZSVK010000311.1:1377-7322 GCA_964610245.1 uncultured bacterium
GGCGGGCGCGTTCCTGCGGGTCCCAGCAAAGGGGGGAGAGGGGGGTGGGGGGGGGGGGTCGGGGGGTAGGGGGTTAGGGGTTAGGGGTTAGGCGCCGGACGCGAGGCGCCCCTCCGATCGGCCTGCTCCCGACTCTCGGCTCTAGCCTACCGACTCCCGTCTCCCGACTCCCGACTCCCGACTCCCGACTCTCGACTCTCGACTCTCGGCTCTAGCCTACCGACTGCCGACTCCCGACTGCCGTGCCAGCAGCCGCTCGTAGTCCTCGGGGGTGTCGACGTCCCAGTGGATCGCCTCGTCCTCGACGACCACCGCGACCTTATCGTCAGCGTTATGGTGCACGATGGCCCGCATCGTGGCCTCCGGGGGCAGCGCCACCAGCTCCGCGAAGAAGCGGCGGTCGATGACCAGCGGATGGCCATGCTTGTCGTTGCAGCGCGGCAGCACGATCGAGCCGGGGTTGAACCGCCACGTCTGGATCAGCCGCGCATAGGTCTCGGCGCTCACGCAGGGGTGGTCGACCAGGCACGCGATCGCCGCGGGCGCCGACCCGTCCAGGGCCCGGACCCCGACCTGCAACGACGAGAGCTGCCCGTGCTGCGGTGCCGGATTCACAACCAGCGTCTCGTCCTTCAGCAGGCCGCTGGCCCGGATGGCCTCGGCCGCGGAGCCCGCTACCACCACGACCTGGCCCGCCCCCGCCTCGCGAAGCCGGGCGCAGATCAGCTCGAGAAACGTGACGCCGCCCAGTTCGAGCAGCGCCTTGGGCCGGCCCATCCGGCTCGATTCTCCCCCGGCCAGCACCACGCCGGCGACCCGTCCGCGCGCCTTGATCGGATGCCCGATGCTCATACGTGACTCGCCCGCCGTCTCAGCCTCCCGTGATGGGCGGCATGATGTGCAGCACGTCGCCCTCCGCGGCCGGCACTCCATCGACCTTGCGCGGGTCGAGCAACGTCGTGTTCAGGCAGAGCGTGAAGCGGGAGAGCACTCGCCCATCCTTGGCGAAGAGCGTGGCGCGGGTCTCGGCGTCCAGCGACTCGGCCACACGCGCCAGCGCCTGGGCGACGTTGTCTCCCTGGACCTGCATCCGATCGGTCCCGGCCTTCTCCTTGAGCGAGGTGTACAGACGGACATTCACTGTGGGCATCGAGGATCCTCCAAGGGAAGGATACTCCAGGAGAGTTGGGGACACACGCATGGACCCGAATCCTTCGGATTTGGGTCCATGCGTGTGTCCCCAATTCGTCACAGCAGGTGGCGGGCAATCCGAGGCCCCAGCCATTGCTGCAGGCCCGCGGGCAAGAGCCGCCATGCCGTCCGGGCCGCCCGCCAGTGAGGTCGCGTGGGATCCAGCTCCGGAGCGGCCGCCCCGCCATCGATCGCATGCCGCCAGTAGGCCAGCGGCACCGCCTTCGCGCCGAAGTGCTCCTTGAACGTCTGTCCCCCGGAACCGGCGGTGCTGCGTCCCAGGTCGTAGCACCGGCAGCCGAGGAGCGCGGCTTGCCGGAGCCCCTCCCGGATCGCCACGACGTCGGCTTGCAGTTCCCGGCCCCGCCCGGTGGCGCCTGCGAACAGACTCGACGCCAGCCCCTTCCACACCGCCAGCAGATCGGCCGCCACCACCTCGCCGTCCGGGGCGCGCACGAGCAGCGCCTTCAGCCTCGGCCCCAGCGCTCGCTCCAGCGCCTCGAAGAACTCCCTGCCAAAGGGCGGAGAGCCCAGCCGCGCCATCGCCTCCAGATACACCCGGTGGAACGTCTCCAGCCCGCCGGTCTCGAACTCCGCCGTCAATCCGGCCTCGTCGGAGCGCCGGAGCCGGCGCCGGGTCTGCTTGTCGGGCTCGGGCACGCGCCCCGCCTCCAGCTCGATAGGGAACCGGCAGAACCGGCCGCCCGACGCGAACGGTCCAGGCAGCGCGCCGCCGCCCCGGATCTCGACCTGGCTCAATCCGGCTTGCCCAGCCAGCCGGAGCGCCTCGTGCGCGAGAAGTGCCGCTGCCTCCGGCGCGTCCGAGACGACACCGGCCCAGTTCGCCCCGGGAATCGACAGCAGACTGCTGCCGAACAGCAGGCTCCGTCGCTCCGCCAGCGGGAGGATTCCCCTCACCCGCCCGTCGTCGTCGATCGCCATCAGCGACCTGGGCCGGTGCCCCATCGCCTGCACCACCTCGAGCGCCCACCCCGAATCGTGGGTGACCCAGGCATCCGGATGCCCCTCGACGTACCGGTCCCAGTCGCCACGGTTGCCCTGCTCGAGTTCGACCGCCTTCATCGCCCGTCGCTCTCGCGCGGCGCGCTGCCGGCCATCATCCGCTTGAGGCCGATGAGACATCGCCGGGCAAACGCTCTGCTCCCGGTCATCACGCGTCCGAACGGGCTGGCGCCCCACGGCCCCGACCAGGGTTCGTCCTGGAACCAGGGCCGGGTCCGACCGAGTTTCCCGAGCCGCCCCGCCAGCATCTCGAACAGCGGCTGGTGAGCCGAGGCGTAGTCGGGCGACGAGCAGAGAAAGATGAGATCCGGCACCGGCCGCGCGCTCTCCAGCCACGCCAGGAAAGCGTTCACGGAAGCGCCCGCCCGCGCCAGCGGCGTCGGATACGGCGCGAAGAAGTCCCAGTCGAGACTCAGGACGTCCACCACGGGGGGCATCGAGCCAGGGTCCGGAGGCCCGTCGGTCTCCGTGAACTCCAGAGGGACCCAGCGGTCATCGCCGCCGCCATCGACCGCCCGCCACCCCGAGCCCGGCAACTCGTCGGCCTCCAGGTAGGTGCCCAGGTCGTCCTCGCGTCCGGCGCCGGGCGGATGCCACCACAGGATTCGTCGCGCCCAGCCTTCGGCCGCCAGATGGCCGAGCACGTTGCCGCCGTCCAGCCGAGGCGGCAGCGCCCGCAGCCATCGCCCTCTCGACCGGGCGCGATCGAGCACCCAGCCTCGCAGATCGCAGTGGCTGTCGAGATGGACGACGTTGAGATCCTTGCGGCCGCGCCGCCGCACCGCCTCCAGCAGCGCCGAGTGATCGCGCGCCACGACGACGGTGCAGGCGAAGGGTTGGGGGAGAGCGGGAGGCGCTTGGTCACAGGAGTTGTACTCAGTCCCTGCCGGGGGCGTTGCCCCGAGAGCGGGCTTCACCCGCTCTGAGGCTGGAGGCTGGAGGCTGGAGGCTGGAGGAAAGGCCGCTGCCCCCCCATCAGGGCGGGAGCCCCGCCCTGCACTCCCCTCCAGCCACCACTCGATCGGGTCTGTCGCAGCCTCCCATGAGAAGTGCTGCTCGACGAGATGGCGTGCGGCGTGACCGACACGTTCGCGCAGGCCGGCGTCCTCGAGCAGGCGGGACAGGCAGGCGCGCAGGGCCAGCGGGTCGCCCGGCTCGACCAGGAAGCCGGTGCGGCCGTCGTCGACGAGTTCCTCGATGCCGGGCTGACGCGTCGTGACCACGGTTCGCCCGCAAGCCATCGCCTCGAGCACGGTGTTCGGATAGCTAGCCGTGCCATAGGAGGATCGGCGGGGCACGGCGACGACGTCGCAGGCGCCGAAGAAGGTGGCGGGATCGGCATAGCCGGAGAACTCCGTCCCGGGGAAGCCGGCCGCCCGGAGCGCCGCCGCTTCCGGCGAGTCGCTCAGCGCCACCCGCATGCGGGCCCGGCCCGCGTCGAGCAGCGGCCGCATCGCCTCGAACAGGAGGTCGAGCCCCTTGGCGTGGGTCGCGTGGCCCAGGTAGCCCACGACAGGGGGACACGTACCTGTCCCCTGCCCTTCGTCGGGGGACAGGTACGTGTCCCCATTTGCACCCGGCGGCCGGAACCGCGCGACGTCGACCCCGTGGGCGCCCACCCCCGCGACCCGGTCGAGCCTGGATGCCAGGTGGAGGCTGGTGGTCAGGCGCCCATCCACGGCCACCCCCGCGAGCCCCGCCAGGAGGCCGTTGTTGAACAGCAGGTTCGGCAGGTGCTCCCTCAGCCAGACGAGCGGGGGCGCCAGCTGCAAGCGGTAGGTGTCGGTCCAGACGACCTGCAGCAACCGGGCCGACGGCGCCAGCGTGTCGCGCACCAGCGCCGCGATCAGGCCGGTGCTGGCCGTTTCCCAGAAACAGACGAGGGCGTCGGGAGGCCGGAGGCTCGAGGCTCGAGGCTCGAGGCTGGAGGCTGGAGGCTGGAGGCTGGAGGCTCGAGGCTCGGGGCGGGCGAAGGTACGGGAGGGGGGCGAGGCGCAAGGGGGCGCCGCCACGGCGTTCTTCGCCCAGGCCGAGGCCTGGCGCGACGCGTAACGCAACAGGCGGGCGTAACCGGCTAGATAAAGCGGGCGTTTCCAACTTCCGCGATAGCCCGGGCTCGCTATCCGAGCGACGGGGAAGCCCTCGACGAGGCATGCATCGTCGGCCTCGCCCAGCCCCAGCACCGAGACTTCGTGACGATGGGCGAGCTGCCGGGCCACCTCCAGCGCGTTGTTCTTGCCGGCCTCGTCCCAGGGAGGGCCGAAGTCGTTGACCAGCATGAGGATGCGCATGGGGGGAAGGCTGGAGGCTGGAGGCTGGAGGCTCGGAACCAAGATCCTACGGCCTCAGTGCAGCGAGACCAGATAGAGGCCGGCGATCACCATCACGGCGCCCGTGAGGTTCACGGCGCTCAGCCGGTCGCCGAACCAGTAGATGGCGATCGCCAGCGTGAGCACGTGATTGACGCTGAAATACAGGTTGGCGCGGCTGAACGGGAAGCGCGAGAGCACCGCCAGCCACAGGTAGCTGCCCAGGAAGTAGCAGGTGAATCCGCCGATGATCACCGGATGGGTGAACACCCGCCACAACTCGGCCGGAGAGATCCCCTTCACGCCGCCGAGCGAGTCGACGCCCACCTTCAGCAGCGTCTGCGCCCCGACGCTCACGAGCACACACAACGCCAGCAACGCGAAGTTCCCCACGCTACACTCTCCTCTGCTCGAAACGGCCGCACCCGGGTCCGGTCCATTCTACTAGGGGTCAGGGGTTAGCGGTTAGGGGTCGGCAGCGGTCTTCGCGAATGCCAGAGAAGAAGGTCCGGGTGGTAGATTGCGGCATGATGGATGCCGCTGCGGAGTCCTGCAAGACGGCCAAGGGATCGACCACCCCCCGTCCGCGCAGCGCGCCCTCGCGCCTCGCCCACCTCGCAACCGTCCACCGGCGCGGACCTCCTGACCCCTTACCCCTTGCCCCTTATCCCTGCAGCCATGCTCGACACCCTCCGCCGCGGCTGGCACCTGGCGCGCACGCTCGTCGGCTTTCTGCGCGCGCAGGAGGTGCTCGGCTCGCCTCCGACGCACCTGTGGCTCGAACCGACCAGCGCCTGCAACCTGCACTGCATCCACTGCCCAACAGGCACCGGCTCGGCCAGGCCGCGCGGATTCATGGACTTCGAGCTGGCACGACGGCTGCTCGACGAGGCGGCGGAGTTTCGGCCGCTCGTCTACTTCCACCTGGGCGGCGAGTCGCTCTTGCACCCCCGCCTGACGGACATGATTCACCACGCCTCGACCGCTGGCATGCCGACGGCGCTCTTCACCAACGCGACCTTGCTCGACCGGGCCCGCGGAGAGGCTCTCATCGGCGCCGGCCTGCGCTGGCTGGGCTTCTCGATGGACGGGCTCGATCGCGATTCCTACGAGCGCGTACGCAAGGGCGGCCGGTTCGAGAAGGTCGTCGAGAACCTCTTCGAATTCCTGCGGCTCAAGCGCGAGCGAGGCTCACGGACGCCCTACACTTACGTCAGCACCGTCGACCTCGACGGCTCGGCCTCCTCGCCCGCGGGCGCCGACCTGGCCTCTCGCTTGCGCGCCGCCGGCCTCGACCACCTCGAGGTCGTGCAGCCGCACACCTGGGCCGGCCTGGCGCTGTCGGCGACGCAGACGGGCCCGACGCCACCCGGAAGTGGCCAATCGGGGGCGCTGCCCCCGAACCCCCGCCAAGGGCGAAGT
>CAZSVK010000312.1:0-1291 GCA_964610245.1 uncultured bacterium
GGAGTGAAGCCATGAGCCAATCGGCGGCGACCCGCGCGCTCGATGGAGGCGGCGGTGCCGGTGGCAATCTCGGAGGCCTGGTAGGACTGGACGGGCGCGATGAGATAGCGCGGATTGAACGCGGCCGCGGTCGTCTGGGCCGCCTCGAACGCCTTCTCGGCGTTGTTCTTGTCTCGCCAGGCGAAGAACTTCGAGATGAAGTTGAAGAACGAGGTGCTCTGGTAGCGCCACTGGTAGTAGAGCAGCGCCTGCTGGGCTTGGCTCGCGGCGGCATCGGCCTGCGTCTTGAGCGTCTTGTAGATGTCGCGAGAAGCGGCGGCCGACTCGGCGTCGTTGTTGCGCGTCAGCACCTCTTCGAGGCTGGTCTTGGCCAGCTCGATGTTGCCTTGGGCCATGTAGACGCGGGCGAGGCCGTACCAGCCCTTGCTGACGAGCGTGGAGCTGTCCGGCTCGATGTTGACGACGCGCTGGAAGTCCTGGAGAGCGGCGTCGTAGTAGCCGGCCGTGAACAGCGCGTTGCCTTCAGCGATGAGGAAGGCAGCCGTGGCGTTGGGCGGCGGACCAGGCTGGGGAGGTAGATTCGCCCCTCCGCCAAGGATGCTCGCCTGCGCGGTGGTGTCGGTCGACGTCTGGGCCTGCAAGTTGACAGTCCCGCAGAGCGCGACTAGGATCGCCAGTCCGATGATGCCGATTTTCATGACTTCTCCTCCTGAAAAAGACTGCCACCATTATGATCGGGCATTGGGGCTTCGTCTAGTGCAGCCATGACTTTCTACGGAATCATCTCGGAAATGTTTCAGCGCGGGGCACATCCCGTGTTCCTGGCCCCGATGGCCGGGTTCACCGACCCTCCCTTCCGGGCGCTCTGCCGCGAAGCTGGCGCCGACGTCGTCGTGGCCGAGATGGTCAGCGCCAAAGCGGTCATCCGCCGGAATGCCAAGACGCTGGCGATGCTCGAGGCCTACCCCGGCGAGCGGCCGGTGGTGTGGCAGATCTTCGGCTGCGACGGTCAGGAGATGGCCGAGGCCGCAGCCTACATCGAGAGCCTGGGAGAGGCTGACGGCATCGACGTCACCCTCGGCTGCCCGATGCCCAAGGTCACCGGTCCCGGTTCCGGGGCGGCGCTGCTGCGCGACGTGGCTCGGACCGCCGCGCTGCTCGGCCAGGTCGCCCGGGCCGTGAAGCTGCCCGTCTCGTGCAAGATGCGGTCGGGGTGGGATTCCGCCTCGATCGTCGCGCCCGACATGTCCACCGCCGCGGCCGCCGCTGGCTGCGCCTACGTCCACGTACA
>CAZSVK010000312.1:1350-7287 GCA_964610245.1 uncultured bacterium
CGAGGTCATCCGGCGCGTCAAGGAGAGCTGCCCGGTGCCGGTCGTGGGCAACGGCGACATCGTGGACCCCTCCGACGCCACCCGGATGTTCGAGCTCACCGGCTGCGACGGCGTCAGCATCGCCCGGGGAGCGCTGGGGAACCCCTGGCTCTTCAGCCGCATCAGGGCCTACCTGCGCACAGGCCAGGTCGGCGCGGAGCCGGCCTGGCAGGACAAGGTGGCCGCCGCGGAAACCCACTTCCGGGTCGCGCTCGAGTTCTCCCATCACGATGCCGGCTGCCACCGCGGGCTCAAGGGCCACCTCGTCAAGTACTTCACAGGCCATCCCGGCGCGGCCACACTGCGCCGCCGCCTGGGTTCGGTGCAGTCCAACGACGAGATGGAGGCGCTGATCCGCGAAGCCCGGGAAGGCTGAACGGCCGTCCCTCTCCGGCGTCCGCCTCAGCGGCGACCCGGCCAGCCGATGCCCGTGCGCACCGGCGAAAGCGGCGCCGAGAGATCGTCTTCGGTGCCCTGCAGGCCGTCGGGGCCCGGCGACAGCACGCACGGACGGGTCGCCACCACCGAGTAGGGGCGGCCCCAGGGGTCGATCAGTTCGCGGCCGGCCAGCCCGGGAACCGCCTCCAGCGCTCCCGGCAGGGCGTCACGGCCCGAGGTGACGACCCGGGTGGCCTCCACGGCATCCCGGATCCTGTTCAGCTCTTCCCGGGCGACAGCCTGGCGACGCTGTTCCTTGATGGGCCCGTACTGCATCGACAGCCAGCCGGTCAGCATCACCAGCAACGCCACGGTCAGCAACAGCTCGGCGAGGCTGAATCCTGCGCATCCAGTGAAGCGGTTCACGGCGCGGGTGTTCCGAAATCGAGGGCGCTGAGGACCCTGAGGAGCTTGGTCTCGTCGAAGGGCTTGACGAGGAAGTTGTCGGCCCCCGCCCCCAGCGCCTCCATCACGCTCTTGCGCTCGCCCATCGCGCTGACCATCACGACCCGGATCGCGGGACCGAGCTTCTTGATCTGCCGGAGCGCCTCGAGCCCATCGACGTTGGGCATCACGATGTCCATCGTGACGAGCTGGGGCGGAGTCGCCCGGCAGAAGTCGATCGCCTGCTGGCCGTCGGCCGCCTCGCCGACCACCTCGTAGCCGTTCTTGGTGAGCAGATGACTCAGCGCCAGCCGCATGAACGCGCTGTCGTCGACCACCAGCACCGTCGGTTTCTGGGACACGAGGCCAACCTCCAGGAGCCGCGAGAATAGCAGCCTGGCCATAGCGGGTCAATCGAATGCCGCCGCCGGGGCCGGTGGCGGCATCGCGTGGTAGAGTATCTGCCGCCGGACGCGTCCGAGGCCGGCAATCGAATCATGAACGCCCATCGTCTGCTCGAAACCAGCCTGCTCGCGCTGCTGTTGCTGGCCACCGTGGGGCTGCTTCCGGCCGGAGCCCGCACTCCCCGGAACTCGGCCAAGCTCCCCCAGGAGTTCGAGGTCTGGACCCCCACGCCCCGGCGCTACTGGGGTGGACCAGGCAAGATCCCCATCTTCAAAGATCCGGCCACCCGCGCCTGGGTCTCGGCGATCTTCACGCAGGTCGCCTCGGCGGCTAACCTCAAGGTGATGCCCCAGCTCTCCGACGAGGAGCAGCGCGAAGCAGATCGCCGCGCGGAATCGAACATCCCCGACGAGGAGCAGCAGGAGCGCGGCAAGAAGGGCGCCAAGAACAAGCCGCCCCGCAAGAAGGGCGGCACCATCACCATCCTCGAGTGGGACATCGTGAACGCCTTCGCCACCCCGGGCGAAAAGCTGTACGTCACGACAGCCCTGCTCCAGGTCGTCGAGTCCGACGACGAACTGGCGAGCGTCATTGCCCACGAGATCGCCCACGTCCGGCTCAACCACATCGAGAAGAGGATGAAGCGGCAGATGGTGTCGAGCCTGCTCTTCGCCCTGGCCACCATCCAGGGCGGCGGAGACACCTTCATGGCCGGCCAGATGATGGCGCAGATCCCGGTGCTCCCCTACGGCCAAAAGCAGGAGCTGGAGGCCGACCGCGTGGGTATGGCCTACACCAAGGCGGCCGGCTACGACCCCAACGGCTCCATCGGGTTCCTCGAGAAACTCGGCAAGCAGGACAAGAAGGAGGACAAGGCCAAGGGGTTCGCGAGCATGTTCAGCACCCATCCGGCGACCCCGAGACGCGTCGCCGACGCCAAGGCCATCCTGGCCGAGATGGGCGTGCCCCAGGGCAAGACCTCGCACCTATCCTACGACTTCAAGCTCCAGCGCCTGTCGGTCGATCTGACCAAGCTCGATCTGGCCAAGCTCAGCGGCAGGGCGACCGACGCCTCGACCGTCGCCAGCGCCAGCCACGGCGAGGTCATCACGAGCATGCAGATCAAAGGGAACCTGATCCCCGACGGCGACTTCGAGGCGGCGGCAAGGGGGAACTCGTTGCCCGAGGATTGGTCTGTCGTCTCGGGGGCGGCCGTCCTGGACGGCACGACGCCCGAGTCAGGCCGCCGATCGCTGAAGCTTGTCCCCGACGGGCCCGGCGGGGTCGGAGAGACGATGGGCGGCTGGATCGCGCTCGACCCCGAGCAGGACTACGTCTTCAGCGGGCAGCTGCGAGCGGGCGATCGCCGGCTGCGGGTCTCGCTCGGTCTGCGCTACTACGACGGCAATCGAAAGCTGCTCACCACCGACTACCCCGCGGCCTGGAAGGTCTTCCCCCCGGAGGACTGGACCCGATTCCAGGGCACCATCTTCTCCCGCGGCAACCAGTTCACGCTGCCGCCATCGGCGCGCTGGGCGCGGGTCGTTCTGCTGGTCACCTGCGTGAAGCCGGCCCCCTGCTGGCTGGACGATCTGATCCTGGTCAAGGTCTGGAAATAGCGGCCGGAGGAGCCCTTCACCACTTATGGACTTGGTCATCAAGAACGGCGTCATCGTGGGACCTCATTCCTGCTATCCCGCCGACCTCGGCGTCGAGGGCGGGCGAATCGTGCAGATTGCGGAGAAGCTGGAACCGGGCGAGACTCCCGTGCTCGATGCCGCCGGGGCGTTCCTGCTGCCCGGCGTGGTCGATCTGCACGCGCACCTCGCAACTTCGGGGGCCGGCGAGTTCGAGGCCGCCACCCGCGCCGCCGTCGCGGGCGGAGTGACCACCGTGGTCGACTTCGCCGTGCAGACACCCGGCAAGTCGCTCTCCGAGGCGCTCGACGAGCGCAAGGCCCAGGCGGCCGGCCATGCGCTGACGGACTACGCCTTCCACCTGACGCCGGTGGAGTGGAACGAGGCGTTGAGACGCGAGATCCGGGAACTGGTCGCGAACGGCCATCCGTCGTTCGAGTTCCATCTGGCCGCCGGCTGCCTGCGCGGTGTGCCGGCCCTGGACGACGCGGCGCTCTACGAACTGTTCCAGGAGACGGCGAAGGTCGGCGGAACGGTCGTCGTGCGGCCGGGGAACGAGAGCCTCTCGGCCCTGCTCACGCGCCAGCTGGCCCGCGACCGCGTCCCGACGGCCGAGCACCTGCAGCAGCGCTTCCCGGCCGAGGCCGAGGCCGACGGCGTCCGGCGAGCCATCGCGCTGGCCGATCTGACCGACGCGAACCTGCTCGTGGGGCAGCTTTCGAGCCGCCTGGCAGCCGCGGCACTGGCCGACGGGCGGGCAGCCGGCGTCAACGTGGCCGGCGAGACGGGACCGGCCTACCTGCTACGCGACCTGCTGACGGCGCCGGCCGAGCGGCTGGCGACGCTCCCTCCCCTGCGCACGGTCGAGGACGCGGAGGCGCTCTGGCATGGCGCGGTCTCGGGCGACATCGAGGTCGTCTCGAGCGGGCACCGCGCCTGCACCGTCGAGGCCCGGCTCGCGGGCGCGGCCGACCTGACGAAGCTCGAGGCCGGTTTGTCCGGAGTGGGCCTGACGCTATCGCTGATGTTCAGCGAGGGCGTGAGACGCGGCCGGATGACGCTGAACCGGATGGTGCAACTGCTGTCGACCAGCCCGGCGCTGCTGGCGGGCCTGTTCCCCGCGAAGGGCATCCTGCAGGTGGGGAGCGACGCGGACATCGTCGTGATGGAGCCCGAGCGCGAGTGGAGCGTGCCGGCGGGCGGCGCCGGCGAGGACGGCTCTCCCTTCGCGGGACTGACGTTGCGCGGCGCCCCGCGCGTCACGATCCTGCGAGGCCAGATCGTGCTCGACGGTGAGCAGTGGAAGGCCCAGCCAGGCGTGGGCCAGCTCGCCCGGCGGCGTCCGCTCGAAGAGATTTTCTGAACCCGAGCGTCCTCCGGCTTCAACCGTTACGGGACGCGACCTTCCGGGCCGATGATCAAGGGTGGGGGCACCCTCTGACTCCGTCTACCCGGAAAGGACCGCCGACACGACCAAGAGCCTCGCGACAAGACTGACGCCGCTGATCCTCTGCGCCGCCGTGCTGCTGGCCGCGGCCGGGCCTGGCTCCGCCGCGGTGCGCGCCCGGCTCTATCCGGCCCTCGCGGCGGAAACGCCCGGGACCCAGGCGGAGGTCGATCGCATCCTCGCCCAGGAGCGCGCGCGGGTGGACGTGGCGCAGGAGGCCGGAGGGATCACCCTCGAGGAGATCCTGCGGCAACTCGAAAGCGCCGAGCGGGCGGCGGGAGTGAGCAGCCGGCAACCCGCGGCCACGCCGGTCAGGCCAGCCGCACGGCCGATACCGGCGCCCACGCTTCTGCAGCAGCTCAGGGCCGGCTACTACAGCTCCGAGCTGGAGGCAGCCAACCTGACGATCCCGACCACCGTGGACGCCTTCCTGCAGTACAACACCGACTACCGCTCGGTGAAGAGCGAGAGGCTCGAATACGATCTGAACAACGTGCTGCACGTGGGCAGCCTGAAGTCCGAGAACCGGCTGGACGCCACGGTGCAGTACACGCCAGAAGAGCGTCTGAGGGCCCGGGTCAGGGAACATCTGGAGCTGCAGAAGAACGGCCGCGAGCGGCTCACGAACGACTACGATCTCGACTCGACCGAGCTGACGCTGGACTATAACTTCCCGGTCCGGTTGCGGGCGCTGGCCCGCGGGCTGGTGGAGAACAAGGCGTTCGACCGGGAGTCTTCCTTCAACTTCAGCAGCCGCACCCAGGAGACCGAGCTGTACCTGGAGCGGCCGTTCATGAAGGGCACCTACTCGGTGGATGTGGTCAACGAGGGCCAGTCCTTCGGCTCCGACCCGCTGTCCGATTTCCAGCGGCAGACGGTGGCCGTCACGGCCCGTGGCAGCCTCTCGCGGCTGTTCGACGGCGAGGTCCGGTTCATCCGGGAGAAGCAGGACCGCAACGTGGTGGGCAACGTGCTCGACTACGGCGACAACACCTGGTACCTGACGCTCGACTACCGCGTCAATCCGCAGTGGCTGCTGCGGGTCGAGCGAGACCTGGAAGACAAGCTGTTCGTCGTGCCCGACGACATCAACTTCGATTACCGGCGGACGGTCTGGCGGCCCTCGCTGACCTGGCTGCCGACCGACGCGCTGACGCTGATCCTCGACACGGCGTTCGAGGAGAAGCGTCACTTCGATCGCGACCCGACGGCGCTCGAGCAGGACGAGGACTTCGATATCCAGACCCTCTCGCTCACGGGGACTTACGTCCGGGACCGGCTATTCCTGACCGCCACCGTCTCCGGGAGCCGTCACGACCACCTGCTGGCGGACAACCAGCTCCAGGCCGACTTCGTCTCGACGGAGTTGAGTTCGGCGGCGACCTACAACTTCTCGTCGACCAAGTCGGCGAGCCTGACGGCCAGCCGCACGCGGGACCACTACCAGGCGATCGCCGAATCGAACAACAGCGTCAGCACGATCCTGACGGGCGACGTGACGGTGCGGTTCTGAGGCTCGAGGCCTGAGAGGCTGTGAGGAAATCGAATCCGGCCTTTCTCCGGGGGCTCTGCCCCCGGTCCCCCGCC
>CAZSVK010000313.1:0-2370 GCA_964610245.1 uncultured bacterium
GGGAGAACTTCTCCCCTGGCGAGGGTTCGGGAGCAGCGCTCCCGACAGGAGAAGCGCGGTTCTCACCGTCCCCCACGAACTACGACTGCACCCGTTGGCATCGGGGTGCATGTCATGCGGGGGGGGCCCGGGGCCGGGCACCGATCCCCGCAGGCGTCGGGTACAGCGTCCCCGCGAAACTCGAACCGGAGCTGTCCATCGCCTTCCACACTAGTAGTACAAAGCGATCCGACGGGCGTGCGAGGTCGCGGGGGCCTTGGAGAGTGGGACTGGTGGGGAACCCGGGGGTGGGGGGAGGCCGAGTTGGCCCGGAGCTTGCGTCGCAATTGGCAACTTACGCGGCGTCTGTTTCTTGGGGCTTCAGTGAGACCTTGCTGGGGCGAGTTTCCGGAGTGGGTCTCTGCGGAAGAGCATTCTGGGTAGGTAATTCCTCCGTGGACAATTTCTGCCGCACGAGCGAATTTCCCTGACGATTGGTGTGACGGACGACAATTGAGGGCCCGGCAAGGGCCATATTGAACGAAATCTCCAGAACTGGAGAGTTCGAGCGAGGTTGAATCGGTGCAGCAGAGACTGGTCCTGATGGTCGATCGAGATGTCGCGGAACTGGCGGCCGCCTCGCAGGCGTCGCCGGAGAGCGGCTATCGACTGATCACGGCCGACACGCTGTCGGAGGCCCAGGCGCAGCTACGCCATCTCAGCCCGGATCTTCTAGTGGTCGATTTCGACCTCCCCGGGGTCGAGCGGCTACTGGCTCAGCGGCTCGAGGCGAAGGGCCACGGCCGGCCCGCGCCGACGATGCTCTGCGTGAGCGACCGGCCCTCCGGCCGGCAGTTGCGGCAGAGTTTCGACTGGGGGGCCTTGACCAGCGTGTTCCGCGAGCAGCTCTTGAAGCGGCTTCCGGACACCATCCAATGCGCCCTGGAGAGGATTGAACTCGAGGGCGACCTGAACGACTGACTCCCTGCCCGTTGGGGCTTATTGGGTTTCTGTGCCCAACCACCCGCTCGAAAGGGCGGGTGTTTTCTTTTGCGGGGCGACCTGCGAACTACCTCAGGTACAGCAGCAGCCAGACGGTCAATCCCCACAACAGGATGTTCAGCCGCAGCGGCAGGTCGCTCAGTACCACCCGCGTGGGGTTGTCTCCGTCGGATCGCACGTGCACCAGGAACAGGTAGCGGAAGATACCGAACAGCACGAAAGGCAACGTCAGCGGCAGCAGGTTGGTGTGGAACTTGGACACCACCTCCGGGCTGACGGTGTAGAGCGCGTAGGACATCACCGTCGACGCCGCCACCACCGAGATCATCTGGTCGAGGAACGGCAAGTTATAGCTGGTGAGCGTGGCCCGGTGCAGGTGCGCGTCGGTGCCCAGGAGGACGATCTCCTGCCGGCGCTTGGTGAAGCCCAGGAACAGCGCCAGCATCACGGTGCAGAGCACCAGCCAGCCCGAGATGTCCACGGGCAGCGCGACGGCGCCGCCGATCGCCCGCAGCAGGAACCCGCAGGCGATGAGCATCACGTCGAGGATCACCACGTGCTTGAGCCACAGCGAGTAAGCCAGGTTCTGCGCCAGATAGAGTGCCGCGACGGCCAGGAAGATCGGCTGCAGCCAGAACGCGATCCCCACCCCCGCCGCCGCCAGCAGTAGCGCTCCCGCCCGGGCCGCGGCCGCCGACATCCGCCCCGAGGCGAGCGGCCGCCGCGACTTCACCGGATGGGCCCGGTCGGCCTCGAGATCGCACAGGTCGTTGACGTAGTAGACGGCGCTCGAGAGCAGGCAGAACGATGCGAACGCCGCCAGGCTGCGCAGTACCATCCCCCAGTCCGAGAGCTTCTGCGAGAAGAACAGGGCGGCGAAGACGAAGAAGTTCTGCACCCACTGCTTGGGCCGGCAGGCCTCGATGAATACCTTGATCATCCTTCGGGTCCAGTCAGTCCTGCGCCGGCTCCTGCGCAGCCACGATGAAGGGAACGGTGAGCACCCGGGCCCCCTCCTCGGCGCCGAACTCGATGCCGAGAGAGAGAGAGCCGGGCGGAAGCCGGTCGCCCGCCGAGTCCGGCCACTCGATGAACATCACGCTGTCGTTGCGGGCGAACTGCTCTTCGAGGCCCAGCGAGTCGAGCCCCCGGCCCGGCTCGAGCCGGTAGAGGTCCACGTGGACGACCGGCAGCCGCCCCCCCTCGTACTCCTGCAGCAGCGTGAAGGAGGGGCTGACCACCTTGTGCCGCGCCACGCCGAGCGCCGCGCACACCTCGCGGACGAGCGTCGTCTTCCCCGCGCCCAGCTCGCCTCGCAGGAGCCAGACCTGGCCCGGCTCGAGCCGGGAAGCGAGCCCCTCCGCGAACCGGCGCAACTCCTCCAGGCCC
>CAZSVK010000313.1:2380-7283 GCA_964610245.1 uncultured bacterium
ACCTCCAGCCGGTGCGCGGTCTCCATCCTCTTTGCCGGCCCCCCCGTCATTTCAGCTGCGCCCAGTCGGTGCCCGTGCAGACGTTGGCCACCAGGGGCACGCTCAACGGCAGGGCCGACTCCATCACCTGCTTCATCACCTGCCCGACCAGTTCGGCCTCTTCCGGCGGGCACTCGGCGATCAGCTCGTCGTGGATCTGCAGCAGCAGCCGCGAGCGCAGGCCGCGGGCGGTGAGCTCCTGCTGGAAGCGGATCATCGCGAGCTTGATGAGGTCGGCCGCGGTGCCCTGGATCGGCGTGTTCACGGCGGTGCGCTCGGCGAAGGCCCGCAGGTTGGCGTTGGTCCCGGCGATCTCGGGCAGATAACGCCGGCGTTGCAACAGCGTCGAGACGTGTCCGTCGCGGCGGGCCTGCTCGATCGTCGTGTCGATGAAGGCCTTCACCTCGGGCAGCCGCGCGAAGTAGGCCTCGATGAACCTCTTCGCCTCGCCCTGCGAGATGTCGAGTCTCTGCGCCAGGCCGAATGGGCCCATCCCGTAGAGGATGCCGAAGTTGATCGCCTTGGCCCGGCCTCGCAGCCCGGAGTCGACCTGCTCGGGCGGCACGCCGAAGATGAGGCTGGCCGTCTCGGTGTGGATGTCGTCGCCGTGCTCGAACGCCTGGCGCAGAACCGGCGAGCCGCTCGCGTGGGCCAGGATTCGCAGCTCGATCTGGCTGTAGTCGGCGCCCACGAAGAGCCAATCGGCCGGCTCGGGACGGAACGCCTTGCGGATGCGGTTTCCCAGCTCGGTCCGGATCGGGATGTTCTGGAGATTCGGATCGCTCGACGAGAGCCGGCCCGTGGCCGCCGTCGCCTGGTTGAACGACGTGTGGATACGGCCCGTCTCCGCGTTGATGAGCTGGGGCAGCGCGTCGGCGTAGGTGCCCTTCAGCTTGCTCAGATGGCGGTAGCGGTTGAGCAGCGCGGCGATCTCGCTGCCGTGGGCCCGTTCCAGCTCTTCCAGCACCGCGGCGTCGGTCGAGAGGCCCGTCTTGGTCTTCCGCAGCTTCGGCAGTCCCAGCTTCTCGAAGAGGATGCGGGCCAGCTGAGGCTGGGAGTTGATGTTGAACTCCTCGCCCGCAAGGCCGTAGATGCGACCCTCGAGCTGGCGCATCTCCAGGGTCAGCTCGGTCGAGAGCGCGCCCAGGTAGGCCGCGTCGACGGCGATGCCGCTCATCTCCATCTCCGCAAGCACCGGCAGCAACGGCATCTCGATCGTGTGGAACAGCTCGGCCAGGCCGGTCTGCTCGAGCCGCGTGCGGAACAGGTGGCACAAGCGCAACGCGATGTCGGCATCCTCGCCGGAATAGCGGGCCGCCAGGTCGACCGCGACGACGTCGAAGGTCTGGCCGCGGGGCACCACCTCGCTGAAGGCGATCGGTTTGAGGTCCAGGTGCTCGAGCGCTAGCGCGTCGAGGTTGTGCTGCATCCGGGTGGGATCGAGCACGTAGCTGGCGAGCATCGTGTCGAACCACGGCCGGCAGATCCGCAGCCCGTGGCGGGCCAGCACGATCAGATCGAACTTGAGGTTGTGCCCCGTCAACCGCTTCGACGGGTCCGAGAGGATCGGCTCCAGCGCGCGCAGGACCACGCCGCTGTCCAGTTGCGGCGGCGCGCCCAGATAGCTGTGGGCGAGCGGTACGTATCTGGCCTGGCCCTCCGAAACGGCGAAGCTGAGGCCCACGAGACTGGCCTGCATCGCGTGCTGACTCGTCGTCTCCGTGTCCAGGCTGATCAGCGGCGCGTCGCGGAGTTCGCGCAGCAGAAGCTCGAACTCCTCCGGCCCCAGCACCGCCCGGTAGTCGGTCGACACCGCCGAGGCGTCGCGCGGACCCTGCTCGATCATCGACCCCAGCCGCCGCAGCTCCAGCTCGCCGAAGAGCCGCCGCAGCCCGTCGCGGTCGTAGGCGCGAGGCTCGCACTGCTCCAGCGTCACCCCCGTGGCGACCTCCACGCGGATGCGCGCCAGGTCGCGCGAGAGGTAGGCCGTCTCGCGGTGCTTCTCCAGGTTCTCCCGGACCTTGCCCTTGAGCTTGTCCAGATTGGCGTAGACGCCGTCCAGATCGCCGAACTCGACGATCAGCTTCACGGCGGTCTTCTCGCCGATGCCGGCCACCCCCGGGATGTTGTCGCTCGCGTCGCCCTGGAGCGCCTTCACGTCCACCAGCCTGGGCGGCTCGACCCCGTAGTCGGCCTGCACCCGTAGCGGATCGTAGAGGATGGTCTCCTGAATGCCCTTCTTCGTCATCAGAACGCTGACGTTCTGATCCACGAGCTGCAGGGCGTCCCGGTCCCCCGTCACGATGATGGCGTGCACGCCCTGGGCCGAGAATTGCCGGGCCATGCTGCCCAGCAGGTCGTCGGCTTCGTAGGTCTCCGACTCGACCACCGGCAAGCTCATCGCCCGCACGATCTCGCGGGCGAAGGGGAACTGCAACTTCAATTCGGGAGGGGTCTCGGCGCGGTTGGCCTTGTAGTCGGCGTACAGCTCCGTGCGGAAGGTCTTCCGCGTCATGTCGAACGCGATGGCCGCGTAGTCCGGCTTCTCGCGCTCCAGCACCCCGAACAGCATGTTCACGAAGCCGAAGAGCGCGCTCGTGTGCATGCCCTTGCTCGTGATCAGCGGGTTGCGGATGAAGGCGAAATGGGCCCGGTAGAGCAGCGAGTGGCCGTCGAAGAGGAAGATGCGTTTCATCGGAGCTTGCCGTCCTTCACCGGCCCCAGGCCCTGCAGCGCCGAGCGAAGGGCCGCGGACCGCTGCGCCAGCTCGGCCAATCCCCCCGGGCCGGCCAGCGCCTGCACCAGAGCGCTGCCCACGACCAGCCCGTCGGCCATCGCGCCCACCGCGGCCGCCTGCGCCGGCGTAGAGATCCCGAAACCCACCGCCACCGGCACCGGGCTCGCGGCCCGGACGCGGGCGACCGCCTCGGCCAGTCCCTCCGGCAGCGCCTCGCGGGCGCCTGTGACGCCCTTTCGAGAGACGTAGTACGTGAAGCCGGTCGCGCCCTCGAGCACCGCCGGGAGCCGGGCCGCCGGCGTGGTCGGCGCCACGAGCCGGATGCCGTCGAGGCGGTGGGCCTCGAGCGCGCGCGCCAGCGGGGGCCACTCCTCCGCGGGAAGGTCGGGCGGCAGCACCGCCGAGGCGCCCGCGCCCGCCGCCTGCTCGGCGAAGCGGTCGAGGCCGCGCCGGAGGATCAGGTTGTAGGCCGTCATCAGGATGATCGGCGGCGAGCCGTCGGCGGTGACCCGCCGTACCAGCGCCAGGCAATCGGCCACCGTGAACCCCGTGGCGAGCACGGCGTGGTAGGCCCCCTGCACGACGGGGCCGTCGGCCAGCGAATCGGAGAAGGGAAGGCCGACCTCGATCGCGTCGGCCCCGGCCGCGACCAGGGTGCGCAGCGCCTGCTCCGAGAGGGCCGGGCTGGGATGGCCCGCTACCAGGAACGGGATGAAGGCGCGGTCGCCCCTGGCGACGGCGGCGCGGATCGTGTCGGTGAGTCGGCTCATTCGAGGCTTGAGGCTTGAGGCGTGAGGCTGGGGGCCGGGGCGCCGGCTCAGAGCGTGATGCCTTTCTCGCGGGCGACGGTCATCAGGTCCTTGTCGCCGCGGCCCGAGAGGTTCACCACGAGCAGAGTTCCCGCCGGCAGGCCGGGCGCCAGTTCGAGGGCGTGGGCGACGGCGTGGGCGCTCTCGAGTGCCGGGAGGATGCCCTCCAGGCGAGCCAGCGTGTCGAACGCGGCCAGCGCCTGCGCGTCGGTGGCGCTGGCGTAGCTGATGCGGCCGGTGTCGTGATGGTGGGCGTGCTCGGGTCCGATGGCGGCGTAGTCGAGCCCGGCCGACACCGAGTGGGTGGCGGCGATCTGGCCGTCGGCGTCCTGCAGGACGTAGGTGAAGCAGCCGTGCAGCACGCCCGGAGCGCCACCGGCGAAGCGGGCGGCGTGAAGCCCGGTGGTCACGCCCTGTCCGGCCGCCTCGACCCCGGTCAGACCGACGCCTGCGTCCGGGAGGAAGTCGTGGAAGATGCCTATGGCGTTGCTGCCGCCGCCCACGCAGGCCACGATTCGATCCGGCAGGCGGCCCTCGGCCTCCATGATCTGGCGGCGGGTCTCGCGGCCGATGACGGACTGGAAGTCGCGAACCATCATCGGATAGGGGTGTGGCCCGAGCACCGAGCCCAGCAGATAGTGGGTCGTATCGAGGTTGGTGAGCCAGTCGCGGATCGCCTCGTTGATCGCGTCCTTGAGCGTGCGGCTGCCCGAATCCACCCCCACGACCTCTGCCCCCAGAAGGCGCATGCGGAACACGTTGGGAGACTGCCGCGCCATGTCGTCGGTGCCCATGTAGACGCGGCACTCGAGACCGAGCATCGACGCGACGGTGGCCGTCGCGACGCCGTGCTGGCCCGCGCCGGTCTCGGCGACGATCCGCTGCTTGCCCAGGCGGCGCGCCAGCAGGGCCTGGCCCAGGGCATTGTTGATCTTGTGAGCGCCCGTGTGGTTCAGGTCCTCACGCTTCAGGTAGATCTTCACGCCGGGATTGAACTGGGCCGAGAGGCGCGATGCCCGGTACAGGGGAGTGGGGCGTCCGCAGTAGTCGGCCAGGAGCCTCTCGAACTCGACCCGGAAGGCGGCGTCGGCGCGAGACCGCTCGTAGGCGGACGACAGCTCGGCGATGGCCGTCATCAGCGTCTCGGGCACGAAACGGCCTCCGTAGTCGCCGAAGTAGCCGCCGCGGTCGGGCATCGGCAGGTCGCTCGCGCAGTCGTCGTCGTGGGGAATCATCGGTGGGCTCTCGGCCGGCGCCACGGCAGGGCGCCGCCGGCATGGTATCACGATGACGGCCGCCGGCCGGCAGTCGCGCGGAA
>CAZSVK010000314.1:0-253 GCA_964610245.1 uncultured bacterium
CAATGGGTGGACGACGACGACGTCGAAGCCGTCACCCGCGTACTTTCCCATTCCGCCGGGCCGCGGTCGCGGTCTCGACCCTGATGGCCCGCCAGGAAGAGCTGCTGGCGCTCCTGCCGGCGAAGACGCGGGCGCTGGTCGACTCGCTCAAGCTCCAGACCGACCTGCGGCTCGGACTGACCCTCGGGCTCGTGCACGGCCGCGCGCACCGCGGGCAGCCGCGCGGGGAGAGAACGCGCATCGGAGTGTTCAC
>CAZSVK010000314.1:263-5812 GCA_964610245.1 uncultured bacterium
CGACCTGGCCACGGCCAGGGGCATCTTCACGACCCAGGGGCTGGAGTTCCCGCTGGATCTCTCCGGCACGCGCGGGGCGCTCAAGGCGACGCTCGTCCCGGGCGAGCGGCCGGTCGTCGACGTCGATCTCTCGGGCCTGCGCCTGCGGACGGTGGTCCGGAAGGTCCCGCTCACGGTGACCAGCCAGGGCTCGTTCCACCTGGATACGACGATGGCCCGCACCGATGGCTTCGCCCTGGCGGTGGAGGGCGATCCGGTGCGGGTGAACGTCGCGGTGCAGGACCCCTGGAACGAGCGCCGTTCGAAGGTTGAGGTCCTGGTCGATCGCTGGCGGCTCGGCCGGTGGGTCGAGCGGTTCGTCCCGCGGGAGAAGAGCATCGTGGTCACCGGCACCGCGAGCGCCGGCCTCGAGATGGCGGGGCGACCGCCGTTCGTCGACCCCACGGCGTGGGTGGAGCTTGCGGGAGTGGTGGTCGACGCGCCGCAACTGCGAGGGCTCGGGGCCGGCCTGCCCCTGGTCAAGGCCCGCCTGCTGAAGGACGACCTCCTCATCGATAACCTCGAAGTTCAGTTCGGCGTGCGCCGCTTCCATCTGCCCCTGCACGGCAGCATGAAGGCCATCCTGGGCGTGAGCAACGTCTACAAAGCCGACCTGAAGAAGGCGGGCCCGCTGATCCTCGACCGGCTGGGCGGGATGGATGGGATGAAGCAGCTGCTGGGCGAGAAGCAGCTCGAGCGGCTGATCATCGATCAGACGGTGAAGTGCCTCGTCTGGCTCGAGGCCAAGGACTACCGAGGCGTGTTCCTCTTCAAGAACGTGATGCCGCCCGAGGACAAGGCGCTCTTCGCGACCCATCCGCGGGCCGCGGTCGACAAGCACATCGAGCTGGCGAAGCAGGCTCTCGCCGACAAGATGGGCTTCCCGAAGCGCACCTACGGCGACAAGAACTACCGGATGATCCGCATCACCGCCGTCAAGGCGCGCGTCCTGGACGAGCAACTGAACTCCATCTGGCCCGAGTTCATCCCGTTCTGGCGGCTGACCACGACACCGTCGGAGTGGTGACGCATCGCCGTCTCCGGCCGCCAACAAGAGATTGACGGCGATTGGCCGCAGGCTCTATGGTCGGTCGCGCAACGTCGAGGAGGCACGGGTGATGGACGGGGACACCTGGGAACGAGACTGGCTGCCTGAAGTGGTGCAGCAGGCGGGCGAGAGCATCGTCGTGACCGACCCCGCGGGTGCGATCGTGTACGTCAACCCCGCCTTCGAGCGCTTGACCGGGTACTCGAAGCAGGAGGCACTGGGGCAGAACCCGAGGTTCCTGAAGAGCGGGCGGGTGGAGGCCTCGCTCTTCGCGCAGCTCTGGGCCACCATCCGCGCCGGCCAGGTCTGGAAGGGCCACTTGATCAACCGGCGCAAGGACGGCACGCTCTTCCACGAGGACGCCACCATCTTTCCGCTCCGTAACCGACAGGGGGACCTGGGCGGATACGCGGCGGTGAAACGGGACGTCACGCACGAGGTCGAACTCGAGGAGAAGCTCCGCGAGGTGCAGGGGCTCGAGACGGTGGGCCGGCTCGCCGGGGGCATCGCCCACGACTTCAACAACCTGCTGAGCGTCATCCTCAATCTTTCGGCCCTGGGAGCGCAGACGCTGCCTGACGACCACCCGCTTCAAGGAGATCTCAACGAGATCCACCGCGCCGGCAAGCGGGCCGAATCGCTCACCCGGCGGCTGCTGGCCTTCAGCCGCAGGCAGGTGCTGCAGCCCGTGGTGGTCGACCTGAACGAACTCAGCCGGGAGCTGGTGAAGACGCTGCAACAGATGATGGGCGAGCAGGTCGAGGTCGAGACCGATCTGGCGGCCGACCTCTGGCCGGTGATGGTCGACCCGGGACAGCTCGAGCAGGTGATCCTGAGCCTGGCGGCCAATAGCCGAGACGCGATGCCAAAGGGCGGCCGATTCGTCGTGCGCACCGACAACCTGCCGCCGGCGCCGGGAGATGACGGCAACGTCGTGGCCTGCGTCCGCCTGTCGGTGAGCGACACGGGCTGCGGGATGGACGAGACCGTCCGGACGAAGCTCTTCCAGCCCTTCTTCACCACCAAGGAGCGCGGCAAGGGCACGGGGCTCGGCCTCCCCGCCGTCTACGGCATCGTCAAGCAGAGCGGCGGCAGCATCGAGTTCGAGAGCGAGCCCGGCAAGGGCACGACCTTCCGCATCTCCTTCCCGCGGGTGGCCGGCCAGTCCCGCCCTCAAGTCGCGTCGCGCCGCCAGCCCAAGCCCCAGCCCAGCGGCGCGGGAACGGTGCTCGTGACCGACGACGAAGAGATGCTGCGCCAGACCATCAATCGCATCCTGACCCGGGCCGGCTACAAGGTGCTCCTGGCCGGCGCAGGCCAGGAGGCGCTGGCCATCGTCCGGGACCACCCGGGCACCATCGAGCTTCTCCTGACCGACCTGGCCATGCCGGGAATGGGCGGCGGAGAGCTGGCCCAGCAGGCCACCGCCCTCCGACCGCAGATGCGCGTGCTGTTCATGTCGGGCTATCCTGACGGAGAGCTGGCCGACCGGGGGATCGACATCTCGGCCCACGGCTACCTGCAGAAGCCGATGGGCATCGAGACCCTCTCCCGGAAGGTCCGCGAGATGCTGGGCCAGGCAGAGCCGGCCGAGTCCGCGGGAAGCGCGGAGCCGCACGCGCTGGACGACGTGCCTGCCCACGACCGCGCCCGCCTGTTGCCCGAGCACCTGGCGCTGCTCTCGCCCGACGACCGGCTCGTGCTCGAGAGAGCTTGCGTCACCGCCGACTATGGCGGACTGCTGGAATCGATCGCGAAGCTCCAAGGGCCGAGCCCGCGGCTGGCCGACGCTCTCAAGGCCCGGCTCGAGGCCTTCGACTACCCCGGAATCCTCGACTGGCTGAAGGGAGGCGCCGGTCCGGGCTGACGCCGAGCCTCCCGCACGGCAATCCTCCCCCGGGTTTCCCCTGAGCCACCGCGCGCAGAGTTGCGCACGTCGGCGCCCGCAAGGCCGGCGCAATCCACCCGTCTCTCCTACAGCCACCAGCCTGTCTCATGACCGACCCAACCAACCCGGCGGCCGAAGCTCCCCGAGCGCCCGCCATCCTCATCGTCGACGACACGCTCGCCAGCCTGCAGCTTCTGGCGGGGGCCTTGCGCAACCGCGGGTACCGCGTCCGTCCGGTGCCGTCCGGCAAGCTCGCCCTGCAGACGGCGCGAGCCGAAGCGCCCGATCTCGTGCTGCTCGACATCCTGATGCCGGAGATGAACGGCTACGAGGTCTGCGCTGCCTTCAAGGCCGACCCCGAGCTGGCGCAGATCCCGATCCTCTTCATCAGCGGCATGCAGGACACCGAAGACAAGGTGCGGGCGTTCGAAGCCGGCGGCGTCGACTACGTCACCAAGCCGCTGCAACTCCAGGAGATCGAGGCGCGCGTCCACACCCACCTGGAGCTGGCGCGCCAGCGCAAGGAGATCGAGCGGCAGAACCGGGCGCTCGACGAGAGCTACCGGCGCCTGCAGGAAACCGAATCCTTGCGCGATTCGCTGGTGCACCTCCTGGTCCACGACCTGCGCTCGCCGTTGACCGCAATCTCCGGCCACCTCGAACTGGCCCTGATGGAGCCCGAGAAGCTCGACGCCGACATCCTCCGCTACCTGTCGAGCTGCTCTCGCTCGGTGAAGGGGCTGTGCTCGATGGTCACCGCGATTCTCGACGTCAGCCGCCTCGAGGCCGGCCAGATGCCGATCGAACGCCAGCGCGTCGACCTCAAAGAACTGGTCGGCTCCGCCGTCGGAACGGTCGAGGTGCTCGCCGCCAATCACGAGCTGGCGCTCGACCTGCCGGAAGCCTCGCTGCCGGCGTTCTGCGATCCCGGTCTCACCGAGCGCATCGTGGTGAACCTGGTGTCCAACGCCGTCAAGCACACCCGGAAAGGCACGCGCATCGTCGTGAAACTGGAACGGGAGCCCGAGCGGTTCCGGATCTCCGTATCGGACAACGGGCCGGGCATCCCGCCCGAGTACCGCGAGCGGATCTTCGAGAAGTTCGGCCAGGTCGAGGGCAGGAAGAGCGGCCAGAAGCTCTCGAGCGGCCTGGGCCTCACCTACTGCAAGCTCGCCGCGGAGGCGCAGGGGGGCCGGGTCGGCCTGGAAAGCGAGGAAGGCGTGGGCAGCACGTTCTGGTTCTCGGTGCCTCTGACCGGGCCGGGTCCGTCGCCGGAACCGCAGGCGTGAGGGCGGCGCTCCGGGCATGACCTCGTCCAACGAGACCGCCGCATCCTCGGGGCAGGGACGGGCGCGTGTCCAGGCCTTCGGCCATCGCGGCGCGCTCGGGCTGGCGCCCGAAAACACGATGTCGGGCTTCCGCAAGGCCCTGGAGCTCGGCGTGGACGGGATCGAACTGGACGTCCATCTGACCCGCGACGGTCAGGTGGTGGTGCTGCACGATCCCGAACTGGCGCGGACGACCGACGGCCGCGGGATGGTGAAGGATCTCACGCTCGAACAGGTCCGTCGCTTCGACGCGGCGGTGCGCTGGCGCGGGCGGTTCGGGCCCGAGCCGGTGCCGACGCTCGCCGAGGTGCTGGAGCTGGCCAGGGGCCGGGCGCGGGTGGCGATCGAGATCAAGGAAGAATCGCCGCGGGCGCTGGGGCCGGCGCTCGAGGTCGTGCGACAGGCCGGGATGGAACCGGACTGCTCGTTCCTGTCGTTCGGGCCCGGGCTGATGCGGGAAGCGCGGGCCCTCGCGCCGGAGATGCAGGTGGAGTTGATCGTGGTGTTCCCCTTCCGTCAGGTCGGACGGACACTCGCCGCCGGGGCGAGCACTCTCGATCTGCCGCATCAGTTGACGTGGTCGTGGGTGGTGCGGCGGGCGCACGCCGCGGGCCTGCGGGTGGGCGCCGGCATCGTCAACGATCCGGGCCGGATGCGACAGCTGATCGCGGCCGGCGTGGACCTCCTCTACAGCGACCGCCCGGATCTGCTGGTGGAGATCCGGGCGGCCCTGGGCTGACCTACTTGTCCCGAGAATCGCCGTCGGGCTTGGGCATCGCGCGGATGACCCGGGCCATCTCCTTGATCTCGACGAGGTCTCTCCGAAGCTCGCTCCACCCGTACCAGAGCGCATAGTCGGGGCTGTTGTGGAAGGCTCCCTGGAAGGCGCGCATGCGATGTTCCATGAACATCACGAACAGCCGCTGCTCTATCGCCGTGGGTGCGTCATGGAAGGTCAGCAGATCCGGGAACGCCGAGCTGTAACTCTTGGGCTTGGCCAGATACCCGTCCTTGTAGAGCTCGGCCACGATGCGAATCGCGGAGGCCACCTGCTGATCGGCCTCCTGGATGATGCGATCGCCCTTGGCCAGCTCCAGGACCACGAAGCTGGAGGCGTGGCACGAGCGGCAAACCGTCTTCATCTTGTCTCGCTCCGCCTGCCAATCCGCCTGCGTCAAGCGAGCGATATCGACCGACTTGGCCGCCTCGAATCGAGGCGTCGCCTTGCCGTCGGAGTCGAGCAGTC
>CAZSVK010000314.1:5822-7244 GCA_964610245.1 uncultured bacterium
TCCGAGCGCCTGCATCAGCGTCGTGCGGTTGGCTGCCGCTTCCTTGTCGTCCGGCAACGGAAGCCGTATGCCCAGGAAGCCCCAGGCCGTGCGCACCTCGTGGTTGCCCTCCGGCATGTGGCAGGTCTGGCATGTGGGGGCCGAGGCGTTCGCCGGTAGCACGCCGCTCTTCACCAGATCGTGGCGGATGCCGTGCCGGGAAGAGGAGTACATCTCCCACTGGGCGTGGTCGAAGCCCATGTGGCAGCTTCGGCACGTCTCCGGAGACCTGGCCTCCTCGATGGCGAAGGTGTGCCGGGTGTGGCAGGAGTCGCAGGAGGCGCCCCCGAAGGCAACCTTCGTGGTGTTGGCGGACTGCCCGTCGCTCAGGGCCTTCATCCCGATCTTGTGACATCCCCCGCACCCCTTCAACCCCTCCGTCATGGTCATCGGCTGCCAGTGGATGGTCGGCATCGCTTCCATGGCGGCCCACGCCTTGCCATGCTTGCCTGCCGCGTACTGCCGGACGCGCTCGGCGTGGCACCTGGCGCAGGTCGCGGGGGTTGGTAACTCGGCGTTCCGCGCGTCGGCGGCCGTCTTGTGCTTGTCGCCGTGACAGGCCGCGCAATCGACCTTCTGCCGGGAATGCTTGCTCAGGTTCCAGTCCGAGACGATTCCCGGCGTGACCGTCCGATGGCAGTCGACGCACGGATTGGCCTGGAGTGGCAGAGACGAGAGCATCGCGGCAACCGCCACGATCAGAGTTCGACCAGACAGCATGGTGTATCCCTCCGTTGTTTCGCGCCGCTCTGCCGAGCGGTCACATTGCCAGTGGAGCCTGGCGGTGTTGAGGAACTGGCGCTACCTGCAGGGGGACCTGGAGACGACTCCGGACCGGCCGGGCCTAGCTGGCCGGCGGTGGCTCGTCCGGCCGCTCGGGCACGACCGCTGCCGGGACCGGTGGCGGGCCGGAATCGCGCCCGGCATCGGCCGCTTCGTCCTCCTCGGTGAGCCGGTCGAGCTTCAGCTTGAAGACCAGGACCGCGCCGCGGATCAGCAGCAACACCATGCCCAGGCTCACGTTGCGAAGGAGGATCCGGGTGCGGATGCTCTCCACGCCGTCACGGACAGACTTCTCGACCTCTTCGGCCTTGGCCAGGAATCGCTCGCCCTCGCGCGGATCCAGGGAGTGCAGCGCGGGCACCACCTCGACCTTGGCCTGCTTGCCTTCCTGCAGCACGGTCTCGAGCTTCTCGAGCGAGAAGCCGTAGCCGCGGGCCTCTTCGAGTTCGCGGGCCGCGGCCTCGAGGCCGAACGACGCCTTCTCGTACTCGGCCGCCAGCTTCTTGCCCAGCTCGCTCTCGGGGGAGCCCTCGGCATGACAACGGTGACAGGCGACGGCGAAGAGGTATGGTCCCGGCTTTGCGATGCGGTGGTTTCCGT
>CAZSVK010000315.1:0-7172 GCA_964610245.1 uncultured bacterium
TCACGGGGTTGCTCGAGGTGACCGTCGCGATTGCGCGGGCGACGCAGATCGCGGCCAGCAAATAGAAGGTCACGGTTGTCAGCAACATCGGTATGGAGCGTTTACCATGCAACCGCCCGGGACTTCAAGAGTTGAATGGCGCAGATGGAAGACGTTGCGCGTGGAAGCGCCAGCTCGAACTCGGTTACCTGCCGGGGACGCTGTCCCCGAGAGGTCACTCGGCGGACATCTCAGTTCACGTTCCCCGTGCGCCGGAACAGGAACATCTCGGCCTGCCCCAGCATGTTTCGGATGTGCGGCACGAGATCGTCGAGCCGGAACTGCTCGGCCGGGATCTTGCGCGCGAGCATCACGCCGAAGTTACCGTCGCCGTCCGGCGGCGTCGCGACCAGCGCGGCGTTGTAAAATGCGGTGTTGATCTGCATCAGTCGCACCATCTCGTCTCGCGTGCGATTGCTGCCGTCCATCATCGACAGCGCCAGACTGACGGTCTCGAAGCCCAGGTCTTCGTGGTTGCTCTCGCAGCTCAGGAACCCGGCCACCGACGGATCCTCCAGCGCGAACCCCCAGGCACAACCGTCGGCGTCGAGGCTTCCCATCCTCTCGAACTCCTTCGCGTTGTCCGTCAGGAACACTTCTATCTCCTGCGCCAGATTGACCAGATCCATCGGCATCCTCCCACGGCGCGGGCTTCGCCCGCTTTGAGACTCGCGGCTCGGGGCTCGAAGCACGAGCAGTCCCGGCTCTTCGCGCCTCGCAACGGCTGAAGTGTACACGCCCCGCCCGAGAACGCGACCTTCCTGGCGGGCCCTCGAGCCTCGAGCCTCCAGCCTCAAGCCCCGCTCAGAGCTTCCCGCAGCGATTCAACCTGGGCGGATACGGGTTCTTCAGTTCCGGATAGGTGGTCAGCTCCTTGATCGTGTAGATGAACTTCTCGCGCGAGTCAGCGGGGGCCGGGTGCAGCCCGGTGTCCATCCGGATGGCGTCGCACGGGCAGGCCTCCACGCACAGGCCGCAGTGCACGCACTTGAGCATGTCGAGGTTGTAGACCCTGGGGAACTTCTCGGCCCCCTCCGGCAGCCCATCCTGGGCCTCGATGTAGATACACTTCGCGGGGCACGCCGTGGCGCACAGGAAGCACGCCGTGCACTTGAGCGAGCCGTCGTCCTTCTGCGTCAGCCGGTGCCGGCCTCGGAACCGCGGCGGAGGGATGCGCTTCTCCTCGGGATACCGCAGGGTCGGCATCTCCCGCTGGTGCAGCAGGTTGTGGACCAGGTGCCCGAGCGTGCGGCGCAGGCCCTTCAGGATCTCGATGATGTAGACGCGTTCCTTGAACTGCATTTCGAAAGCCCCTTCCGGCCGCTAGCGGACGACCAGGAGCACCAGCGCGGTCACGACGATGTTGATGAGCGACAGCGGCAGGATGGCCTTCCAGCCCAGCGCCATCAGCTGGTCGTAGCGGAACCGGGGCAACGTCCACCGGATCCAGATGAAGAACCACAGGCAGGCGGCCATCTTCACGGCGAAGGCCCCGAACTGAGCGGCCAGCCGGCCCCACTGCCCCAGCATCCCCTCGAGCACCGGAGTCGGGGCCCAGGGCACCTGCCAGCCGCCGAAGAAGAGCGTCACGATGATTCCCGACAGCGAGATCATCGCCACGTACTCGCTCATGTAGAACATCAGGAACTTCATCCCGGCATACTCGGTGTGATAACCGGCCACCAGCTCCGAGTCGCCCTCCGGCAGATCGAAGGGCAACCGATTGGCCTCGGCGAAGGCCGACACCAGGAACAGCAGGAAGCCGAGCGGCTGCACGAACACGCCCCACATCGGCACCACGCCGAAGAGCAACTGCCCCTGCGCCCGGGCCAGCTCGTTGAGATCGAGCGAGCGGAAGACCAGCAGCGTGCCGAAGAGCGAGAGCCCGAGGCTGATCTCGTAGCTGATCATCTGGGCGGTGCTCCGCAGGCCGCCGAGCAGCGAGTACTTGTTGTTGGAGGCCCAGCCGGCCAGCGTGATGCCCAGGACCGACAGCGACGACACCGCGAAGATATAGGCGATGCCGTACTCCAGTTCCGCGATCGACATCGGGATGTCCGCACCCATCACGTTGAGGTGATCGGCCAGCGGCAGCATCGCCAGCGACGCCAGCGCCGGAACCAGCACCAGCGCAGGAGCCAGGTAGTAGTAGACCGGGTGCGCCGCCGCGGGCCGGAACGTCTCCTTGCAGACGAACTTGAGCGCGTCGGCCGCCAGGTGCAAGAGCCCCAGCAACCGGATGGGGCCGATGTTGGCCCGGCGCGGCCCCAGTCGGTTCTGGATGAACGCGCTGCCCCGCCGCTCGAGCCAGACGAGGATCGGCACGCACTGCAGCGCGATCACGGGGATGACGATGACCTTGAGCAGGGCCGCGATGTGTTCGATGGGCATGGGAGGCTCGGGGCTTGCGGATGGAGGCTGGAGGCTGGAGGCTTGGGGCTGGGGGCTTGAGGCTCGAAGGCGGGGGCTGTCGTCCGGTTGTGTCTCTCCTACTTCCGACTCTCGACTCTCGACTCCGAGTTCGCGACTCCCGCGCCGCGCGCGCCGCCCTTGCCGAGAGAACCGTAGCTGAGCTGGCCGTAGAACCGGACCTTGCCGGCGAGAGTCTTGAAGACTGCTTCGGCCGTGGGCGCTGCAGCCGGCTTGCCCAGGGTGCCGGCCACCCGAGCGAGCAGACCTAGCGCATCCATCGACTCGGCCAGCGGCTCGAGTGCGCGCCAGCTGCGCTGCACTAGGCCGTCGAACCGCGTGTAGGTGCCCTCTTCCTCGGCCCAGGCCGCCAGCGGAAGCACCACGCGCGCCAGCGCCGTCAGCTCGTTCTCGAGCGTGCTGGCCACGATCAGGCAGTCGACCTTCGCCAGAGCCTTGACCCAGCGCTCGCGATCCTGCACGCGCGCAAGCAGGTTCTGGTCGAAGACCACCACCGCCGGCAAGCGGCCGCCTTCCGCGGACTCCAGCAACTGCGTCAGGGCGTTGGCCGAGGGGGCGAAGGCCGGCAGGATCTCGGCCAGGCCCCGGCTGTTCGGGTTCTTGTCGGCCTTGATCAGGAAGTCGTCGGCGGGCGCTCCGGCGAGCTGGCCGTGGTCGCTCCGGGCCACGCCGAAGGTCTTGCTGCCCAGCGTCTCGGCGAAGAGCCTGCCGAACTGGAACAGCGCCTCGTTGGTCATCTGGGGCGAGCAGATTCCCGCGGCCCTCCCTCCCGCCGTCTTCAGCGCCTTGCCCACGACCTCGAGCGCCTCGCTCCAGGAGGTGCGCACGTGGCCGTCGCCCTGCCTGAGGAAGCAGCACTTCACCCGGCCCGGCCCGTTCACGAAGTGATACTCGAGCCGGCCGGTGTCGCACATCCAGGGGCCGTTGACCTGCTCGTTCGGCCGCGGCTGGATGCGATAGATGACGCCGTCGTCGTGCTGGATCAGCGTGTTGCACTGGTTCGCGCAGAAGGTGCACACCGAGGGGGTGCTGGCCAGGAACCACACCCGCTTCTTGAACCGGAAGTCCTTGGCCGTCAGCGCGCCGACGGGGCAGAGGTCGACCGTGTTGAGGCTGTAGACGCTGTCGACCTGCTTGCCCGGGAAGGGCCGCAACTCGGAGTGGTCGCCGCGGTTGACGATGCCCAGCGAGTGGTCGTCGGCGTAGGTCTCCAGAAACCGCACGCACCGCGTGCAGAGCACGCAGCGCTCGTCGTCGAGCACCATCGTCGGGCCCAGGTCGGTGCGCTTGGGCTTCTCGACCTTGACGTCCCCCATCCGCGACGGCGTGCTCGAAAACTTGAAGTACTGGTCTTGCAACATGCACTCGCCGGCCTTGTCGCAGATCGGACAGTCCAGCGGATGGTTCACCAGCAGGAACTCCAGCACCGCCCGCTGGCCCTCCTTCACCTTCGGGGTCGTGGTGAAGACCACCATCCCCTCGGTGACCGGCGTGGTGCAGGCCGTCACCAGCTTCGGCACCTTCTCGATCTCCACCAGGCACATCCGGCAGTTGCCGGCGACCGGAAGCTTGGAGTGATAGCAGAACCGGGGGATGTCGATGCCGAGCTTCTCGGCGGCGTTCATCACGCTCTGGCCGGGTTCCACGGTCACGGACTTGCCGTCGATGGTCAGGGTGGGCATGGTTGGGCTCGGGGCTCGGGGCTCGGGGCTTGAGGCTCGGGGCTTGAGGAGTGAGGCTTGGAAACCGGGCCGGGGGACGGTGTCAGGCGCCGGGGAAGGTGCCCCAGCCTGAACAGGAGCCGGGCTCGAGGTGCGCCTCGAACTCGTGGCGGAACTTCTTGACGATGCTCGAGATGGGCATCGCGGCAGCATCGGCCAGCACGCAGATGGTGCGGCCCACCATCTGCTCGCAGACACCGAGCACCAGGTCCAGATCCTGGCGCGTGGCCTGGCGCCTCTCGAGCCGGCCGAGGATCTTGGCCAGCCACCCGGTGCCTTCCCGGCAAGGGGTGCACTGGCCGCAGCTCTCGTGGCCGTAGAAATGCGCCAGCCGGGCCGCGACCGCGACCATGCAGACCGACTCGTCGATGACGATGACGCCCCCGCTGCCGGCCATCGTGCCGGCCGCGGCCATCGAGTCGAAGTCCATCTTCACATCCAGCTCGGCCTCGGTCAGCACCGGGCTGGAGCTGCCGCCCGGGAACACCGCCTTGACCTTGCGACCGCCTGGAACGCCGCCGCAGTGCTCGAAGATGAGGTTCCGCAAGGGCGACCCCATCGGCAACTCGTAGAGGCCGGGCCGGACGACGTGTCCGCTGACGCCGAAGAGCCGCGTGCCGGCGTTCTTCGGACTGCCCAGACCCACGAACCACTCGGCCCCCTTCTCGAGCACCGCCGGCAGGCAGGTGAGCGTCTCGACGTTGTTGACGATCGTCGGGCCGCCGAAGAGGCCCACGACCGCCGGAAAGGGCGGCTTGATGCGAGGCTGGCCGGGCTTTCCCTCGAGGCTCTCGATGAGGCCCGTTTCCTCGCCGCAGATGTAGGCGCCGGCCCCGCGGTGGACCGTCACCTCGAGATCTAACCCGCTGTAGAGGATGTTCGAGCCGAGCAGCCCCGCGGCGTAGGCCTCGTCCACGGCCTTCTGGAGCCGCGCGGCCGCCTTGTCGAACTCACCGCGAATGTAGATGTAGGCCGTGTGGATGCCCACCGCGTAGCAGCAGAGGACCATGCCCTCGAGCAGCCGGTGCGGCGTCAACTCCATCATCTCGCGATCCTTGAAGGTGCCCGGCTCGCCCTCGTCGGCGTTGACGCAGAGGTACTTGGGCTTGGCCGACTCCTTCGGGACGAAGCCCCACTTCACGCCCGCCGGGAAACCGGCGCCGCCGCGGCCGCGAACGTTGGCCTTCTTGACCAGCTCCATCAATTCGGCCGGCTGCATCGTCTTGAGCGCCTTCTCGACCTGGCGATAGCCGCCGCGTTCGCGGTAGGCCGCAAGCCCTGGCACACCCCCGCGCTCCATGTCCTTCGTGACGACCGGCTCGGGCCCGCAGAAGCGCAGGTGCACGCCCTGGCGCTCCTCCAGCGCGCGGCCCTCCCGGAGCCCCTCGAAGTAGTCGTCGATCTCTTCGGGCTTCAGATCTTCCACGAAGACGTCGTTGATGCGGGCGACCGGCGCGGTGCCGCAGGAGCCCAGACACTCGGCCTCCGACAGCGAGAACACGCCGTCCCGGGTGCGCTCTCCGGGCCGGATGCCGAGCTTCGCGCAGATGCGATCGAGCAGCTGGTTCGCGCCCCGCAGCGAGCAGGAGATGTTCGTGCAGACCTGTACGTCGAACTTCCCGGGCCGGCTGCGGTGGTACATCGTGTAGAACGTCACCGCCCGGAAGATCTCCATCGGCGGCACGCCCAGGACGCTGGCCACGTAGGCCATCACCTCGTCGGAGATCCAGCCGAACTCCCGCTGGGCGATGTGAAGCGTCGGCAGGATGGCCGCCCGGGCCGTGGGATAGCGCATCCGGATGCGGGCGACCTCTTCCAGGACTTCCCTGGAGAACTCCGGCGGGGGCCCGTCGTGCGGGCTGGGGTTTGAGCGCTTTCTGCTGTCCATCTGGTCGAGATCCTAACGGTCGAGTTCACCCGCGATGATGTTGATGCTCCCCAGGATGGCGATCAGATCGGCGAGCATCAGCCCCTTCACGAGCCGGGGCATGGCGGACAGGATCGGGAAACAGGGCGGCCGCACCCTCACCCGGTAGGGGTGGCCGCTGCCGTCGCTCACGACGTAGAAGCCCAGTTCGCCGTTGGCCGCCTCGGTCGCCACGTAGGCTTCGCCCGGCGGCGGCTCGATGCCCTTCATCACCAGCTCGAACTGGCTGATGAGCCCCTCGATGCTGCCGTAGACCTTCTCCTTGGGCGGCATCACCACCCTCGGGTTGTCGGCGTTGACCGGCCCGCCTGGCAGCGTGTCGAGAAGCTGGTGAAGGATGCGCAACGACTGCCGCATCTCTTCCATCCGCACCACGTAGCGGTCGTACGTGTCACCCTGCTTCCCCGTCGGGATGTCGAACTGGAAGCGGTCGTAGAACATGTACGGGTTGGCCCGCCGCAGGTCGTGAGCCAGGCCGGTGGCCCGCAGACAGGGACCGGTGAAGCCCCAGTCCAGCGCCTCCTCCGAGCTGATGGCACCCACGCCGGTGCAGCGGTCCATGAAGATGCGGTTCTTCGTCAGCAGCCCGTCGACGTCGTCCAGCACGGCCGGCAGGGCATTGAGTTGCCTGCGCAGCTCCTGGGTCCAGCCCTCGGGCAGGTCGGCCGAGACGCCGCCGATGCGCCCGTAGGTGTTGGTGAGCCGGGCGCCGCAGAGCGACTCGAGCAGGTCGTACATCTCTTCCCGCGGATGGAAGAAGTACCAGAAGTTGGTCAGCGCCCCCAGATCGACGGCGTTGGCGCCGATACAGACCAGGTGGTCCATGATCCGCGACATCTCGCTGACGATCATCCGGACGTAGACGCCGCGCTCGGGCACCTCCAGGCCAAAGAGCTGCTCGACAGCCATGCAGTAGCCCACGTTGTTCATCATCGCCGAGCAGTAGTTGAGGCGGTCCGTGTACGGGATCACCTCGGTGTAGCTGCCCTTCTCGGCGGATTTCTCGAACGCCCGGTGGAGGTAGCCGATCTCCGGCAGGCAACTGACGATGACCT
>CAZSVK010000316.1:0-5181 GCA_964610245.1 uncultured bacterium
CGCCGGCCGCCTCGCCCCCGGCCGGGGCCCGGGCCGGCGCCTGGCCCTACCCCGCCGGTCTGGAGGAGGCCAAGCGTCTTTTCGAGCATCGCCACATCCTGCGGCATCTCGAGAAGAACGCCTTCAACGTCATGGCCACCGCCCGGGAACTCGAAACCACCAAGGTCAACATCTACCGGAAGATGAAGGAGTTCGGGATCCGGCGCCCCGGGGCCCCCGTGGGGGACGGCGAGGAACCCTCCGAGTAGCAGGACAGTTCGGCCTGAAAAATCCTCGAAAAAGTGCTTGCAAGAGTTTCGAGGTCGCGGTACTATAGGTGGTGACCCTGTGGTTGAGCTTGTCGCTGGCTGGTCACAACCCCCCTTGGCCAAGTTGGTGGCGCCGATCGCAGGGTCTTTTCTTTTCCCCTGATTCACGGGGAGCGGGGGCGAGCGGTCGCGGCTCCGCGGCCGTTCTGGTATTCTTCGCTTCGCCCCGAACAGGCGCGAACCGGCTCGGGGCGCCAAGATCATGCGGTACCAGGATCGCCTCCTCCGCCTCTGCCCGCCAGGGCGTCCCAACCTGGGCCAGTACATCGCCCGGGAGATGGAAGGGCTCGCGGTCTACTTCGACTTCGCGTCGGTGCTCGAGGCGCTGCGCGAGTTCCAGCTGACTTCGTCCGACCTCGGAGGCACCCAGGCCGCGCTGGCCTTCCGGCGCCTGGTTCCGATCGAGCAACGCAGCCGCTATGCGCCCGGCCTCGCTCCGGTGCAGTCTCGCCTCCTCGACGATTCGGCTCTGGCCGCGGCCGCGCCGGCGTCGCCCGAGTCGGCCACGGCTCGCGAGGCCCGTCACGAGAACCAGCGCATCCTGCACCGGGCGGCGGTCATGTTCCTCGAGCCGCTCGTGGAACCGATGCTGGCCCTGGTGCGCGGGACGCAGGGCCGCAGGAGGCGCCAGGCGATCGCTGTCCTGGGCTGGCTCTGCCACAAGAAGGCGATGGCCGCGCTGCGGGAGGTAGCCGCCGACCCCACCGATCCGGACGCGCCGCTGGCTTGCCTCCTGGCCGCCGGTCACGCCGGCGAGTCGGGCTCCGGCGAGATCCTCGAACTGGTCCGGCAGCACGCCGGCGCGCCCAGTTTCGCTCCGATGCTGCTGGCGCTGGGCGCCGCCCCCTCCCCGGAGGCCTTGAGGATGCTCGGAGTCCTGGCAGCCAGCGGCCCGGTCGAGGCGCTGCCCGCCGCGGCCGCTGCCTGCGAGGGATTCCCCGCCGAGGAGGCCGAGCCGCTCCTGGAGCGGTTGTGCCGCGACGGCCACGGCTGGACGACCGTCAATGCGCTCGAGTCGATCGGCCGGCTGCGCTCCCCGCGGGCGCTCGATATCGTGATGCGCACCTACCGTCGGCTCGACCACGTCACGCTTCGCGCGGCCTCGGCCAAGGTCGCCGGTGCCGTCGGCGGTCCCGTGGCGGTCCAGTTTCTCGCCGAGATCCTCGCAGGCTCGCCGGAGCCGCCGGTCGCCGCCCGGGCGCTCGAGGGGCTCATCCGTTTCAGTGGCGCCACCGGCCAGTTCGCCGCGCTCTTCGCCGCTCACTCGGCAAACGAGGCCCCGGAGGCCGCCGTCGCCGCGACCCTGGGGCTCGCCGCGACCGGCAAGCCCGCCGCGGCCCGGGTCCTACGACGCTGGCTGCTCGACACCGATCCGAGCTGGCGCGCGGAGGCGGCCTACTGCCTGGGATACATCCCCGGCGGCTTCTCGCTCGAGATCCTCCAGAAGGTGGCGCTCTCCGATCCGGACGAACCGGTGCGGCTGCAGGCGGTTCGCAGCCTGGCGCTGCACGAGCGCACGCCAGCCTGGTCGACCGTGCTGATGCGCCTCCTCGCCCACGACGATCGCCAGGTGCGCGCCGTGGCCGTCCGCCTGCTCGGCTGCCCGCAGATGGCCGACGACCGGGACGTCTACTCCTGCCTGGCCAAGGCGCTCCAGACCGCCACCGATCCGGGCGAGGCGGCCGGTCTGGCCCGGGCCGTCGGCAGCCTGGGTTCGGGCCTGGCCCGCGAGTTCCTCTCGAGCCTGCTGCGTACCGACCTCGACCCCGTTCGCGCGCGAGCGGCGGCCGACGGTCTCGACATGTGCGGCGGCGGGTCACCCACAACGGTCTGGAAGCCGCTGCTCGACAAGCCCGACCCGGCTATTCGCGGCGCGGCGGCCCGAGCGCTCTGGCACCAGGGTGACGATTCGGGCGTCGCGCATCTGGCCGTCAGCCTGGCCGAGGCAGGCCCCGACTGCCTGCTCGACGACCTGGAGACGATGGTGGTCAGCGCGGTCCACCTGGCCGACGAGCCACGTTTCGGCGTCCTGCGCGGGCGGCTGCGCGAGGCGCTCCACAGCCGCTCGTATCAGGAGTTCGCGGCCCAGGAATACTCCGTCCACCTCAGCCCGGATCGCCTTCCCCCGGGCTTCGAGCTAATCGGCGGGTCGGACCCCGCTCGCCCCTGGAGTTCGCGAGAGGCGATCGCGCTCTCGGCGGCCGACCTGCCGGGGCAACTCGAGCGGGCCCAGCGCCGCAGCCGGCATCGCAACCGCGCCCAGCACCTCGACGTGTCCGGGCTGGACCGTCACCTCTCGGTCTTCTCTCTCGCGCGGCTGGGGACGGTGGCGCTGCTCGCGCTCGCACTGGTGCTGATCGGCACCGGCATCACCCGGGGCGGGGGGCCGAGGCTGCCTCAGGCGCGCGTGACTCCTGCTCGTTCGAAAGCGGGGCCCACCGTCGCCGCCTTGCACCTGCGAGGGCTGCCGGGCGGCTCATCCGTCGAACTGGCCCAGGGAAAGCGCGTCCAGCTCCTGGCGGGCACGGCCGTTCGCTCGGGCTCGCTCTTCCAGACCGGCCCCGCCACCGCCTGCGTACTCACGGGCCCGGGCGGCTCCGATCGGCTGCGCTGCTTTCCCGGAACGAGCTTCACCGTCGCCTCGGTCTCCTGGGACCGCGCCGCCGTCTCCACCCGCATCGACCTCGAGCGCTTCCGCGGCGAGCTATTCGCCGAGATAGAGGGGGCCCATACGATTCTGAACCTTCGCGCCGAGACTGCGCGGGTGGCGGTCTACCGCGGCCAGGTGCTGCTGCGCGCTTCCGGCCCCGAGCTGCTGCTTCGAGTGGCCCGCGGCCGCGCGGAGGTTGGCGGCCTCGGCGCCGAGACGACCGTCGTGCAGGCCGGCCAGGAGGTCGAGGTCAACGCCGGCAAGCCCGAGGCGGTGGCGCCGAGCGACCCCGAAGCGATCGTCCGCGACGGCCAGAGGTAGGGGTTAGGGGTTAGGGGTTAGGGGTTAGGGACAACGCATCGTACCCCGCGGGTGGGGGCCAAGGTCACGCACGGTCGATCGGTGGCTGGACTGCGGGCAAGTTGCGCCTCGCCTAACCCCTAACCCCCAACCCCTAACCCCTGCCTTTCAGTAATCCGCCCTGTCATCCAGCGCGCTCGCCGCGCCGGCATGTAACGTCTGCGATAACTTACCCCGGAGCCAGGCCTTGGTCATCAGCTCCTCGACTACCGGCTTGTCGGGCCGATCGCCCTCGACCACGGACGAGCCCTTCAGGTAAATGACCAGCGCGCTGGCCGAGGTCGGCGGGCCGGCCGCGACCCCCGGGTAGCCCTCGGCCCCGTATGCCACCGGCACGAACCGCAGGAGCGTCACGTCGCTCGCCAGGGTCTCTTCCCGGATCGTCGAGGCGGCATCGGGCACGAAATCGCGCGTCGTCACGACCGCCTGACGAACCGACGGCACCGCCCGCACCTTCCCCACCAGTCGCCCCGGCTGGTTCGAGCGAACGATGCGTCCGGGCCGGTCCGGCCGGGCGGGTTCGAGGCGATAGACGATGCGCACGCCGGGCGTCGCGACCTGAGCGTCCGCGTCGGTGGGCTGCCCATCGGGCGTGCCGTAGTCGGGAAACAGCGGCAACCCGCCGGGTTCGCGCCGGTTCAACTCCACGAGCGCTTCGGGCGTGGTCACGACGGAGCGCTCGGGCTTGAACAGGGTTACGGTGCCGCTGGCCACCTCGAGGACCGTCTGCGACTGGTGTACGTCGCGCACGATCCGCTCGAGCGCCAGCCGCATCCCCGACTGCAGGTCGGCCTTGCCGACCACGTGGAACATCGTGCGCATCGCGCGCATCAGCAGCGGCGAGAAGACCGTGATCAGGAGCGAGAACAGCCCGAGCACGAGCAGGCTCTCCACGAGGGTGAGCCCCCGGCAACGCCGTTGTTCAGATCGCATGTTCGCTCGCTTTCAGTCCGCGCCCTTCCGGGCCCCTGGGCCCACGCGGATCTCCTCCAGGAACAACACCGTCGAGGCGGTCTTCCACGGCAACAGGTTCTCGGCCGTCACGACCCAGGTATTGAGCCCCGCCCGGAAGTGGCGCGTCGGCAGCGTGCACGCCAACCAGTTGCTCTGCCTGGCCCGCGCCGCCGTCCCGCCGGGCAAGGCGACGGCCGCCATGGCCACGCCCCGGAACGCCTCGGGCGGGTTGCGCAGCGGCACCATCACCTCGTCGTTGAGCCGCAGGTACATCGCGTAGAGCGGCTCCAGGTTGACCACGCGCAGGTAGATCGTCGTCATCCCGTCGAGCGGGCCCAGCCACTCTCGCTCGATCCGGTTCGGGCCGGCCAGCACCGGAGTGAGCCCCTGCGCCTCGAACCAGACGAGCACCGCTCGCAACTGGGGCTCGCAGAACTCGCGCACGTGCTTGGTGAACGCCTCGCGCTTCACCGGGTCCGAGAAGATCGAGTACGAAGCGTAGTCGGGCCGCTCCGGGATCCACTCGGGCCAGAGCCCCAGCCCCGGAGGCACCGCCGCATCCTGGACGTAGATCGCGTGCGCGTCCGCGGGCGGCTCCGAGGGATAGCCGAGCGAGCCCAGCCGTTCCAGCTCCCGCTCGGCTCCGGTGATTGGCTCCCAGCCCCTGAGCCGGGCGAACCAGTCGAGATGACCCAGCCTCATCAGCGCATAGGCGAACGGGATCCTCACCGCGGCGGAGTCCAGCGCCCGATCGGCCAGCAGCTCGCCCGCCCGCGCGACGGCCGGCTCGAGGAAATCGACCGGCATATCGCGAGCGGCGGTTCGCTCTACAAGATGCAGACTCAGGACCAGCACCTGCTGGCGCTCTGCCGCCGGGGGGTCATCACGATGGAGGAGGCCAAGCGTCTC
>CAZSVK010000316.1:5191-7148 GCA_964610245.1 uncultured bacterium
GCGCCCGATCGGCCAGCAGCTCGCCCGCCCGCGCGACGGCCGGCTCGAGCAACCGATCCAGGCCACCCTTTTCCAGCAGTTCGCGAAGCGCGGCCAGCACGCTCTCTCGCGTGCTCTTCTTGTCGTGCGCCATCGACCAGAGCCGCTGGAGCCCCTCGCGGTCGGTTGCGGCCACGACTCCGGCGGCCAGCGCTCGATTGCCAAGGATGCTCCCCAGAGACGCGGTCTCGGTGCCGTCGACCGCCCGCGCGGTGACGACCACCTCGTCGAGCAGCTCGTCGGGTCCCAGCTTCTCGATGTGAAACCGGGCGGTGGGGGCCCGCTGCTCCTGCTGGGTGTAGGTCCGGAGGCTGCCGCCCCGCCTCAGCGTGAGCGTCCAGGCGGCATCGGCGTTGGTGCTCGCCAGCAGGTCGATGCCCCCGCCTGCCGCTGGCTCCTGCGTGGTGCGGAGTCCCCCCCGCCGGACGGCCGCCGGTCTGAGCCTTCGCGGCGCGCCGCGGGCCCCGTCGGGGAGCAGGATCGAGTAGGCCAGCTCGCGCTCCCGGGCCATCGGCAGCAGCACCTTGTGCTCCATCTCGGCCGCGGTCCCGGCAGGATGGACCGCCACCTCGCGCCCGCCGTCGAGCAGCGCCACCCTCGTCGGGCAGGCCACGGTGGTGCGCCAGGAGACCTCGCAGAAGCGCCAGCCGTAGACCTCCGCCAGCTCCTCGACATGCGGCACCTGAGCCTGCAGCGCGCCCGCGGCAAGCAGGGCCGCCGCGACCCAGCCGATGGGGCCACCCAGCCGCCTCTCTCGCCCGTGGATAAACATCACAGTTTACCTCGGGACGCGACTGGTGTCGTCACGTACCACGAGCGTCTCGAAGACCGCGCCGGCGGGCGCATCCACCTGGTCGCCGAACTCCTGCCAGGTCACCTCGACCCGAACGCGCAACACGTCCTCCTCGCCGGTGGCCCGATAGCTCGTGAACAGGATGCGGCGCCGCAGCCGATCGTAGCCCGCGGCGGGATAGCTGAGCGACGGCTCCTGCACGAGCCCCCGGACCGCGCCCGCGGCGGCCGCGCCGGCACCCTCCGGATCGAAGATCGCCACGGTGATGGCGAAGAGCGGCCCCGCGACCGGCGATGGCTGTCGCCAGCTCTGCAGGGCCAGGGCGGCCGACTCGAAGCGGGCCCCCCCCTGCGGATGCACCTCCGCGCCGGTCGGGTCCCACACCGCCTGCCGGAACAGCCACTGCCCCGACGGCGCCGCGGCCATCTGCTCGAGTTCTTCCAGCGTCTCCCGCGCCACCTGCGCCGCCATCGAGGCATACTGAGAACGATAGATCGCGCGGTAGCCCCCACCGAACGACTGCACCATCGCCGCGATCGCCATCGACAGCACGCCGATGGCCAGCACCACCTCGATCAGCGAGAAGGCGCGGCGGTTCACCTGGCGCCTCCCGTCTCGCGTCCGTGCCAGTTCTCGACCGCGCCGATGAGCCGGTCGTCGCGCTTGCCCTGGCGCTTCAGCTCGTCCACCCGCTTCTCGAACTCGGCCCACTCCTTCTCGGTGTAGCTCAGCGGGCGGCGGCCGTCGCCCGGCCGGCGCGCGAGCTGCTGGAACATCTCCGTGACCTGAGCCGGCGAGGGCGCCCGCGTCAGTGCGGCGGGGTCAATCTTGCAGCGCCCGGCCAGCTCGGGGTTTGCCTTCAGCTCGTCGGCCCACACGACCGTGACCTCGGCCTGTACCGCCAGCAGCTCGCGGAAGGTGGCCTCGGCGCCGAAGACGTCCCACGAACTCAGCTGCAACCGCAGCGCGATCTCCAGCAGGTCCCGGCGCAGCAGAGGGTTGGACTTCGGGAGCTTGGCCAGCGCCGCGCGCACGGCCGCCAGCGCCGCCGGCACGTCGCGGTTCCGCATCGCGGCCTCGTACTCGGGCCGAGCGGGACCGTCAGAGGATCATCACATTGCTTGA
>CAZSVK010000317.1:0-5111 GCA_964610245.1 uncultured bacterium
CCCCCCGCCCTCGCTTGCAGCTCGGGCTGCCCCACGGGGCGGCCGGGTCCGGGACGGGCGCTCGCATCGGGCTGCGGCAGCGTCTGCTGGTGGCGACTGTCCGCGCCCGGACTGCTGCCGATCGGGCCCGGCTGGAGGAGGCCAGGGCGGTCTGGCGGCAAGCGGTCGACGACCTCGTTGCGGCCTTCGACTCCATCCGGGCAGAGGCGCATCCGCAGTCGGCCGAACTCCTCGTGTTGAGGGGAAGTCCGCGGGAGCTGGAGCAGCAACGTCGGAAGCTCCTGTCCGCTCGGGAGGCGCTGGCCGACCCGGTGTTTCCCGGCGCGGGCCGAATCGGTGGGACCTCTCCTTGACGCTCGCCGGCCAGCTCGTGCTGCATCGCTTCCTGCTTGCGTGGGTGGGCTGTCTCGGCTTCTTCACCTGTGCGGCCTTCGGTCAGCGATTCCAGTGGCTGCTCGATCGGGCCGTCGATGGTCATGCCCGACCGTCCGTCGTGTTCACCGTGCTGGGGCTGGAATTGCCTGCGATGCTGGTCGTCAGCAGCTCCATAGCGACTCTGCTGGCCACGGCGCTCGTCTTCGGCGAGATGCAGTCGGATGGCGAATTGGCGGCCTTCGGTTCGGCGGGTGTCTCTGTCTGGCAGCTCTGCTGGCCGGTGGCGGCGTTCGTGGGCCTGCACGCCACGGTCCTGGCCATGGCCTCGCAGACGACGATTCCACGAGCGCACGCCGCGAAGGCGAGGCTGCTCGATGAGTCGAGCCGGGTGGCGGCAGCGGGACGTGAGGCCCCGCCGGGTTGGCTGGTGCCGATACCAGGCCTGTTCCTCGGCTGGTCCGACGGCTCACTCTCGGAAGGGCTGAGCGACTTCTGCGTGGTCGCGGTACGCAAGGAGGCGTTCCCGCTGGTCGTGACCGGCGCGAGACTCACCGAGCAGTCGTCCGGGTGGCTGCTCGAGGGCGCTTCGGTGACCGGGCTCGACGTGGTTCGGACCGCCTCGAGTGTGCTGTCCTTCCGGCACGCGCGGCTTCCGGTGCCGGTACTGGCCCCGCGGTCGGCGGAGGATCCGCTTCGCCTGCCGCTCTCCAAGCAGACCTGGGGGGAGTTGCGCGAGGCCGCGGCAGTTCTTCTGGCCCGCGGAGAACCCCAGGAGGCCGCAAGGCGACTCACTGAGGCCCAGGCACGCTGGGCGCTGCCCTTCGCCAATCTCCTGGCCATGCTCTTCACGTTGCCCACATGCCTGGCTCCGAGGCCGAACGGTGTCGCCCGGTTGGCGTTGCGCGGGTTCCTGCCGATGGTCGCCTTCCTGGGCAGCGCGGCGGCGGCCAGTGCCTATCTGTCCCGCAATCTGGCCTTTGGCCCCGCCGCGGTGTGGTGGCTGATGGCCGGGTTCCTCGGGCTGGCGATCGGCGACCGGTTCCGGAGGGGCAGCTCGTGAACCGCCTGGCACTGGGTCTGTGCTGGCTGCTCGTCGCCGCCGTCTGGGGGCTGACGCTCTGTCCGCCCGGCGGGGAAGAGACAGCCAGGTCTGGCAGCGTTGCCAGCGGTACGGAGCCTTTCGACACCCTCGTCGAGTTTCTCGTGTGGGACGGTTTCGATCTCGTCGGCAGCGGCTGGAACGCTCATGTGCAAGCAGACTCGCTGGAGCTTGCGGCTCCGATTGCCCTGGGGCCGTTCCAGGTCAATGCCGGCGCCGAACCCCGGCTCGAGACGGTCCGGATCGAACTCGAGCGAGTCCAGGGCCGGCGGCTGCGAATCCGCGCGGACCGTGCGAGGCTGCCTGCCCAGACGGACGCCGTGCGGCTCGACGGGAGCGTGGAGTGCGTCGCTTCGCGGGAGGGGCTTACCCTGACCTGTGACGCGGCGGTGCTCGATTTCCGGGCCGGAACGCTCACCGTGGACGGCTGGTACTTGCTGCACGGCGCAGGGAGTTTTCGCTCGGGGACCGCGCTGCAGACCGGGCTGGACCCTGCCGGGTGGTGGGCCGATTCTGCCAGCGTGGACGCCGTCGGCCCGGTGGACGGCGACCGGCGCTGACGGGGCAAGCCAGGAGAGCCGCGGGCGAGGGCGGGCCGCGCGCGGTGACTGCCGCCGCTGACTGGGCAAGCGAGGCGTGTTAGGGTGAGGCTCCGACCAAGAGGAGGTACTCCGAACATGAAGCGCCTGGCCATACTCGCCGTCATCGTGCTCCTGGGCCTGGTTGTGCCCATCTCCAACATCCTGATCAAGCCGTCCGCGGCCGGCATCTTCCCGGCCACGGCAGCCTCCGATCCGGCCTTCGCCAAGGTCACGGAAATCCTGGCGAAGAAGTGCATCTATTGCCATGCCCCCGGCGTGAAGATGCCCTTCTACGCGAGCCTTCCCGGGGTCAAGCAGCTCGTCGACCACGACGTCCGTACCGGACTGCGCCGCTTCGATCTGGCGCAAGAGTTCTCGCCCCCGGCGGGGAAGCCGATCGGCGAGGCCGCCCTGGCCGCGCTCGAGTACGCGGTCAATTCGGGGACCATGCCGCCGCCCCAGTTCCTGGTGGCGCACTGGGACACCTTCCTCTGCGCGGCCGACAAGGCTGCCGTGAACGACTTCGTGAAGCAGGTCCGAGGCAAGCACTACGCAACCCCCGGGGTCGCCCCCGAGTTCCAGGCCGAGGCCGTCCAGCCGCTCGCCGTCCCGGAGGGGCTGCAGCCCGCGAAGATCGCCCTGGGCAACAAGCTCTTTCACGACAAGCGACTGTCGCACGACGACAGCATCGCCTGCGCCGGCTGCCACGCTCTGGACAAGGGAGGGACCGACCGGGCCCGTTTCTCGACCGGCATCAAGGGCGCCCTCGGGCCGATCAACGCCCCCACCGTTTATAACTCCGGCTTTCAGTTCAAGCAGTTCTGGGATGGCCGGGCGGCCACGCTCGAGGAGCAGGCCAGCGGACCGGTCAACAACCCTCTCGAAATGGGTTCGAACTGGCCCGAGGCCCTCGGCAAGCTGCAGAAGGATGGTCCTCTGATGGCCGAGGTCCAGGGCGTCTACCCCGGCGAACTGAAGAGCGAGAGCGTCGTCGATGCGATCGCGACCTTCGAGCGCTCGCTGGTGACCGTCGACAGCCCCTTCGACCAGTACCTGAAGGGCAAGGCCGACGCCATCGGGGCCCCGGAGAAGGCCGGATACGCGCTGTTCAAGTCGCTCGGCTGCACCCGCTGCCACATGGGCAAGCTGCTCGGAGGCCAGTCCTTCGAGAGGATGGGACAGGAGCGAGACTACTTCGCCGACCGAGGCGCGCTCGCCGACGCCGACAACGGCCGTTTCAACGTCACCAAGGACCCGGCGGACAAGCACTACTTCAAGGTGCCCACGCTCCGGGACATCGAGAAGACGGCCCCGTACTTCCACGACGGCTCCGTGGCCACCCTTCCGGAGGCCGTCCGGAAGATGATCCGCTACCAGCTCGAGGACGACGTGACGCCCGCCCAGGTCGAGCAACTCGTGGCCTTCCTCAAGTCGCTCAACGGACGCTACGACGGCAAGCCGCTCGACTGAGCGGACTGACTCGACTCGACACCGCGCCCCGGGCTGGAGAGACTCGGAACTCGCTCTTCAGCGCCGGGGCTGCGGGGCCGGACGAGGCGCGACGGGGGCGGGAGTTCGCGACGAGCCGAAGCGAAGGCGCAGGCTCTTCTCGAACAGAGGTCGTACATCCGACGACTCGGGGCTGGCGGCCGAACCAGGTTCGTTTCCGGGCCCGCTCGGAGCGGCGGTATCCGGGTCGTCGCCGGCGGGCGGTTCGTCCAGACGCTTCTGGATCGCCTGCACCTGGGCGTCGATCGCGCGGGCATCGGCATCCTTGCCCATCGCGCGGAGTAGTACCGCCAGGTTGTCCAGCGCCACGCCGACATCGGGGTGAGCCTTGCCCATGCTCTTCCGCCGGAGTTCGAGCGAGCGCTCCAGCAGCGGCCTTGCGGCCGGCAGATCGCCCTGCTCGACGACCGTCTCGGCCAGCTCGTCGAGCAAGGTGGCCAGCGCGGTCTGACCTTCAATCGTGGGGCGATCGACCAGGCGCACCGCTTCTTCGAGGGTCTTGCGGGCGCCGGGCAGGTCGCCCTGGGCCTGGAGGCAATGCGCCAGATCGGCCATCTTGTCGGCCAGCGGCCAGGTTTCATCCGTCCCGCCGCCCCCTGCCGCGACCATCCGTCTGCGGAACGTCACGATCCGCTCGAGGAGAGCGCGAGTCGATTTCCAGTCCTTCTGCTGCTGGACGATCGGAACCAGGTTCTCGAGACTGTCGAGCAGCTCCGCCGAGCCGGCACCGGGACTCTTCTCTCGGATGGCGACGACGCGCTCGAGGTAAGGCCGGGCCCGGCCGGCGCCCGCCTTCTGGAGCGCGAGGTCGGACAGCCGTTCGAGCAGCGGGATCAGAGAGGGGTGATCCTTGCCGAGGGCTTTCTCCCGGATGGCCAGGGCGCGTTCGAGGAGGGGAGCGACCTCGGCGGCGGAGGCAGGTTCCTCGCTGGCGTCGAGCAGCTCGGCCAGATCCCAGAGCGAGGCCGCGACTTCCAGATGATTCCTGCCCAGCGCCTTCTCGTAGAGGCCGACCGATTCACGCGCCAGTTGCAGGGCGGCGTCGAGCTGTTGCTCCTGCCAGGCACGCTTCATCTCGAGGCGGCAACGCTGCGCCTGGGCCAGCGCCTCCGGGGCTGCTCCCGGCGCCGCCACCGCCATCACGAGGAACGTCGCGAGGAACGGGAGACCCCATCGCGCGATCAACATCTGCCGCATCACCTAGGTCCCTTTCCGGGGCCGCCCGGAGGCGGTTCCCTTCATCGGCACCAGCCTAACACAGCTTCATTCCCTCACGGGGAGGACGTGGATGGCCTTGATGACGAGCTGGACCTCATCGCCGACGTTCAATCCCAGCTCCTGAACCGACTCGGTCGTCAAGACCGAGGCCATCCGGGCAGGGACCGCCACCTCGAACTTCACCAGCGACATGATGTCGCCCTTCTGGACGGAAGTGACCTTCGCCTTGACGTTGTTCCGTGCTCCGTACTTCATGGCTGTCCTCCCTCGCCGCGTCTCGGCGTCCGGCAGGCCGCTCCTGACGCCCGGGCAGGCCCCCGCCGGGCAGG
>CAZSVK010000317.1:5211-7146 GCA_964610245.1 uncultured bacterium
CCCCGCCGGGCAGGCCCCCTGCGCTCCCATCTTCGCACGGCCGCGCGCCGGGGACAAGAACCAAGCCGCGCCGCGCCTCTGCTAAGATCCCCGCTGCCATGACTTCCGACCCACGCATCCCCGACCCCGGCTTCGAGAACTTCTTCACCTCCGATCGCGGACTGCAGGCATTGCTGCGCCGCCATCTGGACGACGAGGCCATGGGCTGGGCACTGCCCAGGCTGCAGCGGATGGGCGAACTGGCCGCCACGGAGGTCGACCGGCTGGCCTTCGTGGCCGACGACAATCCGCCGCGGCTCGAGCCGTTCGATCGCCGGGGCGAGCGCACCGAGCGCATCGCGATCCACCCGGCGTATGCCAGGCTCAAGGAGATCGCCTACGGGGAGGGGCTGATCTCCGATCACTACACGCCGGAGATCCGGCGGCGCCTGGGCGTGCACGCGCACCGCGTCAAGTTCGCCCTGGGCTACCTGTACGCCCAGGGGGAGCAGGGCGTCTACTGTCCGGTCTGCATGACCGACGGCGCCGGGCGGTTGCTCGAGAAGTTCGCTCAGGGCGCCTGGCGCGACGACTACCTGGCCCGGATCTCGTCACGCCCTCCGGCGGCCTACTGGCAGGGGGCGATGTTCCTGACCGAGAAGCAGTGCGGCTCCGACGTGGGCGCCACCGAGACGGTCGCCAGGCCCGGACCGGGCGACACCTGGCTGCTCACGGGCGACAAGTGGTTCTGCTCCAATGCCGAGACCGATCTGGCGATGGTGCTGGCCCGGCCGGAGGGCGCCTGCGAAGGCACGCGCGGGCTGGCGCTGTTCGCGATGCCGCGGCTGCTGCCGGACGGAACGCTCAACCCGTGGCGGCTGCACCGGCTGAAGGACAAGCTGGGCACCCGCTCGATGCCGACCGGCGAGGCGACGCTCGAGGGGGCCACGGCCTACCTCGTCGGCTCCGCGGACCGCGGCTTCGCCTACATGACCGACATGCTCAACCTGTCGAGGCTCTACAACGCGGTGGCCTCGGTGGCGCTGATCCATCTCGTGACGAGGGAAGCTGAAGCCTACTGCCGGGAGCGGCGGGCGTTCGGCAATTCGCTCGATCGCTACCCGCTCGTGCAGGAGACGCTGGTGGGGCTCGAGGTCGAGTTGGAGGCGGCCCTGGCGCTGGTCTTCGAGACGATCGCCGCGCTCGACCGGCTCGATTCGGGCGATGCCGGGGCCCGGCCGATACAGCGGATCCTGACGCCGCTGACCAAGCTCTACACGGCGAAGCTGGCCGTGCGCGCAGCCTCGGAGTCGCTCGAACTGCTGGGAGGAAACGGCTACGTGGAGGACAGGGTGACGGCGAGGTTCTTCCGGGACGCGCAGGTGCTGCCGGTCTGGGAGGGCACGACCAACATCCTGGTGCTCGACTGCTTCCGGGCGCTCTCGCGCGAGAAGTCGCTGCAGCCGTTCGTCGAAGACCTGGGCCGGCGCGCCGCGGACGCCCCGGCGGCGCTCCGAGGACGGCTGGAGCCTCTGATCGGCGAGCTGGCTCGCGAGGCAAAGGAGCTGCTGGCGGCCACGGACAACGGATGGACGCTGGCTGCAAAGCCGTGGTGCGAGCGGGCTGCCCGGCTCTACCAGGCGGTGGTGCTGGCCGAGCGCGCCGGGGATGGGGAGCGAGCGGCGGCGGCCGCGCATGGGTACTTCCGCCGCCAGCTAGTCCCGAAGCCCGGCAGGCCGGACGCGGAGGTCGTGGCCTCCGAGTACCGGCTGCTGGTCTCGGCCTGAGGCGCGCGCGCGGCCGGACCCCGGAGGGCCCGGCCGGCGGGTTCACGAGATGTCCCGGATGGTCCGGCGCATCTCCTCGCGCAGCGGGTTCGAGATGGCGTAGTCCCGGAAAGAGCTGTTGAATCCGTCGAGTGCGATGGCCTTCAGCTCGTCCTTGGTCGCGTGCAGG
>CAZSVK010000318.1:0-7120 GCA_964610245.1 uncultured bacterium
CGGCATGATGCTCGTTCGCGAGAAGATGACCGACGCCCTGGTTCGCAAGCTGGCCCGCGCCGGGATGGTCGAGACGCTCTTTGGCCTGGAGACAGGCAGCGCCGCGACGATCCGGAGCGGCGGTGCCGCCACCGGTTGATCGTCGACCAGCGGGCGGTACAGGCCGACAACGAGTCCCCGAGGGCGACCTAGCCGACTATCCGCGGAGACCGCTCGAACGCGGCTCAGCCCCAGAGATCTTCGCGGGAGACGTCGGCCAGATGGAGGGCCATGTTGAGGCCGGTCAGTGCCCCGCCGCGGATGTAGGTGATGGCGCCATGAAGCGGATAGAACCTGGCAGGCAGAGGCACACCGAGAGCCAGGGCCACGAGCGACCCTATGATGTATCCGTGGGTCACGCAGAGAAGCCGGCCGCCACGCCCGTGCTCGGAGATGCTGGCCAGCGCGCGGGCCGCCGCCCGATCGAAGGTCTCGTCCTCGGGCTTCTCGACCAGCCGCTCGTCGTAGATGGCGGGCCCGGCGCCGGGCAGGTGACGGAGGATCTGCTCGGTCGTCTGCCGGGCCCGGGTCAAGGTCGAGGAAACCAGGATGGTATCCGGTTTCCAGAGCCCGCGCAGGGCCTCACCGGCGCAGCGTGCCTGCTGATGCCCCCTCGGGGTGAGGCGATCCTCCTCGTCCGGGATGGCACCGCGGTTCCGGAGAACGTTGGAGAGACACTCGCCGTGGCGAACCAGGAACAGATGGAAGGGCGCGGGCGGACAGGCTGAAGGCATACCGGAGCAGCGTAACGCGCCGGGACCGGGGGCGGAAGAGGCGCGACCTCGACGGGTGCGCGCACGAGACCTGGGAAGCGGCATGGCTGCGTTGGGTGAGCGGGGCGGTCCTGCACAGGGACACCGAGGCTCAGAGACACAGAGAGTGCTTTGTCAATCAGCACTCTGGCTGTGTCTCCGGGTCCCCGTGTCTCCGTGCCCAATGCCCGCCTGCCCAGGATCCGGGGACGCTCTCAGCTCGACGGCTGAGTCCGCAGAACCTGGAGCGCCGCCATGGTTCGAGAGCTGCCGCGGCCCCTGACTCCCGACCCCTGCGGTATCATGAGAACCCGTACCGGCGGGGGAGGACTGTCCTCCGCGATCCTCATGCAGCTCACCCTCGAGACAGGCGGCCAGATTCCTTGCTTCTTCCCGGTTCCGCGGCCGGCCCGTGAACCGGGCCTTGCGCTGCGGGGGGGCTTCGACCGGAGGGCGCTGCGGCCGTGAGGGCCCTCTGGCTGCTGCTGGTGGCGGTGCCGCCGGTGTGGTACTTCTCCGTCGTGCCTCTGCTGGCCTGGCGGGAGCTGCAGACCCCGATCCGCGTCATCAAGGACGAACAGCAGGCGACGCGGGCCGGGATGGCGGCGGGCGCTCTCGACGCGAGTTCGCGCGTCTGGTGGCAATCCTTACGTCTACTTTTACAGGGGGCTCTGGAGCGCCATCCAGGGGCACAAGCAGGACGCCCTCGAGTCCTGGAAGCGATGCGAGCGGCTGGCCAGCACCGAGATGGGCGCGTTCTTCTCGAAGGTGCTGCTGCCGGGGCTCGAGGACGGGCGAGCGCCCTCCCTGACGCGCGAGGAGCTGGCCGTGCTGGCCGAATCGGCGACCGAGCTGGAGCGACTCTCGCCGGTGGCCCTGTACGCGCGGGAGATGGATGTCGCCGCGGGCATGGTGGGGCGGGCCGCGCTGAAAGATCCGCGCAGTCCGAGCGTCCAGCGGCTCTCGGGCGTGCTCGACTTCCTTCGAGGCGAGCGGCGCTCGGGAATGGTGCACCTGGAACGGGCCTGGACCCTGCGGTCGTCGGCGCCGGCGGTGCCGGACCTGGGCGTGGGCTACGTCGCCTTCCGCTTCAGGCTCGTCGAGGCGCCGGGCGGCGTCCGGCCGACCCTGGGCGCCTGGCTGGGCAAGGTCACGACGCCGCACCAGCAGATGAAGGAGCAGGCCGTCGAGACGCTCTTCAACCTGATCGTGCTGCACCACAGCCGTCAGAGCTTCAAGCGCAGCCTGCACCTGGCGCAGGTGCTCGAGGGCAGCTTCGGTTCGGAGGTCGAGGCGCAGCAGCTCACGGGGGCGCTGGAGCAGTACCTCTACCCGCGCAACTACGCCGACGCGATCGAGAGCGAATCGGCCCGCAACGGGGTCGATCCGGCCCTGGTCTACGCGCTGATCCGGGAAGAGAGCCACTACGACCCTGCGAGCGCCTCGCCCGCGGGGGCGCGTGGCCTGATGCAGTTGATGCCCCAGACCGGCCGCTGGATCGCGGGCAGGCTCAAGCGGTCCGGCTTCCAGGAAAGCGACCTGCTCTCCCCTCTGTCCAACATCCAGATGGGCATCTGGTACCTCTCCCACCTGGCCGAATCCATGGCCCAGGAGTCGAGCAGGCTCGACTGGCTGCTGGCCGCGTACAACGGCGGGCCGGGAAACGCGGCGCTGTGGCGGGCCGCGTGGAAGAAGCAGGGCGGCCAGCCGGAGGACCACATCGCCTTCGCCGAAACGCGCAACTACGTGCTCAAGGTGCGCAAGAGCTACGAACGCTACCGCAGGGTCTGGCGCGAGTCGCCGGTCTCCGCCGGCGGGGTTCCCCATTGACCGGCGTCATGCTATTCTCCGTTGGCTCCGCCCGGCGCCTCGCACCGAGATGCAGTTTCAAATCGATCGACCGCTGACCGAAGCCGAACAGGCCGCCATCGAACGGGAGGCCCTGGACAGCTTCGACTCCTATCTTAGCCGCTGGCCGGAGCCTGTCCGGCAGCAGGCCGGAGGCGTCGCGGTCGAGTGGAGCGCGGAGGGGGTCTGGCTGCGCGACGTGCACGGCCGGGCGTTCCTCGATTGCCTGGGCGGCTACGGCGTGTTTGCGCTGGGCCACCGCCACCCGCGGGTGGTCGAGGCGGTCAAGCAGCAGCTCGACCGGCTGCCGCTGCACAGTCCGCGGATGATCGATCCGACCGTGGCCGACGCGGCGCGGCGGCTGGCGGCTGTGACGCCCGGGACGTTGCGCAAGACCTTCTTCTGCAACAGCGGCACCGAGGCGGTCGAGGGGGCGTTGAAGCTCGCCCGGCTCTACACGAAGCGGAACACGTTCATCAGCACGGAGAACTCGTTCCACGGCAAGAGCATGGGCAGCCTATCGGTGACGGGGCGCGGGCTCTTCCGCGAGCCGACGGCCGGTCCGTTGATGCCGGTGCGCTTCGTGCCGTTCGGCGACGCGGCGGCGCTGGAGCGAGCGATCGACGCGGATACGGCCGCTTTCATCGTCGAGCCGATTCAGGGGGAAGGGGGCGTGCAGGTGCCGCCGCCGGGCTATCTGGCGCAGGTGCGCGAGTTGTGTTCGCGCAAGGGCATCTTGATGGTGGCCGACGAGATCCAGACGGGGCTGGGGCGCACCGGGCGGATGTTCGCGTGCGATCACGAGGGGGTCGTGCCGGATATTCTCTGCATGGCCAAGGCGCTCTCCGGCGGAGTCGTCCCTTGCGGCGCCTTCACGTCGACCGACGAGATCTGGAGTGCCTATCATCCCACCCCGCTGCTGCACACCTCGACCTTCGGCGCCAACCCGCTGGCCGCGGCGGCGGTGCGCGCCACGCTGCAGGTTCTGGCCGACGAGCGGCTGCCGGAGCGGGCGGCCCGGCTGGGCGAGCGGTGTTTCGAGGGACTGCGGACGCTCTGGCGCCGGTTTCCGCGCCTTCTGAAGGACGTGAGAGGAAAGGGATTGATGATCGGAGTCGAGTTTGCCACCGAGGGGGCTGCCGTCAAGGCGGCCAACGGGCTGTTCGAGCAGGGGGTCCTGGTCGGCCACACGCCGAATCAGCCGCGGGTGATGCGGCTGGAACCGCCGCTCGTGATCACGCAGGAGCAGCTCGACTCGGTGCTGGCCAAGCTCGAGAGCGCGCTGGAGGTCGTCTCGAGGTGACGGCGGTCGTCGAGCTCGTCGGCGTGAGCAAGAGCTACCACGAGCTGCTGATCGCCGACTCGATCAACCTGCGGGTGGCGCAGGGCGAGTTCCTCACGCTGCTCGGGCCGTCCGGTTGCGGGAAGACCACGACGCTCCGGATGATCGCGGGGTTCGAGCATCCCGACTCGGGCCACCTCTTCATCGAGGGCCGCGAGGTCACCGGGCTGCCGCCCTACAAGCGCCGGGTCAACACGGTCTTCCAGCACTACGCGCTCTTCCCTCACCTCACGATCTACGAGAACATCGCCTATGGCTTGCGGCGCAAGGGGGTCTCGCCGGAAGAGCTGCGCCAGAAGGTCGCTCGCGGCGTCGAGATGATCCAGCTCCAGGGCCACGAGAAGAAGCTGCCGTCGCAGCTCTCGGGCGGCCAGAAGCAGCGGGTCGCGATGGCGCGCGCGCTGGTGTGCGAGCCGCTCGTGCTGTTGCTCGACGAGCCGATGTCGGCCCTGGACGTGAAGCTCAGGCGCGAGATGCAGCTCGAACTCAAGCGGTTGCACCGGCAGCTGGGACTGACCTTCATCTTCGTGACGCACGACCAGGAAGAGGCCCTGGTGATGAGCGATCGCATCGCCGTGATGAACCGGGGGCGGCTCGAGCAGATCGGCAGCGCCGAGGAGGTCTACGACCGGCCGCGCACGCCGTTCGTGGCCGATTTCCTCGGCGTGAAGAACTTCTTCGAGGCCAAGCTCGAGGGCGCGAAGCCCGGCGGGCGCTTCCTGTGGCGCACCGCGGGCGGCCTCGAGCTTCTGACCGAGACGGCTGGCACCGCCTCGGCGGGCGATGTGCGCAAGCTGGCGGTGCGGCCCGAGAACCTCGACTGCTCGGGCAAGCTCCCGCCGGAACTGGCCAACCGTTTTCCCGGGCGTGTCCTCGAGGTGCTCTACACCGGCTCGACCACCACCCGACGCATCGCAGTCAACGGCTCCACCCAGGTCGAGACGCTGTCGGCCAGCCGCGTGGGGCTGGACGGCGGCCAGCAGGTCGAGGTCGGATTCGACAGCAAGAGCGTGCTCGTCCTGGAGCCGCCGGGCAACGAGAGTTGAGCGAGCCGAACCGACAGACGTCGCGCCATCGCTGGCTGGGCGCCCTGATGGACCCGGCCCTCGGCTGGCTGCTCGCATTCTTCTTCGTGCCGCTGCTGGTGATGCTGGCGATCAGCTTCGCCCGGCGAGGCACTTACGGCGGTGTGGAGTGGGTGTTCAACCTCGACAACTATCGGAGGGCTATCCAGCCCGACGTGCTCGTCATCTGCCTGAGGACGATCCTGATCGCCGGCGCGACCACGCTCCTGTGCCTGCTCATCGCCTATCCAGCGGCCTACTACATCGCGCTCAAGGCGCCGCCCCACCGGCGCAACTTCTACCTGCTGCTGGCGGTCGTGCCGTTCTGGACCAGCTTCCTGATCCGCACCTACGCCTGGATCCTGCTGCTCAGGACGGAGGGGTTCGTGAACCTGGCCTTGCTGAGCCTGGGGCTGGTGGACGAGCCGCTGAAGCTGCTCTACTGCGACTTCGCCGTGCTGCTCGGGCTGGTCTACGGCGAGCTGCCGTTCATGATCCTCCCGCTCTACACCTCCATCTCGAAGCTCGATACCGATCTGCTCGAGGCCGCCGAGGACCTGGGGGCCTCTCCCGTCGCGACGTTCTTCACGGTGACGTTACCGATCACGCTGCCGGGAATCATCGTGGGGACGGTGTTCGTCTTCATCCCGTCTCTGGGGGCCTTCGTGACACCCGATCTGCTCGGCGGTTCCAAGAGCGTGCTCATCGGCAACCGCGTGCAGGACCTGTTCGCCTCGGTCCGCGATCAGCCGTTCGGCTCGGCCATCAGCTTCCTGCTCACGCTCATCGTGCTCGGCATGCTGGCCGTCAGCTTGCGGGCGGGTCAGGCCGCGGAGAGGAAGCTGAAATGAAGGCTCGGGTGGCAAGTTGAGCAGAACGTCGAACCGGTATCGGCTAGCCGACTGGCTGCTGCGGCTCGAGTGGGTCCTGGTGCTGGCGTTCCTTTACTTGCCCATCGGGATCCTGATCGTCTTCAGCTTCAACCGCTCGAGGTTGACGGCGGTGTGGGAGGGCTTCACGTTCGACTGGTACCTCGCCCTCGCGGCCAACCAGCAACTCCTCGGCAGCCTGTGGAACAGCCTGATCGTCGCGGTGCTGACCACGGCCATCGCCACGGTGCTGGGCACCGCCGCGGCCTATGCGATGGATCGGGCGCTGCCTCGCGGGCAGGAGGTGATCGAGGGGTTGGTACACCTGCCGATCATCATCCCCGAGATCGTGATCGCCGCTTCGCTGGTCATCTTCTTCGGGATGGCCGGCGTGCGCCTGTCGCTCGTGACGGTGGTGCTGGCGCACGTCGCCTTCTCGATCAGCTATGTCATCCTCACGGTGCGTTCGCGGCTGGCAGGGATGGAGCGCTCGCTCGAGGAGGCCGCGATGGACCTCGGCGCCGACGAGTGGACCACCTTCCGCACCGTGACGCTGCCGCACCTGTTCCCCGCCATCGTCTCGAGCGGCCTGCTGGTCTTCACGCTCTCGATCGACGACTTCGTCATCACCAGCTTCGTCGCCGGCACCGGCTCCACCACCCTGCCTCTGCAGATCTACTCGATGGTCAAGCAGGGCGTGACGCCCGAGATCAACGCCGTCTCCAGCCTGCTGCTCGTGGGGACGCTCGTCCTGGCCGGCGTCGCGCAGGCCCTCTCCGGGAAGCTCGAACATTGAACGCCCTTCACCCGCTCCTCGCACGCGCCTTCGGCGCCCTCGTCTGCGGCCTGTTGCTGGTCGCGGCGGCCCGGCTCGTGCCCGTCGGCCACGACAACTCGCTCAACCTCTACATCTGGTCGGCCTATCTCGCGCCCGACACGCTCGCCGGCTTCGAGCGCCGCCACGGGGTCAAGGTGAACCTCGACACCTACGACTCGAACGAGGCGGTGCTGGCCAAGCTGCAGGCCGGCAACGTCGACTACGACCTGGTCGTTCCCACCGACTACATGGTGCAGATCCTCATCCGCGAAAAGCTGCTCCACGAGCTGGACAAGGGCAGCGTCAAGAACTTCAAGAACCTGTCTCGCGACTTCCTGAACCTGCCCTTCGACCCCGGCAACCGGTTCTCGATCCCCTACATCTGGGGC
>CAZSVK010000319.1:0-2870 GCA_964610245.1 uncultured bacterium
GGCGCACTCGTCCGGATCGCACGAGAGGTGGTCGGGCTGGCGCTCCGTCAGTTCCAGCTCGAGCTCGACTGGCTGCAGGGCCTGGAAGAGCGCGTGGTCGAGCGGGGCCGTCGACGGCGGCCTTAACTCTGGCGTTCGCCGTCGAACAAGGCCGATCGGCTGCAATCAGCGACCGGTTATTCGCTCCAGATGTTCGGGATAGCGAGCCCCGAACTTGTCGGCAAACTTCACGCCCATGTGGCCGAGACCGCCCAGACCGACCACGCCGACCTTCGTGCCCTCCGTGACGCCCCAGCGGCGCATCGGGGAGTAGGTCGTGATTCCTGCGTAGAGCAGCGGCGCGGCGCCGGCGAGTGCGAGGCTTGCCCAGAAGTGGCAGTCCCGTCGCTCGACGCCGAGCTGGCGGATCACCTGACCCAGGATGAAGCCCTCCCGGCTTCGGATGGCGGGCCACCTCGTCCGGCGACTTCAGCCCGAGCAAGGCGGGCGGGAGTCCAGAGTCGGCCACCTGCACCTTCGGGGCCTTGACCGCGCGTCTACCGAGGGTACGGAGGCTCTCGACGGAAACGAGTCGTGCATCCCCGAATTTCCCCGGAAAGACAGAACTCCCGGACCTTTCGGTCCGGGAGAGCTGGGTGTGGAAGTGTTTACGCGGGGTCTTATCCCTCTTGGGTCCATCCACTCTGTTCTAAACTCGGGATTTTACTCCTTCGTCCCGAACAACCTGCTGACGGCGATGATTCCGCTTCTGGTCGGAGCGAGCTTCGAATTGATGCGATCGCATCGGGCCGGCTCCTGGCGCCTCGCGGAACCCGGTCTCTGGAAAGTCGGCGTCAGTCTATGAACTTTCCAGACGGGACAGGATGGGGGCCCTTCTCTCCGGCAACCAGATGCGAGATCCGGTCGACGGATACTTCCTGTCTTCAGTACCAACTCATCAAAGGGTCTTTCTCCAGAAGCTAGCGGCCTTGCGACCGTTTCACCCTTGACCTGGAGATTCCGGAACGACCCTTGTCCTGCCACATCTTCCGGTACGGGAAGATCCCGGGGCCACTTCTGCTTTCGGACTTGCGTCCAGCCGATCCCTCGGGCCTGTCGGCTCGATCTCGACTCGGTCTGCAGACCTTGCCGTGATACCTCGAACGTTACTGACTTCCTCCGGGCGACCCCGCCCGTTTTTCGGAGGCCTCTCCGCTCGAGAGCCGGTGAGTATACCTCCGGGTCGCCGAAAGGTCAACAGGTTTCTTCAGTCGATTTTGACTTCCGTGGAGCAGTCCTGTCGATGCCGGATTGTGGCATCGGGTCGATTCCATCCCTTCGGCAGGCGAGAGACTCGCGTTCGGTTCCTCATGGAACGGCGCGCCGGCGCAGAACGGTCCGCCGCCAGGCGTCCTCCCGCTTCATCCAGACGTTCGGTACGTCGACGTTACGCCACCGGCGCCCTGAAGACAGGGGCTCCGGGTTCGCACGCGGAGACGGCCCGGAGTCTGTCTCGGGGCTCACTCGGAGGGGAGTCGCGCGAAGGTGACCACGTTCCCGGCGGGCTCCCTCACGCCAAACTCCTCCGCGCCGTAAAAGGTCTTGCGGAGCGGGAAGACGACCGGGGCTCCCTGGGCCCGCAACCGGGCCTCGTCCAGGTCGTCGACCTCGACGTACAGAGCGACCCGAGAGGGCTCGGCGGCCAGAGCCGGCACGTCCTCGGCGACGCTTGCCCGGGATTGATACATCAGCTCCACACCGTCACGTACCAGGATGGCGAACCCGAGTTTCTCGCCGTGAGGCACGGAAACCGTCAGTTCGAAACCGAGGCGCTGCCAGAAGGCGACGGATGGCTCCAGCTCTTCGGCGTACAGGACGGGCGTGGCCTTCTTCAGGGCGAATTGGGTTGACATGGGCTCTCCTATGGTCTAAATTAGAATAGTCTTGTTTAGACTACTCTGGGAGATGATGATAGTCAAGAGGAGAGTGAAGACGATGCGGACGAGAGAGTTGAAGGCTCTCAGGTCTCTCGGGCGGGCGACCCTCGACGACCTCGCGCGGCTCGGCATCACGACCGTGGAGGCGTTGGCGACGCGCGATCCCCGGCAGCTCTACGACGAGCTCTGCCGGCGCTCGGGAGTGCGGCACGACCCCTGCTGCGAGGACGTCTTCGCGTGCGTCATCGCTCAGGCGAAGGACCCGGCCCTACCCCCGGAACAGCGGGACTGGTGGTTCTGGTCGAGGGAACGCAAGGCCCAAGGAAGATGACGTCATGACGCGGGTCACGCCACGCCTGACGACACCCGACCTGGTGGTCCTGAGCTTGCTGTTCGAGCGGCCCAGGCATGGCTACGACCTGGTGCGAGAACTGGAGCGGCGCGAGGTCGAGGACTGGGCAGGCGTCTCCAGGCCCCAGGTCTACTACTCGTTAGCCAAGCTGACCCGGATGCGGCTCTTGCGACGCGGCGCGAGTTCAGCCGGTGACAAGAGCGGAGGCGCGCGGACCGGGCCAGACCGGATCGTCTACAACGCAACCGGCGAGGCCCGCAAGGCCGTGGCCGAGGCTCTGGCCGAGGAGCAGTGGTGCGTGCAGCGCCCGCCGCCGCCATTCCTGACCTGGTTCTGCCTGTCGTCGCACGCGCCACCTGCAACCGCCAGGCGGCAGCTCGAGCGCCGGCGCCGGTTCCTGAGAGCCCAACTCGTGAAGGAGGCAAAGACGCTCTCCGAGTTCGGTCCGGAGGGTGACGGCCCACTCGTCCGGATCGCACGAGAGGTGGTCGGGCTGGCGATCCGTCAGTTCCAGCTCGAACTCGACTGGCTGCAGGGCCTGGAAGAGCGCGGGGTCGGGCGGGGGCGTCCACGGCAGCGCTCACTCCGGCGCTCGCCGTCGC
>CAZSVK010000319.1:2880-7096 GCA_964610245.1 uncultured bacterium
TACTGCCGCGCCTGCCTTCCGCGCGTGGGCGGCGCCGCCACGGGCGCGGGCGCCGTGGCAAGCGCGTTGCACACGGGACAGCGCGGGCGATCGCGCCGGACGTAGGCCGAACAGGCCTGGCAGAAATCCATCGCCCGGCCCGCCACGAACGAGCCGTAGAGCGCAAGGCCCAGGATCGTCATCACCCAGAAGCCCCAGTCGACCGCCTGCTGAGCGTCGAACGGAAGCTTCGAGCACTCCAGCAACTTCTCCAGCGGTCGCCCCTGGCCCAGACAGTCGAAGGCATAGCCCAGGCCCGCCGCCGCCGCCACGAAGCCGAGCCCCAGGAGGATCTGCCCGAGCGAGGTGAAGCCCACCAGAAGGAACACCAGCAGGGCCAGGAACAGCGCCCCCGCCTCAGGCGAGTCGGGCGAGGTCCTGGGGAAGAACACCGCCAAGCCGGTGGCCAGCGCCAGCCCGGCCGTCATCGCGCAGAGCCGGTAGAACATCGCCGCCAACCGGTGCCACAGGACCAGCGCCACGGTCCCCACCCCATGCCCGGCGACCCGCGCCTTGCGGCGCCACTCTCCCATCACCTGGCCCAGCTCGTGGGCGATCAGGTAGAACACCGGCAGGAGCACCAGCGGCACCAGCGACAGGTAGCTCGGCACCGCAACCCCGTGATAGCCGCGCCAGCCGACCACCGTCTCCACCAGTCGCGTCCCGGCAAAGGCGCCGACGAGAGTGAAGGCGATCATCAGCTCCTGGACCGCGATCCAGTCGAGCCATCCGTGGAGCCTGGCAAACCCCGCGGCCCGGTCTTCCTGCCGCCGCGCGAGGCGTCGCAACTCCTCGGCCTGCCGCTCGGCCGACTCCTCCTGCTCGCGCAAGCAGCCGTGGCACCGGGTGCGCTCGCCGTCCCAGCAACCCTCGTGTACGAGCTGCCGGCAGGTCGGACAACTGTACAGCCCGGGCTCCTGCGGATCGATCCGGCGGCGGCAGCCGTTGCAGATCGGCACACCTCCGAAGACGGAACCGGCGCGCGACGACTGACCCGCGCTGTGCAGGAAGTTGGTGCGCCAACAATGAGGGCAGGCCACCGTGTTGACGCCGGCGGCCGCGCGCAGCGCCCCCCCGCACCACAGGCAGGTCAGAGCTCTCGAGACGGTGCTGTTTCTATCCACGCTGGAATATCCTTCGCGTCATCATCGGCCGTCCGGGGCGCCATCCCTGGGGAGGCGCGGCAGGCCCGGGAAATCCACTGCCGGTTGCGCCGGCGTGGACGATTCCGCGGTGCTCTCCGGCAGCGGATCGACAAAGTCGTCCTGGGGCCCTTCGCCGGCATCCTCCGCGGGCGGTCCCGCCGGCTCCTCGGCGGGCGCCGCCGGCCCTTCCTCCGTGCTGGCGCTGCCCTCCGGCTGGGTAGCGGTCATCGCCCCGGGATCGCCGAGGATCTTGCCGATCCGGGCGGCGTAGGCTTCGGCCTCGGCGTCGTCGAGGCCGGCCTCCTCGGACTTCTCGAGGATCTCCCGGATGACCCGGGACACCTCGAGGGCCACCCGGCTGTTGCGTATCATCGGCTTGAACTTCCGCTTGTAGGCCGGGTCGAGCTTGATCGCCGCCTTGGCATGCTCGAACGACTTCGCCGACCAGTCGGGCCTCGCGTCCCGGGCCAGGTCATAGGCGATCGACGCCCGGAAGTGCAGCTCCGGATCGCCGGGACGATACGAGAGCGCCTTCTCGTACCAGCGTATCTCGTCGCCGGAGCGGTCGAGCAGGCCGCAGATGCCCGCCAGCGCCGTACAGACCTCGCGAGCCAGGTCGGGCTCCTGGCCGGTGAGGCTCTCGGCCTTCTCGAGCCGCGCCAGCCCCCGCTCGAGTCGCGCGAACAGCAGCATGTGGATCAGCCCGAGGCTGTACTGGATTCGAGCCTGGGCGGGAGCCTGATTCCCGAGCTTCTCGAAGCCCGAGTAGGCCTGGTGAAGGCGGGCTTCGGCCAGAGGCAGGTTTCCGCCCATGGCCGCCGTCTGGCCCTGCTCGAGCAGCAGGTTCGCCGCGTCGAGGCCGGTCTGGCCGGAGCCGGAGGCGTCTTCGCCGGGCGTGGCCGCCTCGAGCCGATCCGACCGGGGAAGAAGCCCGCCCTGATGGAGGTTTCGCGACTGCCAGTCGACGAGCTTGCAGGCCAGGGCCGGGTTCAGCATCGTCAGCCGCCGGAGCGTGCGGAGGTTCGGCTCGGGCACGGCGCGCACGAGCACGCCTGGCGGCAGATCGCGGCTCCAGCGCTCGAGCAGGCCCAGTCGATCCTCGAGAGTGTCGAGAGTCGTCGGAGTCGAGAACGGCCCCGGAGCGAGCTCGAGACCGCCTGGCAGGCCGGCGCCCTGGATGCTCTGCCGCAAACGGGCCCGCTCGTCCGGGGTCATCCGGCTCAACTTGCGGACGTAGTCGGCCGCCAGGGATCCGAGGTCGGTGCCCGAGGTCCGCGACAGGGGGGTGCGGAATCCGCTTTCCTCCGTGCCGGTGCGATCCCCGCCGGGATCCGGCTCCACGGCCAGGATGCGATAGCGATAGTCGGTCCCCGGCTCGAGGGCCGCAAGCTCCAGCCGATGCCGGGTCGCCCTGACGAGTTCGAAGTTGGACTGGGTCGTTTCGAAGGACTCGCCCGCCTTGCGATAGCTGACCACCGTGTCGGTCGGGAAGTTGGTTTCCCAGGAGACCATGGCCGACCGGGGCTCGACGGAGAGCCGCACGCTCGAGATCTCGATGCCGGGCTTCGTCCGGCAGGTCTTCACGCCGAGCAGGCTCGTGGCGTCCGGCGCGACGCCCGGCTCGGCCGCCACCGAGAGGCGAGCGGTGTACTCGGTGCCCGGCCTGAGCGCCTCGAAGCGGGCCTCGAACTGGGTCGCCGGCTCCGCATCCGCCAAGGGATTGCCGACGGGCTCTACCTGCGCCAGCTCGTTCGTCCGGAGGACCGCGACGGAGCGGCAGGGCTCGCTCGTTTCCCAGCGGACCAGGGCGCTCCGGGAGGTGGTCTCGACGGTGGACTTTCTCAGGACGATGGCGGGCCGGACGGCGACCCGCGACAGCATCCAGACGATCCAGACGGCGAAGAGCACCCCACACGCGGTGCCCAACCCCAGGGCGAGCCAGCGCTCCGACCGGCTCAGGTATCCGCGCGACAGATAGAACAGCAGCGACTGCCGCATCGCCAGCGCTTTCGCGGGCGCGCGCATCGGCGAGAGTTCCCGCCCGGAGCGGTCGGGCTGGCCGTCTGCCGGCTCGGACGCACGTTCCCCCGCGACGGCCGCCAGCGCCTCGAGTTCAGCGGCCAGGGCGGCAGCCGAGGGGGGCCGGTCGGCCGGTGCGGGAGAGAGGCAGCTCTCGATCAGATCCTCGGCCTCGTCGGTGAGGACCGGGCTCAGATCCCTCAGGGGCGTGTGCTTGCCCTCGAGCTGCCGCTGCAGAGCTTCCTCTTCCGACCCGGCCAGGAAGAGGGGACGGCCCGAGAGCACCTCGTAGAGCAACGCACCGACGGCATAGAGGTCGCCGGAGACGGCGGGCGGACCGCCTTCGAGCACCTCCGGGGCGAGGTATCCGGCAGTGCCCGCGGCCTGCCGCGGTGGATCGGAAGGCACCGTGAGCGGCCGGCCCAACCCCGCCCCGCGTACCTTGACCCGGCCATCGCTTCCGATCCAGACGTTGCCTGGATGGAGATCGCCATGCAGCTGGCCGGCCTCGTGCAGCGTCTCCAGCGCCCCGCAGACGTGGGCCGCCAGCTCGAGCGCCCGGGCAAGAGGCAACGGGCCGCCGGAGTCGAGCAGGCTGCGGAGATTCCTGGCCTGGAGCGTCTCGGTGATCAGGTACGGACACTCGCCCACGAGCCCCGCCGCGAGCACCTTCAGCAGATTCGGATGGCGAAGGCGGACCTGCGCCTGGAGCTTCCGGAGGCACGCCTCCCTGGCGCGAGCCTCCACGAACTCCTCGGCCGGCAGGATCTGCACCGTCACCTGCTGTCCGCCCGAGTTCGGCGTGGCGCGATAGAAGGTCCCGGCGGGCCCTGCTTGCAGCACGCCTTCGATGGAGTGGTCCGGGATCTGCGGGAACGGACCCGTCATCGTGGTCGCACCTCCAGTCGATCTGAAGCCTAGCACGGGCGGCGCGTTTCGGGGCAGGCCCGGCATCCGAACACGGCTGGAAGCGCCCGCTCCGCCGTGCTACAGTCGCGTCCAAGACCCTGACC
>CAZSVK010000320.1:0-6739 GCA_964610245.1 uncultured bacterium
GGAGGGCACCTACCCGCTGCCCGAGGCCCAGCTCGACCGGTTCATGTTCAGCATCTACATGACCTATCCCAGCTTCCAGCAGGAACTGGAGATCGTGAAGATGACCACCGGCGCCCAGGATGCGCCGGTCGCCAAGGTGCTCGACGGCCACGAGGTGATGGAGGTGCAGCACCTCGTGCGTCAGGTGCCCGTCTCGGATCACGTCGCGAGCTACGCCGTGACGCTGGCGACCCGCACCCGCCCGAACCAGCCGGGCTCTCCCGAGTTCGTGAACCGCTGGCTCGCCTGGGGAGCCGGACCCCGCGCCACGCAGTACCTGATCCTCGGCGCGAAGGCGCGGGCGATCATGGACGGCCGCTACGCCGTCAGCATCGAGGACATCCGCGCCGTCGCCCAGCCGGTGCTGCGCCACCGCGTGGTGCCCAACTTCAACGCCGAGGCCGACGGAGTGACCGCCAAGGACGTGGTCGAGAAGCTGCTGGCCGAGGTCCCGGCCTCCGGTTCGTGAGCATGGTGTTGCCTCCAGCCTAGATGAAGCGATATCTCTCCCCGGCCGTCATCGCCCAGATCGGCCGTCTGGACCTGGTGGCCCGGATGGTGGTGGAGAGCACGCTGGCCGGCGAGCACAAAAGCCGCTTCCACGGCTTCAACATCGAGTTCGCCGAGCACCGCCAGTACTTCCCCGGCGACGAACTGCGGCACATCGACTGGAAGCTGTACGCCAAGAGCGACCGCTACTACGTCAAACAGTACGAAGAGAACACGTCGCTCAGGGCACACCTGCTGCTCGACTGCTCGCGCTCCATGGCCTATCCGGTCGACGAGAACGGCGCGCTCAGCAAGCTGATGTATGCCCGCTACCTCGCCGCGGCTCTGGCCTACCTGACACTGCACCAGGGCGACGCCGTGGGCGTCATCCCGTTTTCCGACCACCTGCGGCAGATGGTGCCGCCCAGGCATCACCCGGCGCACTTGCAGCGCATCCTGGCCTCGATGGACGTCAACGACGCGGCCGAGCGCACCGACCTGTTCCGGATCTTCCAGGAGTTCAGCGGCCACGTGAAGCGCCGCGGCCTCGTCATCGTGCTGAGCGACTTCTTCGACGACCGGGTCCGGCTGATGCAGGGGCTGAAGTTCCTGCGCTTCCTCAAGCACGAGGTCATCCTGCTGCAGGTCCTGACGCCCCAGGAACTCGACTTCCCCTTCGAAGACTATAGCCAGTTCGTCGATCTCGAGACCGAGGCCTCGCTTCGCATCGACCCGCGGCTCATCCGCGAGAAGTATCGGGGCATGCTTCAACGCTACCTCCACGACTTCAGCCAGGAGTGCCGCTTCCACCGCATCGACTACGCCCTGTTCCGCACCGACGAGCCGTTCGAGCTGAACCTGTCCCGGTTCCTCACGATGCGTGCCAAGCGCCGCACCTGAGCCCCAAGCCTCAAGCCTCATGCACTTCATCCACCCGTGGTTCCTGACCGGCCTGCTCGCGGCGGCGATCCCGCTGCTGGTGCAGTTGCTGCGTCACCGCCGGGTGAAGCGCGTGATGTTCTCGTCGCTCGAGTTCCTCAAGCTCCTGCACAAGAAGCACTCGATGCGTATCCGCATCGACCAGACCCTCCTGCTGCTGGCCCGCATCGCTCTCGCGACGGCGCTGGTGCTGCTGTTCGCCCAGCCGTTCTTCTCGCAGCCCGGGCTGGCTTTCTTGAACGCGGGGCCCCGGCATGTCGTCGTCTTCTTCGACAACAGCGGCTCGATGGCCGCCGCCGGCGCTACCGGCCCCAGCCTCTACCTGCAGTCGCTCGAGCGGCTGCGCAAACACGTCGCCGCCCTCTCTCCCCGGGAAACGCTCACCGTGATCGCTCTCTCTCCCAGGGCCCGCGTGGCCTTCCGCGGCAAGCCGGAAGATTTCGGCTCCCTGTCATACCCGCCCCAGCAGGCGGCCGCGGCCGACGTCGACGGGGCGGTGCGCCTGGCCGAGACCTTCTTCCGGGAGGGGGCTGGCGCCGACCGCAGGCTGCTCGTCTTCTCGGACTTCAGCGCCTTCCCCCTGGCCGGGCTCGGCACGCTGGCGGCCGAGGCGGTGCTGTTCCCCGTCAGGCTCGACGGGGTCTCGAACCTCTCGGCGGGGGCGATCTCGCTCGACGCCGACAAGCTCGCCAAGGGCGAGTCGGTGACGCTGCGCGTCAAAGTGGGCCGTCACGGCGTCGCCCGCGAGACCCAGGTGACCCTGTCGGCGGCCGGGAAGCCGGTCGACCGGCGCACGCTCGTTGCCGGCACCGGGCCCGCCGAACTGATCTTCACCCACCGCTTCGAGCAGGCCGGGCTGTTCCCGCTGACGGTGGCGCTCGATGCCGACGCCATCGCCGGCGACAACCAGGCGCAGGCGCTCGTCGAGGTCCTGGAGCAGCGGCGGGTCGTGGTCGTCACCGGTCGCGCGTTGCCCGAGGCCCAGGGCGTCCGGGATCCGCTCTTCTTCCTGAGGCGCGCCCTCTCCGGCGCCAGCCCCGAACTCTCCGAGACCCCCGAGAAGCTCGAGGGGGCCTCGCTGAGCATCCTCCTCCGGCCCGATCTGCTGAGCGAGCGTCAGGGCGCCGCGGTGCTCGAGACGGTGCGCCGCGGGGGCAACCTGCTGCTCTTCCTGCCGCCCGACGAGATGGACCCGGCCGCTGCGAACCGGAACCTGTTCGACCAGCTCGGGCTGGTGAAGATCCTGCGCAAGGTCGAGGGCGCCGCCCCCTGGCGCGCGACCGGCTCGCGGGTGCCGGTGGGCCTGGTCGATTCGCGCTTCTGGGAAGGTGTCTCGTCCTCGGCGCGCTTCCTGCTCGAGCCCGGCAAAGCGTTCCGGCGCGAGAGCGTGCTCGTGGGGTTCGACGACGGCACTCCCGCCGTGCTTGCGGCTCCCCTGGGCCGCGGGATGGTGAGCCTGATCAACGCGAGCCCCTCGGTCGACGGCTGCGACCTGCCCCTGCACCCCATCTTCCCCGTCTTCCTGTCCCGGCTCCTGGCCTGGACGGCCGACCGGCCCTCGGCCTGTCTGGCGGGGGAAGAGATGGCCTTCTCGCTGCCTCTCGAGGATTTCGGCGATCGCCTGCAGGTCGTGGCTCCAGGGGGCAAGGTCTTCGCGCTGACCCCCGAGCGGCGCGGCCGGCAGCTCGCGGTGACGTTCCAGGGCACCGAGCAGCCCGGCCTCTATCGGTTCGACCGGATTGCGGGCGACGTCCGGACGAGCCAGCATTTCGTGGTGCGCTGGCCCGAGACCGAATCGACCCTGGACTATCCGAGCGGCCCCGAGCTGCTGCGGCAGGTGCCGGGGGCCCGACTCGCGGCGGCGTCCGGATCGGACGTCTGGACCGGCCGGCTGATGGCCAGTCTGCAAGACCTGCTGCTGGCACTCGCGGTCATGCTGATGCTGGCCGAGGCCTGGCTGGTCTTCGATCTCGAACGACAGATCAAGGATGTAGTGGATGAGCGAATCGACTGACCTGCTGCAAATGCTGAAGGTGAGCGTGGGCGGCGAACCTTGCACGTTCCAGCAGCTCTCCTCCAACAATTTCATCGTCGGGGACGACGGCATCGGATTCGAGGCGCCCGGCGTCGGCGGGTTCGCCGTGCAGCACCTGTACAGTGGCCACGTGGTGCGGGAGTTGCCGCTCAAGCCGTTGCGGGGGCGCCCGGGCTTCCAGGCGACGCTCATGCGGGGGCGCAACATCTTCCGGCTGGAGCCTGAGGGGCTCGAGTTCAGCCTGTTCTACAAGTCCGCCCTGCGCGACTGGACCGAGAGCATCATCAAGGCGTTCATCATCCTCCTGGTGATCCAGACGTTCGTGGTGCAGACCTTCTTCATCCCGACCGGCTCGATGAAGAACACGCTGTTCCCGGGCGACTACATCATGGTCGAGAAGCTCACGTTCCGCACGCAGGCGCCGGACCCGGGCGAGATCATCGTCTTCGAGTACCCGGACGATACGAGCAAGGACTTCATCCAACGGTTGATCGGGGTCGGCGGCGACAGGCTGGTCGTTCACGGCGGCGTGGTCGCGCGCAACGGCCACAAGCTGCCCGAGCCCTACACGGTTTTCAAGAAGCGGCTATACGATCCCTCGCTGCAGGCGACGCCTCCGGAGATCGGCTTCGATCTCAGACCCATCCTGCAGTGGCCGCGCCAGAACGGGTGTCAGCTCTCCTACGTGGTCTCGCTGACACCGCGACTCAAGCTCCTCGAGGACCTGAAGGTCGACTCCATCGAGCAGGCGGAGGTGGCGCTGGAACCCCTGGCCTCGGTGGCGGAGGTCGAGAAGAAGGCAGGCTCCTACTTCGTCGATCGGAAGACGCTCGAGTTGACCATCCACCCCAAGGGCGACGTGTCGCTCAACGCCGCCGCCCGCGAGTTCGACGTCTACTTCCGCTTCACACATCGTGACGCCGAGCCGATAGCCGAGTTGGAGAAGGACGTGTTCGGCGAGACCATGCAGGCCGAGGATCGGCCTATCGAGCTGGAACCGGACCAACTCTGGGCCATGGGCGACAACCGGAACAACAGCGCTGACAGCCGCTTCTGGCGGAACTCGCTTCGGCGGGCCGGCCTGATGGGCAAGGCCCTGCTCGTCTACTGGCCGCCCAAACACATGGGAATCATCCGGCACCAGCACCTGGGCAGATAGGCGCCGCCGCACGAGGGCATGCTCGACGCGATCCCGTTCCTGCTGGCTCTGGTGGCCGCGGCGATCCTGACGCCGCAGGTCCGCAAGTTCGCCCTGAAGATCGGCGCCGTCGATATGCCTTCCGAGCGGAAGGTCCACCGCCGTCCGATGCCGCGGATGGGCGGCCTGGCGATCTACGCCGGCTTCTGGGTCGGCGCGCTCTTCTTCGGATTCGCGCATCCGGGCGGCATGCCGGTCGAGATGGCCGGCGTCTTCATGGGCACGCTCGTGATGGTGCTGCTCGGGGCCTATGACGACATCGGCGACGCCCCCGTGCACGTGAAGCTACCCGTCCAGATCGCCGCGGCGCACCTGGCCTTCTTCTTCGGCGTCCGGTTCGATCTGCTCAGCCACCTGCCGGGATGCGCCGAGCTGGCGTCAGTGCCCTGGCTCAGGGGGATGTTCGACTACGGCCTGACCATCCTCTGGATCGTCGGCGTCACGAACGCGATGAACTTCATGGACGGTCTCGACGGGCTGGCCTCGTCGCTGGCGCTGCAGGCCTCGTTCGCGCTGGTGGCCGTGACCCTGATCGCGGGCGTGCCCGACTATGCCGTGTTCGCCGGCGCGCTGGCGGGCGGTCTCGCCGGCTTCTGGCGCTACAACCGCTATCCGGCGACCATCTTCCTGGGCGACACCGGCAGCACCTTCCTCGGCTTCTCGCTGGCCTGCTTCTCCGTGCTGATCTGTCAGCCCTCCGGCGCGGTGCTGGCCGAGCGGCTCATCCCGCTGCTGATCCTCACGGTGCCGCTCTCGGATGCCGCCTATGCGATCCTGCGCCGGCTGGCGGCGCGGGCCAACGTCTTCCAGGCCGACAGGGGCCATCTTCACCACCGGTTGCTGGCGAGGGGCCATTCCCCGCTCGTGGCGGCGAGGATGCTGGTGACCGCCAATCTGCTCTGCTGCCTGGCGGCGCTGATGCTGGTGCGTTCGGGCGGCGGCGTGGCCCTCGGCGTGTGCGCGGCGGTCGCCCTCGCCAACGTCGCGCTCGCGGTCAAGCTCGGACTCTTCGAACTGCGTCCCGCGGGCGCGCCGGTAGTCTCTCAGCCGCCCTCAGGCTCCTAGCTGTCCTTGAGCAGGTGGGAGTCGGCGAAATCCTGCATCGAGCGGACTTTTTCGACCGAGCCCTTGTCGAGGTCGACCGCCCACCAGACCGCCATGTAGGAGTTCTGGCCCGGGTTGGTGTCCTGGTAGGTGAAGGTCACCAGCACCAGGCGGCTGCTGTAGACCTGGGTGTCCCAGCCGAGGAAGCGATACTGCTTCTCGCGGATGGTGGCCATCGCCTGCTCGATGAAGGCGCCATCTTGCTGGCGCACCAGGGCGATGGCGGAGTTGCCCTTGATGTTGGGCCAGGCCCAGAAGTAGAAGACGAGCGAGAGGATGACGGCCAGGGCGATGCCCAGGAAGACGAGGACCGCCTGCCACTCGACAGGGCGGGGCACAGGCCTGCCGCAGGCCTTGCAGGTCGAAAGGCCCGGCTTCAAGCTCGCGGAGCAGAGCGGGCACTCGAAAGAATCGCGCGGTTTTGCCACGGCTGTTGCCATAGGCGGCGATTTTAGCGCGGCGAAGCGTTGACGTCCACCCATTTTCACCGCCCGGACCTGCCCGCTCCGCGCGACCTCCCTTCCCGGCGGCCTCGGGGCAGAGCCGATCGTCCGGCCGGCGCGTATCTTGACTCCTCGCGAGACTGACCTTGGAGGAGGAGACCCCACATGGAACCGATTCAACTGCTGATGGACGAGCACCGGGTGATCGAGCACGCCCTCGAAGCGCTGGACCTGTACGCGTCGCGCCTGCTGGGCGGGAGCGCCGACCCGGCCGACCTGGGCCGCTTCGTCGAGTTCATTCGCCTGTACTCGGACGGCCTGCACCACCGGAAGGAAGAGGACATGCTCTTCACTGCGTTGGTCGAGAACGGCTTCCCGCGGGACGGCGGGCCGATCGCGGTGATGCTCATGGAGCACGACGAGGGTCGGCGGCTGGTGGGTCTGAGGGCGGCGGTCGCCGGTCTTGTCGCGCCCTGGAGCGTGGGCGACCGG
>CAZSVK010000320.1:6749-7095 GCA_964610245.1 uncultured bacterium
GAACACCGCGGCCAGCGCGGCGAACGGCTTCACGACGCTGCTGAGGCAGCACATCTTCAAGGAAGACAACATCCTGTATCCGATGGCGCGGACGCACCTACCCGCCCAGGTGATGGAGGGGTTGGCGGCCGCCTTCGCGCAGTTCGAGGCCGAGAACCGGGTCGAGCGCGAGCGGCTGCTCGAGCTGGCAACGTCTCTGGTCACGACCTATGCCGGCGGTGCTGTGCCGGCGCCCGCGCAGCAGGAGTGCCAGTCCTGTTGCTGTGGAGGCGCGCCGACCGGGCACTGAGCGGGTGCATGTCATGCGGGGGACACCAGTGTTGTACTCCAGTTTGCCTCTCGGGAG
>CAZSVK010000321.1:0-7092 GCA_964610245.1 uncultured bacterium
CCGCATGATCATTGGCCCAAAGGGGCCCCCGGCCTTCCTCACCCGCCGGTGATCCGAGACAACCCGGAGGGCGCACCCCCCCGCCTCACTGCCGGTGAGGCTGCATCAGCATCGCCGAGGAGCGGGCGGCGTCCGCCTCCACGACCTTCAGCAGCCGCCAGTAGCCGTATCCGATCACCCCTACGCTGAGCATCAGCCCGAGTGCGAGCAGCAGCAGGACCGAACGCAACGACAGGCTGCGCTCGGGATTGGAGGGTCGGATCCACCGGGCCAGCCACGGCGGCAACTCGTCGAAGATCGACTGCTCGCGAGGCGGCGCGATGCCATCCTCGCAGGCGTAGAGCGCGCACCCGCCCGTGTACTCCCAGCAGTCCTTGTGGTGGGGCGTGCCGCATCGCGGACACTGGACCACCTCGTCGGTGGGCGCCTCGCCACAGACCGGGCACTCGGCCCGGCAGCCAAAGACGTACATCCCTCCGAACTGGATGTCGGTCATGGCAGGGAGGCTCGAGGCCGGGGGCTCGAGGCTGGAGGCTCGAGTGCCAGCGGGGTACTCGTTGCTCGGCTTCGCCCGCCCCGGACCCGTCGAGAAGAACAGGAATCAAAGCCTGATCGGCACTCTCGAGGACTCGAATCTGCGTGCGCGGGCAAGACTCTCTCCAGTCATCGGGGGGGCCAGGGGCGAACTTCGCCCTTGGCGGGGGTTCGGGGGCAGCGCCCCCGACTGGATTCCCTTCAAATACTACCGCAACCAGCCCGCCTTCGTTCAGCGAGCCACCCGGAAGCCGTAGCTGCCGTATCGACTGTCCGGGTAGTCGTAGCCGCGGTAGGCCGAACGCGCGAAGTAGCCGGTGTTGTACCAACTCCCGCCGCGCAGCACGCGGGTGCTGCCCTGCGCGGGCCCGGGCGGGTTCGCCGCGGGGCTGGCCGCGTAGGCGCCGTCCGAGAACCAGTCGGCCGCCCACTCCCAGACGTTGCCCGCCAGGTCGTGCACCCCGAACGGCGAACGGCCGTCGGACCGGGGAGAACCGGCCCCGGCGCCGAACCGCCCGACCGGCGCGGCGTACTGGTAGCCGTCGGCCGTATCGTCGGAGCAGCAGGTCGACAGGTTGCCGGCGCTGCAGCGGTAGGTCCCGCCCGAATCAACCGCGTCATCGCCCCACGGGAAGAGACGGTAGTCGGTCCCGCGGGCCGCGTACTCCCACTCGGCCTCGGAGGGCAGCCTCAGGCCGGCCCAGACGCAGTACGCATAGGCGTCGTACCAGTCGATGCCGACGACCGGCCCGTCCGACGACGGGCTCCAGGGCGGCGAGCCGGTGCCGTTCCAGGCATAGGGCGTGTGGTCCTTGCCGGAAGGCTCGCCCGCGTGGTGGCCCTGGTGCTGCGACGGGCCGGCCGGGTCGGAGGTCGCCGCCAGGAAGGCCTGGTACTGACCGTTCGTGACCTCGAACTTGCCGACGAAGTAACGCGAGAGTGAGACCGTGTGCAGCGGCAGCTCGGCGCTCTCGGCGGCCAGCGCCGTGACCGAGGCGGTCGTCGAACCCATCCCGAAGGTGCCGGCCGGGATCTCCACCAGCGTCGAGCCATCCTTCGCGCAGGTCAGCTCCCGGAAGCCCCGGTCGTTGTACCGCGCGAAGCTGGTGCCGGCGGGGTCGACGAACAGCAGGTAGGAGCGCTCGGCCATCCCCCGGCCGTTGACCGCCCGGGCGGTGAAGCTCACGACCGAGACGTCGCGCGGCACGCCCGACAGCACGCCGTCGGCGGAGAGCGCGAGCCCCGTGGCCAGTTGCCCCGCGACGACCGACCAGGTCGAGGCGAGCGTCCCCGAGGCCGAGAGCGGCTGCCGGTAGGCGGTGCCCTGCAGCGCGGCCGGCAGCGAGGTGGTGACGATGGTCGGCTCGAAGCTCAGGGCCACGCGGAACCCGTAGCTGCCGTAGCGGCTCGTGGGCTCGTCGTAGCCTCGATAGGCCGAACGCTGGTAGAAGGCGCTGTTGTACCAGCCGCCGCCTCGCAGCACGCGATACGCACCGCCCGAAGGCCCGGTGGGATCGAGCGGCGCGCTCGAGCCGTAGGCCTCGGGACCGTACCAGTCCCGCTGCCACTCCCAGGCGTTGCCCGCCAGGTCGAGGACACCGAAGGGAGACTGGCCGTTGGCGCGAGGCGCCCGGGCCTCGGGACCGAACGAGCCCCCGGGCGCTGCGTACAGGAACCCGTCGGAGCCGTCCTCGGCGCAGCACTCGGAGAGCCGGCCGGCGCTGGCCCGGTACAGTCCGCCGGCGCCCGGTTCGTCGTTGCCCCAGGGGTAGATTCGTCCGTCGGAGTTGCGCGCGGCGTACTCGAACTCGGCCTCGGTGGGCAATCGCAGGCCGGCCCAGGCGCAGTAGGCATAGGCGTCATACCAGTCGACGCCGACCACCGGCCCGCTGGTCGCGGTGCTGTACGGGGTGCTCCCCGCGCCGCTCCAGGCATACGGCGTGTGGTCCTTGTAGAGCGGCTCGGACGGGTGGTGGCCCTGGTGCCAGAAGGGGCCGGCAGCGTCGGCCGTGGCGGCCAGGAACCGGGCGTACTGCTGGTTGCCGACCTCGAACTTGCCCAGGAAGTAACGCGAGAGTGAGACGGCGTGGAGCGGCAGCTCGTCGGTTGCCGCCGTGCCGGCCGCAACGGCGTCGGAGGTGGAGCCCATCGCGAAGGCGCTGGCCGGCACCTCCACCATCAGCGAGCCGTCCCGATCGTTCGTGAACTCGCGATAGCCCATCCCGTTGAGGCCCTTCTGGGTCGTCTGATCGGGATCCACGAACAGCAGGTAAGAGCGTTCGGAGTACCCTCGCGCGGTCGTGGCGAGCGCGGTGAAGCTGGCGACGGTCACCACCTGCGGCACACCCGAGAGCAGGCCCGAAGCGGAGAGCGTCACCCCGGTGGGCAGCACGCCCTCGGCGACGGACCAGGCGGGGGTGTCCAGGCCGCCGGCCACGAGCTGCGCCGAGTACTGCGTGCCCCGGCGCGCAGCCGGAAGCGAGGTCGTGAGGATCGTCGGTTCGAAGCTCAGGGCCACCCGGAAGCCATAGCTGCCGAAGCGGTTCGAGGGGGTGTCGAACCCGCGATAGGCCGAGCGCTGGTAGTAACTGCTGTGATAGTACCCGCCGCCCTTCATCACCCGCACCGACCCCGACGCCGGGCCACGCGGGTTGGAGAAGGGGCCCGAGGAGTAGGTGCGCTCGCCGTACCAGTCGCGGGCCCACTCCCAGGCGTTTCCCGAGAGGTCGAGCAGGCCGAACGGCGACTGCCCGCTTGCCAGCGGAGCCCGAGCGGCGGGCCCGTACGACCCGACCGGGGCGGCCAGGAGGAACCCGTCGCCCGCGTCCTCGGAGCAGCAGGCGTCGATGCGGCCGGTGTTGGCCTTGAAGCCCCCTCCGCTCCACGGCCCGTCGTCGCCCCACGGATAGGCGCGGCCGTCCGTCCCGCGGGCGGCATACTCCAGCTCTGCCTCCGTCGGGAGCCGCAGGCCGGCCCAGGCGCAGTAGGCGTAGGCGTCGTACCAGTCGACGCCGACCACCGGCCCGGCGGGCGAGGTGCTCCAGGTGGAGGCCCCGGCGCCGGTCCAGCCGTACGGCGTGTGATCCTTGTACAGCGGCTCGCCGGGATGGTGGCCCTGGTGCCAGTACGGTCCCGCCGGCTCGGCGGTGGCCGCCAGGAACCGCGCGTACTGCTCGTTGGTAACTTCAGTGTTACCAAGCAGGAAGCGGGAGAGACCGACCTGGTGCACCGGTGTCTCGTCCGTGTCGGCAAGGCTTGCGGAGGCCGAGGCGGTGGTGGAGCCCATCCCGAAGGAGGCCGCCGGCAGTTCGGTCAAGACCGAATCGTCCTTCGTGACGCGGAACTCAGGCCGGCCCGAGACGTTGGTGCCGGCGTACTGCGCGCCTGCCGGCGGAGGCAGCACCGCCAGCGAGCAGACCGCCGCGGCCGAGCCGGCCGAGTTGGCGACGCTCAGGTTGAACGAGGCCCGGCCGGTCGCGGACGGCGTTCCGGAGAGCACGCCCTCCGCCGAGAGAGAGAGCCCCGCGGGCAGCGCGCCGGACGAGAGCGACCAGGCCAGCGGCAGGGTGCCGGCGGGCGCCGATAACGTCACCGTCATGGGCACCCCGGCGGTCGAGTCGGGCAACGTCAACTCCGAGAGCGATGGCGGCGTCACGGTGCCGAGCGTCAGTTGCCCCGCGCTGCCGGCGCGTAGGGCGACCCCGCCACCTCGCGCCAGGGCAACCTCGCTCGACACATCAGGGGAACCCGGCAGATAGGCGCGCCATCGCGAGCCGCTCAGCGCCATGACCGCCGAGATACCGGCCACCGACGAGGCCAGCTGCGAGCCGGAGCGCGGCTCATCCAGCGTGGAGCCCAGGAGGTTGAAACCGGCTGCCAGGGACGCCACCGTCCCCTCCAGACGCGAACCCGAGAGGCTGATGGTGGCCGGCTCGCCCGCGTTGTACGCCAGGTAGGCAGCCCCGTACTGCACGGCAAAGTCGACCCCGGAGGCCGGCGGACCGGCCAGGAACTCCTCGAAGACCGAACCGCTCCACCGGCGCAACCGCGTCACCAGGGCGCCGTTCGCGGTGAGCGCGGCGGCCAGGGCCTGCGCCGTGGGGCCCGCGGCCGAACCGGCGACGGGCAGGCTGACCAGGTTCCAGCCCCGGCCGAGCGAGATGCCGGCGGACACCACGTCGCGCGCCGCGCGCAACGCCGCGGAGTAGCTCGGCAAGGCGGCCAGGTCGAGCGAACCCACGCTCGCCGGCACGACGTACGCGCGCCCGGCCTCGAGCGGAAAGTCGCCGCCCATCGCGAGCGGCAGGTAGGCCTGCGCCCGAGTGCGGGCCGAGGCGGCCGACGTGAAACGCGCGACGAGCGGAGCGCCGGCGGCCACGAGCAGATCGCTGGCGTTACGTCCGGCCGGCGCGCCCCGAGGATAGGCGAGCAGTTCCACCCCCGGCGCCAGCGACCGCACGAGCTGCGCGGACGGCCAGGCGGTGCCCGAGAGAGAGAGAACCGTCTCGCCTTCCTGGCGGCGGAACAGCACGTAGCCCGTGGTCGGGGCAACCTCGGGGGCTGCGCCCTGGTCGCCGGCGAGCCACGTCCGGAAGCGCCGTCGCCCGTCCGAGCCGGTCTCGGGCCAGGCGACGAACGGGCTGCCCGCATCGACGGCCAGGTCCTGCACGCTGTAGGGTTGGGCCAGGCCCGGCTTCACCGGCACGCCGACCAGGTTCAACCCCTGGCCGAGCGGCGTCGAGACCGTCGCGTGATCGCCAGCCCTCACGAGAATCGCCAGCGCGGCGGGCTCGCTGCTCCGCCCGTCGTCGGCGAACAGGTGGAAGATCAGCAGGTGCTCGCCCGGCAGGTCCGGCATCTGGAGCACGAACGTCGCCGACTGCGGCTCGGTCGACTGCGGCTCGGGGCCGGCCACCTGGACCCAGGCATACCGCAACCTGCTCCCGGAGGTCGAGACGCCTGTCCCGGAGAGCTGGACCACCGCGCCCGGCAGCGCCTCCACCGGAGCGACCCCGAGCGCGACGGACGGCCAGCCGGCACTCGCCGCCAGCGAGGTCGCCGCCTGCGCTCGTGGCACCGCCGCGCCGGTCTCGTCGACGACGACCCTCAGCCGCTGCTCGACTTCCAGACCCGACGGCGACTGCCTGACGCGGCATCGGAATTCGAGCACGCCCGCCCGCCGAGGCACGAACTCGAGGTACGAGTCGCTCCTCGTGGCGTCCTCGGCGCCGCCTCGCTGGGTGAACGGCACCGCCGGGCCGCTCTCCTGCGTCCAGTAGAACGAGTTGAGCTGCCCCTGCGTGGCCCCCCCGAGCGTTGCCGCCAGCGTCACGCTCGCACCGGCCTGCACGCGCAACGACTGCGGCGCGGCGAGGAGCGGGGCCTCGCCCAGCCCCGTGCCCTGGGCACTACCCGACATGGCCGAGAGCGTCAGCGCCGGGACGGTCGTTCCGCCGGGCCGCACCCGGATCCGCGCCGCCGCCGGCCGGCTCTCGACCCCCGTCGAACCGGTGACGCGCAGCTCGAGATCGTACAGGCCGGCCCGCGTGGGAACAAACTCGAAGAGCGGGCCGCTGCCCGTGGTCGACCCTATCGCCGGCCCACCCACCTGGCGCCAGGAGTACCGGGCCGCCGCTCCCTGAGGACCGGACGACTCCCGCGCGTCGAGCAGCACGGCGATTCCGGTGACCGCCTCGACCGGCGCGGTCGACGCGTCATTCACCGGGGCCGACCAGCCGACCCTCGCCGCGAGCTTCGCCGCCGGCGCGATCTCCCCGCGGTCGAGCCCGATCGCCACCTCGGCGGTCGGCGAATCCAGCGTGCCGTTGGAGACGACCAACCCGAGCTGGTACAGGCCCGCGCCCGCGGGGACAAAGCTCGGAGTGACGGCAGTGGCGTTCTCCAGGGCGATCGCGGGACCGGCGAGTTGCCGCCAGCGATAGGAGAGAGGCCGAGTGCTCGTCTGGGAGTCGCTGCTCGAGCGTCCATCGAGCCAGATCCTCCCGGAAGAGAGCTGGGCGCTCGACAGGTTCAGGCTCGGTCCGGCGCGCGCGGCCGGGCGCAGCAGTTCGCCCGAGGAGCCCCCGGAAGAACCGGCCACGGCGAGAAGACCGGCAGGGTCGCCGGAAACGCTCCGTCCGTCCCGCGGCTGCACCCGCACCACGGCGAGTTCGCCTACCCCCACCGGCCGGGCCGGCGTCGACGTCAATCCGAACTGGAGCAGGGTCGGCGAGGGCCGGCTGAAGGCCACGTTCCAGCCCGAGGCGGCGGCGCCTGGCTGCTGGTCGATGACGCGCCACGACGACGCATCCAGCGAGAGCGTGACGCGGAGGTCGGTCAACGGCTGGGTCGAGCCCTCGGACTGCACCGAGAGGCGGCACTCTCCCGACGGCCGCGTCACGGCAAGTGTGACGCGCGGCAACGCCACGGTCGGGCCGACTGCCGGCCCGGTCGTCGAGCCGGAGGCGGGCAGCACGAGCGTGGGCAAGCGCTTGACCAGGCCGTCGGCGCTGACCGTCACCGCCGTGTCCTACCGGCGCGGCGACTTCGCGCGCGCCG
>CAZSVK010000322.1:0-7090 GCA_964610245.1 uncultured bacterium
GCCAGGGCCGGCCCGGGGCTCTTCGCCCAGGATTCCCCTGGCAGGCCCGCCTCCCGGTCTGCCCCCACCGCGTCCCTGCTGCTGCCCTACGCCGAGTACCAGCAACTCCAGTCGCTCGCGCGCGCCCAGTCCGGCCGCGGCCCCCGCTCCCACCTGACCACCGCCCTGTTCGTGGCCCGCCCTGCCCCCGACGGCAGCCTCCAGCTCTCCGCCACCTTCGCCTACCGGCACCTGCCCGGGGTCGTCCGCTCCTCGATCGAACTCCTGGCCGCCCGGGCCGCCCTCGTCGCCGTGTCCTCGGATCCGCCCGGGGCGGTCGTCGCCGCGGCTCCCCCGGCCGGCTCCGACTCTCTGCCCCGCTTTCTGCTCACCAGCGCTCCCGGGCAGGACGGCACCGTGACGGTCGAGTGGTTGCTCCACACCGACGGCTCGGGCCCCATCCGCAGGGCGCTCCTGGCACCGGCGCTCGCCGGAGATTGCCGTTTGCAGCTGGAACTTGCCGATCCCGCCTCCGCCGTCTCGATCGAGCCGGCCCTGTCGGTCGAACGCCTCCCCGCCGCCCCAGGCTTCCCCGTCAGGCTCTCCGCCAGGCTGCGCTCCCAGCCCGTCAGGCTTGCCTGGGGCCGCGGCCAGACGACCTCCTCCGACGAACGCCCGGCGATCACCCTCGTCCGGCAGTCCAACAGGTATGTTCTCTCTCGGAGGGCCCTTCACACCTTTTCGCGCCTGGAATTCTCGGTTTCGGGGGCCCCGCTGGTGGCCGCGCGGCTCGCGCTCCCCGCGGGCGGCACCCAGGTGGTTCGAGTGTCGCCCGGGGAGTTCTCGTTCTTGCCCGAGACCGGAGCCCTGACGGTCACGTTCTCCGAGCCGGTGCTGGGCCCCGAGACCTTGTCGCTCGAACTGAGGCAGCCTCTGTCCGCACCACCGGCAGGCGGGCTCGTGCTGGCTCCGCCTCACCTGTCCGACGATGCCCGGCCCAGGGAGGGCTGGCTCAGCGTTCAGACCGCCGAGCCGCTCGAGGTCGTCCCCGATCCGGCCTCCCCCGTCTCGACGACCGTCGCGGTCGTCTCCCGCCCGCCTCCGGATCTGCTGCCCCCACGGGGCCTGTCGACCCGGCTGCTGCTCTCGTACCGCAAGGGCGACCTGATCCTCCCTCTCGTGCTCGGCGGTTGGCCCACGACCAGGGCGCTGCCGCTCGCGGGTGAGGAGCTGGCGGCCGAGACCCGATTCCTGGGCGACGGCACCGCCAGGAGCCACGTGAAGCTGAGCGCCTGGAACAGCGAGGCCTGCACCCTCTCGGTCGCGCTCGGTCAGCTGCCCACCTGCTCGGTCGATTCGGCTGCCCTGGACGGTCGTCCCGTGCCCGTCAGGGTCGTGGGCGCTCCGGCCCGCTGCGACCTTCCTCCTCGCGGCATGCTCGATCTCCCCGTGGCAGGAGCGGGAGGCGTGCGCCGCACCTTGACCCTTGACGGGCTCTCGGGCTCCGCTCCCATCGGCCTGGCCGGCATCCTCACGCTGAGGTTACCGGCGCCGGAGTTCCCGGTGAAGGGCCTGGCCTGGCGCATCGAGGCGCCGCGCGACTACGTCTTCTTCGACCCGTCCGGCCCGCTCAGGCCCGGTTTGCCGCCCGCCGGCTCCTATCCGTCCCGCTTCGGGGCCGAGGCGCTGGGGCTGATCCTGACCTGTCTTCTCTGGATCGGGCTTCCCGCGGTGGGCCTGCTGGCGGCCGCGCTCGTGGCCCGCCGGGCGCTCGGCGGTGAGCCGGTGTTCGCCGGTGCGGCCGGCGTGGTCTCCATCCTCCTGCTGGTACTCGTGCTCCTCGGACTCTATGCCCTGGCCGTGCCGATCTACCGCCGCGCTCTGGGCTATCCGGCCGCCCCCGCGAGCGGCAGGACGGATCCCGAGCAGGAGGCGATCTCGCGCCCGGGGCTGGCCTGGCCGCCGGAACGGCACGATTTCGGGCACATCCCGATGTCGTCCGCCGCCTCCTCCCGCGATGCGGCCGGGGAAGACCTCTCCCGGCTGCCTCCGTCGACGCCGGTGCTCGTCCCGGCCTTCCCGGCGCTCGCCGATCCCCGCGCACCGGTCGAGACGGCTGCTCGCCCCGAGGAGACTGCAGGCGCCCGTCTCCCCGTCCTGCAGAACGATCGGCTGAGCGACCCGGAACCGGGTGGCTCGCTCAACCTGACGCTCGCCGCCTGGATGGCGCCGGTGGCCGCTCCGGTGACGCCGGCCGGGCCCTCCGGCGCTGCGAGCCCCGTGTCGTCCGGCGCGTCCGTCCCATCCACCTCGGGCGTGACGGCTGCCACGGACCAGGCCGGCCCGGTGGAGCAGGCAGGTTCCGAGCTGACGGTGTCGTTCCGATACGTCCAGGCCGCGGCGCTTCCGATCTTGCAGGGCCTGTCGGTGCTCCTGGGCCTGGGCATGTTCCTGCTGCTCTGGCTGTGCCTGACCGACCCCACGAGGGCCGCGGCTCACGGCGCGGGTCTGGCGGCGGCGTTCCTCGCGCTCTGGCTCACCGCCTCCGTCCTTCCACCGGGACAGGACTACGGCGCAACCGGGTTTGCGCTCCCGTTGGTGTCGACGGTCTTCTATCTGCTCGGGCAGCGATTCCTCAGCCCCAGGCTCAGGGGCGAGCTGACGCGCTCGCTCGAGCAGGCCGCCGGATTGAACATGGCCAGCCCCGCCGAGGTCCAGATAGGTGACCTGTTCCAGGACAGCGACGGCATCAGCTTCGTCGCGGAGAAGGCCGGAGCAGAGCCTCCCACCTCGGAGGGCAAGGACTGACATGCAGCGACGGTCACGACGAGGCACCCTTATCCCCTCGCTGAGCGTCCGGAGCTGGCTGCTGACCGCGCTGGCCCTGGCCTGTTTCGGCTGGCCGTGCCCCGGCCAGACCCCCGGCCCTCTCTCCACCAGGCCCGACGGGGCGCTGGTCTCGATGCCCATCGAGGAGTACGAGCGGCTGCTGGCCTCGGTCAATGGCGCCCCCTGGCGGTGTTCTCGAGCGATCTACCGGATCGAGGCGACCAGCGCCGTGGCCGCGGTCGAGGCGCGGCTGGAAGGCACGCTCTCGGGCGATGGGATGCGCGAGTTGCCGCTGCCCACCGGTTCTTTCCGATTCGATCAGGCCCTGCTCGACGGCGCCCCGGCAATGCTGCTGCCCGGCGCTGGCGGCGGTTTCACCGTCCCGTGCGGGCTGGCGGGCCCTCATCGGCTCGAGGCCCGGTTCCGGGTCCCGGTGCAAGCCCTTCGCGGAGGCGCCTCGCTGACCTTCGGGGTGCCCCTGGCCGCGGTGGGCGAAGCGCGCTTGTCGGTGCCGGGGGAGGTCCGGCGCTTCCAGTGCCCCGACGGCATGCTGCGTTCGAGCGCGCTCGAATCCGGCCGGAGTGTGGCGGAGTTTGCGCTCGTGCCGGGTTCCGGCCTGACTCTGCTCTGGAGCGCCGAGCGTCAGGACGGCGTCGCCGAGGTGGGGCCGGTGCAGGGCGACGTGCTCTACAACATCGTCCGCGACCGGCTCCTGGGCTGGCTCGCGGTGGGTCCGGCGGGCCTGCTCGATCAGGACGTCGAGTTGTTTCTGGGGCCGGGCTCCGAGGTGCTCTCGGTGCGCTCGGCCGAGGGTGGCAGGCCGCTGCGTCACGAGCTGCTCTCTCCCGCGGCGTCGGGCGGCGGTCGGCCTGGGCTGCGAGTGTTTGCCTGCGAAACTCAGGTCGAGAAGCTGAAGCCGGCGGAGGGCCGTCCCGTCGAGGGAGGTCCGGCCTTCGTCGTGGAGTTCGAGCTGCCGCTGCCCCGCGGAGGGGGCTGCGTCAGACTGCCGCTGCCTGCCGTGAAGGGCGCTACCCCTCAGTCGGGGCTGGTCGGGGTCGCACGTTCCGCGGCGGGCCGGTCTTCTCGCCCCGAATCGGCCGAGCTGACCGCCGTCGATCCCGCCACCGCTGACGAGGGGAAACGCCGGCTCGGCGGCGCCGAGCTGGAACTGCTGGAGTCCTACTCCAGGCTGCCGGCGTCGTTCCAGTTCGATTGGCGGCCGACTTCCAATCCCGTTCCCGCCGCTCCGTCGGCGCAACAGCTGAAGGTCCGGACACTGGTCTCGGCGGACGGCCGCAAGACGAGCTGGATGAGCTATCGGATGCGCTCGGAGGGCTCGCTGCCGTTGCGTTTCGTGGTGCCGCCTTCCACGGAGATCCTGGGGGCGCTCGAGGATGGTTGGCCCTTGCCGGTCGGGCGTCACGGGACGACGGCCGCGATTGCTCTCAGACCCACCGAAGGAGAGCAGACCCGTGAACTGGAGCTGATCGTGCAGGAGACCGGGCCGGCGCTGGGGGCCTGGTCCGCGGTGCAGTTGACGCTGCCGACGGCGGTTTTCGACGTGCACTCGATGAGCTGGGAACTCGGGCTTGCCGCGGGATGGAGCGTCCGGTGGGCGCAGGGCGCGCTCGAGCGGCGGCAGCCTGCCGCGGAGGACGCGGGCGTCTCGGCCCCGATGCCGGCCGGTGTATCGGTGCTCCTGGAGCGAGGTCTCACGCCGAGGGAGACTCCGCTGGAGCTGCAGGCCTACGTCAGTTCGGACGCGGCGGGCCGACTGCTCGAGCTGGCCGTTTTCGTCCTGGCGCTGGGAGTTCCGCTGTTCGTGGTGTTCTCCGGGCAGCCCGGCAGGAACTGGCCCGTGGCGCTGCTGCCCGCGCTCCTGCTCACCCTGTTGACGGCGCCGGTGTTGCCCGCGCCCTGGAGTCCCCTGGCTGCCGGAGCGGTGCTGGCCGGTCTGGTAGGGCTGCTGCGGCGCCTGGCGCGGCTTGGGGCGAACTAGGCCCCGGGAGAGCATCAGCTAGATGGCATCGGAGCAGAGCGAAACTGGCGCGGGACGCGGCCTCGACGAGTGGCTGCGGGATCTCGCCGACCCCGCCGAGGAGGTTCGAAAGGCGGCGGTGCAGGCGCTAGGCCGCGACGGCGATGCCAGCGCCATCGAACCGCTGAAGAGGCTGCTGAACGATCCGTCGGTGTCGCTGCGCTTTCTCGTGAGGAAGACGATCGGGCTGATCGAACGCCGGCTCGCGGGGCTCGATACGACGCAGGCGCCGCTCGCCTCGCCGCGCCTGCCCCACACTGGCCGGCCGGCCGCGGCACCCGCGGGAGACGACGCCGCCGGCCGCACGTTCGAGCGCTGGCGGGAGTTGCTCGCCCTGGAGGATCCCGAGGCCCGCCTGGCGGCCGTGGTCGAGTCCTACGATGTCCAGACTCCCGAGTTGCTCGGGCTGCTGGCCAGGATGTTCGAGACGGAGCAGGATCCCGCGGTCCGCTCTGCCCTGGCGAGCGCTCTCGGGCGGTACCGCGACCCCCGTGTGCAGCCGATGCTCTTCCGGGCGCTGGAAGATCCCGACAGCCGCGTGCGGGCCAACACCGTCGAGGCGCTGGGCCGCTCCTCCGACCCTCACGTCGTGGAACACCTGGCGCGGCTCGCCAACGATTCCGACAATCGCGTGCAGGCGAATCTGGCGCGTGCCCTGGGCCGCTTCGACGCCGACCTGCTCCACGATCAGGTGTCCGAGATGCTGTCGTCCGCCTCCCGGCAGATGCGCGAGAGCGCCATCTACGTGCTCTGGGCGGTCCGCGACGAGTGGAGCAAGGGAGAACTCGAGGTCCTCGCCAGCGATCCGAACCAGGAGCCGTCCATCCGGGAGAGGGCACGGCAGTATCCGGCCGGTCTGGCCCGACTGTCACGGCCGATGGCCGCGGTCCACGTCAGCGAGGAAGCGATCCGGGCGAAGGTGGGCCCGATCGTTCCGGAGCCGGTTCTCGAACACGGGTTCGACATGCCCGCCCACATCGAGACGCCGGCCCCTCCGCCGGTCCGTCCGCCTCCGCGAGTGCCACCTCCGATGCTGCCGCCCATCCAACCTTCGGCCGCGCCGGCGCCCACGCTCCCAGTTGCGTCTCCGCGGCCGAAGCTTGCGGACCTGGCCGAGATGGCCCGGCACGCGGGGCTGCCCGCCGCCGCCGCGGACGAGATCACCAGCCTCCAGGTGATGGATCTGTCGTCGATCATGGCCGGGCTGGAGGATCGCTCCGCGGAGGTGAAGCTGGCGGCCCTGCAACAGGCAGCCGCCTTCGATGACGAAGAGCTGTGGCAGCGCATCGAGATGCTGTCGATGGAGAAGAACGACCGGGTCCGGGAAGAGGCCCGCAAGCTGCTCAAGCGGCGCTACGGCGACGATGCCGTTGCCGACCTCTCCTCGGCCACGCTGGGCTCGCAGCGCGTCACGCTCGATCTGTCGACCTCCGCGCTGAAGATCGCCCGCAAGAAGACCGGCGAGGTCGATCAGCTCGACGTCACCGCCACCGCGACCGATCTCAGCTCGACGACCAGCACCAGTTCTCGTGCCACCTCCAGACGGGCGCCCAAGGTGAGCGGGCGATCGAGTGGCGTGGTGCCGGCACAGCCGGCGCGCCCGGGCCTGGGAGACTTGCATCCGGTGGCTCAGGGAGTGGCCGTGCTGGTCGTGGTCCTGCTCGTTTTCGTCGGGCTCGGCAAGCTTGCCCTGAGCGAGGGGCCCTCGACCGGCGCGGCCCAGGTCGAGAACGACCGCACCGCTTCGAAACTGGCCCAGATGACGAAGGCCAAGGACCTGGGCAAGTTCATCGGCGTGGCGGTGCAGTTCTCCGGACAGCTGCTGGAGGCCAAGGACAAGGAAGGCCGCTACGTGGTGCGCACCGCCTTGGGGAACGTCGCGGTGCAGTTCGTACGGCCCGTCTCCAAGCCGCCTGCCGTCAACGCCAGCGTCGACGTGGATGGCGTGCTGCTGGGCAAGACCCGCGAGAGCTACCTGCTGTTCCGCGGTCGCAAGATCCAGACGGCCGCCGCCGCGCAGGGTTCGTGAGGCGGGGTGCGCACGCGGTTCGTGGGGGAACCGGGAGGACGTCGATTTGTCTCTCGGGAGCGCTGCTCCCGAACCCTCGCAAGGGGCGAAGTTCGCCCCTTGACCCCCCGATGACTGGAGAGAGTCTTGCCTGCGCTCGCAGCTCAGAGTCCTCGAGATTGACGATCAGGCCTCGCCTCGTCTTCTCATTGCCGGGTCCAGGGTGGGGCTCCCAC
>CAZSVK010000323.1:0-7062 GCA_964610245.1 uncultured bacterium
GGCCCGTCTGCCGCTCGGCTCGTGAACGGCCCGCACCGCGAGCCCCGAGGGCAGCGTTCCCGAAGCCGCGAACACGCTGCCGCCCAGCCGCAATCGGCTCGAACTGCGTTCGGGATGAGAGACCACCTCGACGTCCACCGCCCGCAGTACCGCCGGCCCCTGTCCATCCGAGGCCTCGAGCACCAGGTGGTGACGCCCGGCAGCCAGGGGAACCGCCACGCGCTCACCCACCGCCAGGACCGGCCCCGCCACGCCGTCGAGCCACCTGAGCTGCCGCCCGAACAGCCTCAGGCCGTCGCGGCCCACGCCCAGCCCTTCGAACGGCACGCGCTCGTCGGCGTAGAAGAGGTCTCCGGTCGACGGTCCCAGGAGCTGGACCTCGAGCTGCCCGGCCTGGGCAGGCGCGATGGTCAGCTCGACCTGGAGCGCGCCGCGCGTCAGATCGGCCGCCGAAACGGTCAATCCGAGCGGTCCGGCGACGGTCGCCAGCCGGCCCTCGGCATCCTGGACCAGGAACTCCAGACGATCTCCCTCCCCGGCAACGGCGGCGGAGAGCGAGCCGCTGGCGCCCAGAGTCGTTCGGTAGCTGCCGGCCACGGAGGCCACCGCGGGCACCGTCGACCCGAAAGAGACCAGCCCGCGTGAACGGTTGACCACCCTGACGATGCCGCCGGCCGGCAGCGGGTTGCCGGACAGATCCCGGACCGTCCCCGCGAAGCCGAGGACGCGCCGCGTGGCAAGCGAGCCGCCAACGCCGAAGGTGACCGAAGCCTCGTTGTCGAGCGGGTCGGTCTCGCCGCCTCCGGTGGCAGTGACGCGCACCGTCGCCCGGTGCGTGCCTGCCAGGAGTTGCTGGCCGAGCAACGTCGCCGGCAAGCTGGCCACGGACCCCGCGGCCATCGAGCCCATGGCCACGGGCTGCCCCACGGTCTGGCCGTCCAGGAGCACCTGGACCGAAGCTCCGGGCGCCGCGTCGGACCCGCGGTTGACGATCAGGCCGCCGAGCCGGATCGCGTCGCCGGTGGCCGGCGCGTGCGGGTCGATCGTGAGTAACCCGGGGACGAGTTCGAACCCTGGGCTGGACGACTCGATAACCTGAAAGTTATAGATGGCCGAGTTGTTGTCTTCCCGGCTCTCGGGAACCTCGTCGCTCGCGTCGACGGCCAGGCTCACCGAGTGGGCCCCCCGCGTCAGGGCCGGCAGCCGCACCGGCGGCAGCGGCATCACGGCCTGGGGCCGCAGGCCGTCCAGCCGGTACACGGTGAGGACCCTTCCCGCGGCCACCGACGAGCGATCGAGCACGACCGACACCGCGAAGGCGGGGGTTCGGCTCGCCCCGCGGTTGGCGATGGCACCCAGCGCCACGGTGCGGGTCGTCGCCGCCGTCGGCATGAACGGCTCCACCGAGAGGCCCGCCGGAACCAGGTCGGGTACGGCGGCACGAAGACCTGAGGCGAAGGCCAGCGCAACGCTGTTGTTAGCCTCGCTCACCTCCGCGACCTCCCCGAGCGTGTCGACCGAGAGCGTGAGACGATAGTCGCCGGCGGGCAACGGGCCGGTCGTGAGCGGGCCGTGGGCGAACGAGGTCCGGGGGGCGAGCGGCCCCAGGCGGCCGCGGGCGACGACCGCTGCCGGCACCGTCGAGCCGGCCGGGCACTCGGCGCAGCCGAGGCGCTCGAGCCGCAACAACCAGGCGCAAGCGGGGGCGGTCGTGGAGCCCGCGTTCGCGAACGACCAGCGAAGAGTCACGACATCGCGAGTGGTTGGAGCCACCGGGTCGATCGACAACCCGGCTGCCGCCAGGTCGGGCGCGGAGCCGGGCCACGGGGTGCGACTCGCCGCGACCGAGTAGGAACCGATGCCGGCGGCCTCCTGATGACGCACCAGCAGGAAGTGCCGGCCGGCGCTCCTGGGAGCCACGTTGGCCAGACGCAGCGGCTGCCCGGGACCGGCCGGGGTGGCGGCCACCCGAGAACCGTCCGGGGCAACCAGTTCGACGGCGAGCCCGGAGACGCCCAGCGGCTCCACCACGAACTGGAGCGTCCCGGTGAGCGGGGCGTCGACGTCCAGGAAGAAGACATCCAGGCCGCCCGGCTGCTCGAGGATTCCCCGGCGAGCAGCCCCGCCGGCCTGCAGGGCGGCCCCCGGCGAGACGGACGCGGAGGAGAAGGACGAGCCCGGGGCCGGCAGGAAATCGTCGGGCGGAGCCGTCGACGCGGCGACGGCGAAAGCCTGCGTCAGGACCAGCACGTTGTTGGTCTCGTCGACCTCCGGGAAGGCGTCGAGCGAGTCGACCAGGAGTCCCAGATGGTAGTTGCCCGCGGGGAAGCCAGGTGGCACGAAGGCGCTGAGCGTGCCCTGGACGCTGCCTCCCGGCGGGGCCGAGAGCGTCGCCCGGCCCACCGGGAGCGCGCCGGACGCGAGGGCCGGAGCGGTCTGCGACAGTACCAGCAGCACCGGCACGGGCAACGCCGAAGCGTTGTGAGAGGCCGAAACCGTGACCCGGACCGGGAAGGTGGTCCCCGGTGTGGCCCCGGCGACGGCCTCGACCGCGACGGCCGCGAGGTCCGGCAGGGCCGCCAGCTCGGCGGGAGTCGCGAGAGTCATCGGGTCCTGCGACACCATGACGTTGTTGGCCCGACTCCGATCGGCCACGAGCCGCTCGGGATCGACCCGGGCCGCCAGATAGTAGGTGCCCGGCGGCAGCAGGGGCACCGGGAAGCTCCCGGTGACCTGCCCGGAACTCCCCGCGGACAGCTGGGCCCCCGCCGCGGAACCGAGGGCGATCAGGCCGGTGCCGGGCGCCGTCGCCCCGGCCGAAAGCAGGAACTCGGCCCGGTAGGGCACCCGGACATCGGCCAGCCCGGCATTCTCGACCAGGGCGCGCACCGCGAGCCGCTGGCCTCCACGAAGACTCGATGGAGCCGTCGGAGTGACTGACACTTCCGAGACAGCCAGGTCGGGAAGCCCCTCGGTCGAGAGCGGTCCGGCGAAGCTCGTGCCACCGGCCGCGAACGAAACGTTGTTGGTCTCGTCGGTCTCCGGGACGTAGTCGGAGGCGTCCACGAGCAGGGCCACCGTGGCCGTCTGACCCTGCTGGTCCGGAGGCAAGCGGCAGGCCGCGGTGACCACCCTCGTCTCGCCGGCAGCCAGCCCGCCCGCCACCGCTACCGAGCCCAGCAGCGGGCTCGCGAGTTCGGCCATTCCGCCGGAAGAGAGCACGAACGCCACCGGGAAGGCGCCGACGGCCGACGTCCCTCGGTTGGTCACCTGGCCGGCCGCCACGAAGGTGGCCCCGGCCGCCACCGATGCGGGCACGGTCACGGTGCCCGCGACCAGATCGGTCACGAGTTGCTGGCGCGCCAACCGGGTCGAAGCCGAGGCAGCCCGGAAGTTGTTGGCCTCATCCGATTCGAGGATCTGGTCGCGAGGGTCGACCGTCGCACCGGCCAGGTAATCCCCGGGGCCGAGTACGGCCGGTAGAGTGAAGGTGGCGCTCACGTCCGCGTTGGCGCCGGAGGCCAGCGCCGGCCGCGACGCCGCGCCCAGGATCGAACGAACGGATGCCAGCTCGCCCTGTCCCGCCAGCGCGAAGGAGACCGCCACGGGCCGACTGGAAGCGCCCAGCCCGGCGTTCGACAGACGCGCGGTCAAAGTCAGCGCACTCACGGGCGCCGCCGTGGCCGGGGCCGTCAGGCTCGTCACCTGTAGGTCGGGCAGCTCGGGCAAGCTCACCACGGTTGCCGTGCTCACGAACGAGACGTTGTTGCCCCGGACGGGATCGCTGAGACTCCGGGCCGGGTCGACCACGGCCCCCACGAAGTACGCGCCTGCCGTGAGCCCCGCCGGCAACACCAGCGTCGCTTGCGCGGCGTGGGCCGCCCCTGCCGGAAGCGAGGGCACCGGTTGAGGAGTGCCCAGCAGACGATCTTGCTGGGCCGAGTACTCGCGGTCGCTCGACATGACGAACTGAACCGCCGTGGCCGGAGCATTGCCCGGACCCAGGTTCCGGATGCCAGCCCGGACCGTCAGGGTTGCCCCGACCGTCGCCGTGGCCGCGGCCTCGATCGACGTGACCGTCAGATCGGTCGGGGAAGAGATCTGCAACAGGCTGGAGCCCGCGATCAGATTGTTGGTCTCGGTGGTCTCGAGGATCGCGTTGGCGCTATCGACGGCCAGACCGACCCGGTACTGCCCGGACACCACCGAGGGCGGCACCGTCGCTGCCAGGGTGACTACCTTTGAGGCGCCTGCCGCCAGGCTCGTCACCCGGACCGTTCCCAGCCTGCGGTCGCCCGGGAGCGGCGAGGCCCCACGGCACAGCAGGAAGGCCACGTCGAACGCGGCGGCTGCCGACGGCCCCGAGTTGCGCACCGCGCCCGCGACGGCGATCGCTTGCCCGGCCAGCCCGGTGGCCGGCCCAGCGGCCGAGACGGCCACCAGGTCGGCGGCAGGGGCCGCGGCCGAGTCGAGCACCCTGATCGGAAACGGCCGGCCTGCGCTGGCGTTGTTCGTCTCGTTGCTCTCAGCAATCTGGTTGAGGGGATCGGCCAGCAACCCGAGCGTGAAGGCGCCCGGCGGCAGCGGAGGCAACGCGACGGTCTGCTCGAAGCTGACCTCCTGGACCTCGATGATCCCGGTCGATTGATCCGGCCCGCCGAAGAGGCCCAACATCTGGTCGTCCTGATCGAGGTTCGGGTCGGCGGAGAGCATCAACCCGGCCTGAACGTGGACGAGCGAGTTGCCCAGGATGGTCGGCCCGTCGATGTTCCAGACCGACGCAAAGCTGCCGGTAACCGCCAGGGTGCCCGGACTGCCGGCGGTGGCCGTCAGGCCCGCGGGCGCCTCGAGCAGGGCGCCCTGCATGTCCACGACCCGTTGACCGGCCCGGGGAATCACGCCGAAACTCAGATTATAGCGGGCCAGTTCGGCTCCGTTGTAGGCCCGCACCGCATACGCGCCCGTCACAGGAACCGTGAAAGTGACGGAGGCCACCCGGCCGCCACCGCTCACGGGATCGACGGCCACTGCCAGCTCGGTCACGTCATCCAGCCGGAACGCCCGGAGACCGAAATCGGGCCCGGGAGTGGTCGCAACGGAGAGCCGCACCGAGACCAGGGCGCCCGCCGCGGCGGGGAGCCTGTACCAGTCCTGGTCGTCCGCGGTCTCGAAGGTCGCGCGGATGATGCTCGGCAGCAGAGCCCCGCCCGGCAACACCGTCGCCGTCGCGAGCGTGTCGTTTCGCGTCAGTCCTTCGTAAGCCTCGTCGAAGGTGGGCGAGATCGCCCCCTTGACCGGACTGGCCGACACCGCCGCCACCAGCAGGACCAGGATGGGTAGAATCTGCATGCCGCCGCCGAAGTCTCGATTCATGTGCCGCCCTCGCGCGAGCCCCCGCTCCCGTCCCGTCCCAAGGGCAGGGGCCGGATCTGCAAAAAGTGAGCCTTCCCTGGCCGAAATGTGTTCGTGCCGCTCCAGAATTCGCTCTGGGGCAGCAGACCAACTCATGATCCCCCGCAAGCCCGCCCGATTCAAGCACCATCGAGCGCCCGCATCGGGCACCCCGGCGGCTGCCGCTCGTACGATCTCGTGCGCCCGCCGCCGTGGCCCCTGCCCGCCGCCCTCCGGCCTCGAGCCTCCAGCCTCAAGCCTCGAGCCTCTCCCCCGCGAAACAGGCCTCGATGTCGGACCGGATCTCTGCCGGCACCAGCCCTCCGATGTCGCCGCCCAGCCGAGCGATCTCCTTGACGATGCTCGACGACAGGTAGTGGTAGTTCGGCGAGGTCATCATGAAGATCGTCTCGATCTCCGCCGCCAGATACTTGTTCATCGATGCCATCTGGAACTCGTACTCGAAGTCCGTGACGGCGCGGAGCCCGCGGATCAGCACCATCGACCCCTGCGAACGGGCGAACTGCGTCAGCAGCCCCGAGAAGGTGGTCACCCCGACGTTCGGGTAGGGCCGCACGATCCGCTGCAGGAAGTCGAGGCGCTGCTTCTCGGTGAAGCAGTAACGTTTGGTTCCGTGGGCCTCCGACAGGCCCACCAGCACCCGCGGAAACAGCCTCGACGCCCGTTCGATGATGTCCAGGTGCCCCAGCGTCGCCGGATCGAAGCTGCCAGGATAGATCGCCGTGATTTCCATGCTCGTCATTCCCTTCACAAGGCTCCGGCTCGCAGGCACCGGCCGAGACCCGGCGGTGTCTGCACCCGAACGCTTGCCCCGACACCCGGCACCTGACCCCTGACCCCTGCCCCCCGTTCACGCCGCGGCGTAACTCGGATGCGTCTGCAGCGCCCGGACGAGCCGGCCCACGTTGGATAGCGAGCCGAGCTGCGCCTGCACGACACCGATCTCGCCCAGCGCGTACGCGCCGCTCTTGCGCTCCTCGGGACGGGGGCTGGAGAGCATCCCGTGCAGGGTCGTGACCACCCGCAGCTCCCCGAATTTCCAGATCGCCTTGACCGCGTTGGCCCGCACGCGATGGTCCGGATCCCTCAGGCAAGCGGTGATGTGCACGACGCTCTCCCGCGTGAAGATGTACTCCAGCGCCTCGATGGCGTTGGCCCGCACTCTCGAATCCTCGTGCTTCAGGTAGTCCACCAGGATCCGGGTGCTCTCCTCGCAAGTGCCCGTGCGCGCCACCGCGAGCAGCGCCGAGGCGAGCACCTGCTGGTTCGTCTCCTGCTTGAGGCAAGATCTGAGGCGCGGATGCGCGGCGTGCAATTGCATCCGCCCGAGGGCCTCGATGGCATACAGGCGGATCCACGGATTCCGGTCGCCCACCGAGGCGATCAGCGTTGCGGCGGAGTTCGGATCCCCCAGCTCCCTGAGTGCCTTCGCGGCGTTGACCCGCACCGTGGGGTCGGCATCGCGCAGGCCCTTGATGAGGAATGTGGCCCCGTCGGGCGGCTTCAGCGCCCCGATGGCGTAGCAGGCGCTCGCCCGGTACCACTTGTTGGGGTCGTTCAGCATCGCCAGCAGCGTGTCCAGCGCCCGCCGCTCGCCGAGCCTGCCGAGCACGATGCAGCCGTTGGCCCGGACCCGGTTGTCGGCGTCCT
>CAZSVK010000324.1:0-7040 GCA_964610245.1 uncultured bacterium
CACCGAGATCTACACTTCGAAGCACACTCTTTCCCTACACGACGCTCTTCCGACCCGCTTGAGGAACAATCCCTCCGCGGTGCTCATGGCCAGGATGACCACGGCCTCCTGCAGGAAGACCAGCAGCAGAAACGGCAGCGTCCGCGCGCTGAACGGCATGCCGCGATTATACCCTGCGTCCCGCCGCGCCCCGAGGCGGGTGCAGTCGTGGAATGTAGGAAAGCAGGGAGAACTTGGACTTGTCTCTCGGGAGCTCCGCTCCCGAACCCACGCCAGGGGAGATGTTCTCCCCTGGACCCCCCGATGACTGGAGAGAGTCTTGCCCGCGCTCGCAGCCCAGAGTCCTCGCGATCGACGATCAGGCTTCGTCTCGTCTTCTCATTGCCGGGTCCAGGGTGGGGGGCTCCCGCCCTGGCAGGGGCCCGGGGACAGCGTCCCCGGCAGAACTCGAACCGGAGCGGATCCTCACCTGCCGCGCGTGCCCCCCCCAAGGCCTCGAGCCGCCAGCCTCCCGCCCATCCCTTGCTGTATCCTGTTCCCCAGACCCACCCCCTGCCGCAAGGAGGCTCGCAGTGCCCCACGGACACGACTACCTGTGCAACCCGGACCTCGCGGAGTTCGATCCCCGCACCCTGGTTCCCACCGGGTGGACCTTCCGGACCCACGAGCCGGACGCCCCCCCGCGGGAACGCTGGCTCTCGCACTTTCGCATCGGCTCCGAAGAACGCGCCGGCGTCGCCGTGCTCGCGCCGGCCCTCCGCTCCGCTTCCGGCCTCACCCCCGAGGCGCTCGGCCAGTGGGTGGCGCTGCCCGCGTACGAGGCGCATCCCGTGCTGCGCCTGGGCCTGGGGCTGGTCTCGGCCTCCGACCCCGATCGCCTGCGGTACGGCGACTTCCGGGTCCTCCTCGAGTACGAGAGCGGCCAGGTGCGCGAGCTGTTCTGGGGCCGCCTCGACAACACGCTGTGGCGCGACTTGACGCTGCCGCTCGAGCGTCACGCCGGCCAGACCTTCCGCGTCGTCGTCGAGAACATCTCCGAGGCGCTGCTCCTGGTCGACTACGCGCGCATCGGCACGCCCGCGCCGTCGCCGTCGCGCTGGCGTCTGGGCGCCCTCTCCATCGAGCTGGTCCAGTCCGACCCATTCCTCATCGAGGCAGACGCCATCCTCAACGAGATCGGGCCCGATGGCGTCTCCAGCAACCGCCTGCTCGCCCTCGAGGGCGAACGCTGGCAGCCCGAGCTGCGACGACGCGCCCCCTACCCTTTCGGCGAGCTGCTGACGACTCGCGAACCGCGCTACCTCAAGGCCAAACAGGCGTTCCACGTGGTCACCCTCACCGAGCACGCCTCGATGCGAAGGGCCATCCTGCACCGCGCGATGGACGCCTGCCTCGGCACCGTTCGCCGCGAGGGTATCGGCTCGCTGGTCGTCCCGCCCCTCCTCCTGGGCTCGCAAGATCTGGACGAGGTCGCCCTGTTCGCCCGAGACTGGCTCGGCGACGTGATCGAGTGGTACCGCACCTACCGCCCGCGGGCGTTCACCCACCTCTGGATTCCGACCCTCATCCATCCTATCGAGGTGCATGACCTCTACTGCCGCATCTTCGCGGAACTTCTCGGTGGAGCGAGCCGTCACGTGCCGCTCGGTCCTGACGAGCTGATCCGCCTGGCCGGCATGGCCAACCTGGTCAAGGCCGCCCTCCAGTCCTCGGAGCCGGGCGGCGACATGCTGGCTCACATCGAGCTGCTGCTCGAGGCCCTGGCCGAGGCCGGTCCCGACAACCGGGCGACACTCGTGCGGGTGCTCACCGAGGCGGGCCTCTCGGAGCGGCAGCTCCTCGACCTGCTCACCGCCAGCTACCGGCGGCTCGGACGCCTGGACGACGCCGCCCTGGCCGCCTACGAGCGGCTTTACGAGCTGGATCCGGCCAATCCCGAGAATGCCCGGGCGATGGCCAGTGCCTATCGTTGCCGTTTCCTCGTGGATGGCGAGCGCACTCGCGCCGTCTACGAGCAGGTCTTCCGCGCGGACGCCGGCGATGAGGAGAACAGCCGCTTCCTCGCCGCCCAGCTCCTGCTGGCCGGCAGCCGCGAGACCACCGCGATGAAGACGCTCGTGTTCGACCGCGTGGGCCTCGGCCCGAACGGCTCGAAGGCCATGTCGCCCGCTCCGCCGCTGCCGGTGAAGCCGCTTCCGCCCGCCGAGCCGTTCGTGCACCCGGCCGATCGTCTCGACGGCAAGCCGGTCGCCGGTGAGCCTCGCTCGGAGATCTTCGAGGCGCTCGCAGCCGTGAAGAACGACTCGCCCCATCCTCCGGCTGACGCCCCCTCGGTGCCGCTGGCCCGCCTGATGGACGTCCTCGCCGTCGAGGCAGCCGCCGGGCCCGAGGTCGTCACCTCCGAACTCTTCGAGCAGGCACCCGCGGCGCCGGTCGAGCCGTCACCGGCCGCGGAGCAGCCGGAACAACCCGGGCCCTCCCCCGTCGAAGCGGCCACCGCCGAGGCGCCACCGGAGCTCACGACCGACACCGACGTGCTCCTGGCGCGGCTCGCGGCCGAGATCCAGAGTTCCCGCAAGGGTTGAGGGAAATCCGGGACGCACGACTCGTCTTCGCCCAGCGACGGAGATTTCACAGGCAGCAGCGGCGAAAACGAGTCGCGTGTCCCGGACGTTCAGTCCCGCTCTTCGACGAAGACGACCTCCTCCTCGGAGGCGGCCGCGGGCTCCTCGGGCGCGGGGCGGGCCGGCTCGACCGGCGGCGACGGGCGCGGCGCGGGCTTCGGCGACTCGGTGTCCACCACCTCGTCGGCAAGCAAGATGCCGTCCTCGCCCTCCAGCTCCTGCTCGAGGCCGGCGATCTCCAGCTCCGCGCTGGAGCGGACGGGCGCCCTGGCGAGTTCCTCGACGCCACCTGACCCGGTGGGTTCGACCAGCTCCACCTCCTCGGGCTCGGCGGGCCGCAGCTCGATGCCGCGCTCGCCCAGGTCGACCGGCCTCGCGCCCGCGGTCGCCTCGAGCCGGTTGCCGCACCTGTCGAGCATCCGGAGCAGGGCCTCGACCTCGTCGGCCGGGGCGGCCGGCAACTCCACGGCCGAGAGATCGCGCCCGAGTTCCTCCGAGAGCAGCTCGCGAACGCGGTCCAGGTCGGCGCCGGTCACGCTCTCACGCTCGGTTCCGAGCGAGACGCAATCTGCCAGCACGGCCTCCAGCAGCCCCCGCGCCTTGGTCAGTCCCTCCGCCACGCTCCGGCGCGCCCGCGATAGCGCCTGGAATCGGTCGCGAGTCTCGGCCAGGAGCTGAAGCCTCGCGGTGAGGCCCAGCATGCGATTGAGGATCTCGCTCGAACGGGCGACATCCATCTCCCAGGCCTGGTCCAGCTCGGCCTTGAGCGCCTTGCGCCGCTCCACGAGCGAAGATTCCGCTTCCTGGACGAGCCTGTCGAAGTCGTTGCTGCCGTTCATGGTTCCTCCGGAAGAGCCGATCGCGGTTGAAGCCGCGAGGGCCGGGTGAGGAGCGCCCGGGGCGGGCGGCCCGACAGTGAATCATGCCACGGAGCGCGGCTCATGGAGAGATCGACGATTCGTTCCGCCTCTTCGCCCGGCGCCAGACGCCGAGGCAGAAGACCAGCGCGAGCAGAGTGACGCTCGCCCCCAGGCGGAAACTCGCGGGCTCGTAGGTCATCTCCAGGGTATGCTCTCCGCCGGTCACCTCGACCCCGCGGAACAACCCCGCTACCCGGACGATCGGCCGCTCGTGGCCATCCACGCGGGCCTTCCACCCCGGATAGAACGCGTCGAGAACGACGAGCAGCCCACTTCCCTCGAGGTCGAAATCGACGGTCAGCGACTGCCGGCCGTGATGACGCAGCGCGCAACGCCGGACCGCGCGAGGGGCCAGCTCGACACCGGCCGTGGGCACGATACGTCCCAGCGCATCCATCGACTCGTACAGTGCCTGGCGCGGCAGGTCGAGCACCGCCGCGGTCGTCGGCAATCGGGCGCCCCTCGAGGCCGCCGCGGCCCTGGCCGCGATGAACGCGCGAGGCGAGACGCCGTCGAACTCCTCGACGAGAAGCGACTGATCTCGATAGATGGGCGTCCCGAACGAACGTTCCCCCGAGACCCGTGCGAAACGGAAGATGTAGCGGCTTCCGGCCGCGGCCGCCAGCTTCACCGCAATGTCGCTGCCGGCGCCGGTGGCGAGCAGCAGGAACTGGCCGTGCGTGGCCAGACGCACCGACAGACACTCCAGCAGCGGCGCCAGGCCGTACATCGTGCCGTACAGGCTCATCATCATCGCCCGCTGCGCCGTCTGCTGTTCGAGGGCCGTCCTGCCTGTCAGAAACTCGTAGTTCACCTGGACGGGCTGGACGTACCGGATCGGGGGTTCGCCGGGGCCGGGATGCTCGAGGACGGCCGCGGTCGGCGGCGGCTGGGTCCAGTACTCGTTCGGGGCGGTCGGATAGGAGCGGAAGGTCGTGATGGCAAGACTGCCGACGGCCCAGAAGCCGACGGCGGCGAGGAAGGTGCGCGGACGCAAGCGGCCGCTCTCGAACATCCAGAGCAACAGACGCGCGATGACCGCCAGTCCCAGCACCATCGAGAGATTGCTCGACCAGCGAAGCCACATCGCCTCCTGCAACTCCCGGATATCGAACCGCGACAGCAGGGCGTCGCCCAGGAACTCGCTCGGGAAGTCTGCCCGGGAAAGGTACAGCGCGCTCCGGCCAACGAGCGTCGCCGCGGCGGTGGCCGACAGCAGGATGCCGAAGAGCCTCAGGCCGGCGGGCCGCCGGGCGCGCAACGCCTCGAATCCGAGAGCGGCCAGGATGGCGAGGGCCATCGCCGTCAGGAAGAGGTACTTCGCCGGATAGCGGAACGCCTTCAGCGGGGGGATCAGCGCCATCAGCCAGTCGTGGAAAGGCAGATGGTATCCGAGCGAGAGCGCCGCGCCCGCGAAGGCGATCAGGCCGCAGAGCACCGCGGTGCGGCCGAAGCGAGCGGAGGCCGGAGGGCAGTCGGCCGGCACATCCTCTCCCTCGAGTGCGTCCGATTCGGGAGCCGCGCCCGCATCCTTGCAGACATCATCGCGGCGGCCGGGAGCAAAGGCCCAGCCGAGGGCTGCCGCGGCCAGCGCCAGGACGAGGATGCCCCAGTGGATGTCCGGGATGAACGGCAGCGCGGCCCCGGGATAGCTGGCCAGCCAGTAGGGCGAACCCGGGTCGGGGAAACTCACCGGGAGCACGGCGTTGAGCAGGTTGACCGGCTCGACATGGAACGCACAGACCTCCAGCTCGCCGAGCCCCTGGCTGCGGTCGGACCAGAGGACCAGTTCGCCCAGGGGCAGGTACTGGTAGGCAAGCAGGGCGCAGGCCAGCAGGCCCGTGGCCAGACCGCCCGCGACGGCGCGACGGGCCGAGACCCGGCAAGGCAACGGCCTGAGCCAGGGCGACGTGAGGATGAAGAAGCCGGTGAACAGAGCGTAGTGAGGATCGGTGCTGCCGCCCTCGATCGCCAGGACGAGTGCCGCGGCAACCACGGAGCGCCACCCGCGCCCCGCCAGGAAGCCGTCGAAGGCGAGAAGGACGGCCGGGGTCCAGGCGAAGCCGCGCAGGATCGTGGTCAGGCTGAGCGCGCTGACGGTGAATCCGCAGAACATGGCCACACCGGCGCCCAGCGCGGCCGCGGGCCTCGAAAGTTGCCATCGCCTGAGCAGCAAGAAGAAGAAGGTGCCGGCGAGCGGCACGTGGACGGCGACGAAGAGGTTGTAGGCCAGCGGGAACGGCAGCAGTAGCAGCAACGCCGTGAGCGGGTAGAACACCATCGAGTGCGGATCGGCCAGGTAGGGATACCCCAGCCCGACACCCGGCTCCCAGAGAGGAATCTCGCCCGCCCGCCATGCCTCCGCCGTGAGGTTGGCCGCCGGGTAGTAGTAGCTGAGAGTGTCGCGGAAGTAGAGAGACTGGTGGCCGAACAACACCGGCCAGAAGAACAGGATGGCCGCGATCCACAGCGCGCCGAGCCATCGCAACTCGGCTGCCGCGAGCAGGCGGCCTGGGGCCTGTTCCGCCGCGGCGGGCATCGGCCCGGCGCCCGGGCTCTCGGAGTCGCGCGAGTCCCCGCCGGCCGGTGGTTCCGCGACCCTTCTCGGCTTCTTCGACATGGTGCCCCCACGATAACCGTCGGCCCCACGCGGCGCCAGAGGGTGCGCGGCTGGGAAGACCCGCGTCTCGCGGTGGCCGCGAAAAAAAGTTCCGCCTGGAGGCCCGTCGAGGCCGGAATGGGCCCGTCGAGCGAGCCGCGCCAGGAACGGATCGGCGCCCTCCGGCGGGCCAGAACATCGGCTCCCAGAAAGCGTTTTGTCGATGTTTGACAGGTGCGCCCCCGGACGGGAATACTTCGTGAATGTCGCTGGAAAGCAGCACGTCAATGACCCGGGAGGAAGCCATGACACGCTTTGGAGCCTTCGCACTCATCCCCCTCCTCGCCGCAGCCACCACAGCTACCACCCTGGCAGGGGCCCGCATCACCGTTCAGTCCGACCTGCCGGCGGTCGTCGTCGTCGACGGGAAGGCGGTCGGCAAGACGCCGCTCCAGGTGAACATGCTCTACGCCGGCGACCGGAAGGTCGAGGTCCAGAACAAGGCCACGGGCCTCGCCTACTCGTACAAGGTGCGCTCACCCGAGACCGGCACCGCCTGCCGGATCATCAACTCCTGCTTCGAGGGCGCGCCCCCGATCGTCAAGCCCGCCATCGACCAGGTGACGCTCGCGGCGCCGCCGGAGCCGCTGGCCCGCCCGACTCACGCCAGCCGCAGGGTGCGCGAGAAGGTCCGCATCCGCAACACGGTGCTCGGGGCCGGACTGATCAACGCCATCTTCAACCACGGGCCGCACCGCGCCGGCGTCTTCGGGTGGCTGTTCTGGATCGGCCTGGTCAACGAACTGCTGCACTCGAAGTAGGCGCGCGGGCCGGGCTCAGAAATTGTGAAGTAATCGATTCACGGCGTTCTCCGGGGACGCTGTCCCCGCACCCCTG
>CAZSVK010000325.1:0-6920 GCA_964610245.1 uncultured bacterium
GACCTTTCCTGCTTCGGCGGTCGCGATCGCTTCCCGGATGGCCGGGATGGCGACCTCGCTCGTGATCTCGCCGTCCTTGCTCTTGGTAACCGGATCGCGCGAGTACTTGCGGGCCAGGTAGCCGAAGTCGTCACCCTTGAGCGCCAGCTGCAGGACCTCGCCGGCCTGCTCGGGCTCGGTCGTCAGGATGTGTTGCAGGCGCACCTGGGCGGGCTGCTCGAACTCGGTCTTGTGAGCGTCGAAGTAGGCCTGCACTTCAGATTCGGCCACTTCGGGGTTGAGGGCCTGACGGATCTCGTCCTTGACCGCGTCGTCCATCGGCTTGTAGGCCTTGGGCTGGCGGCTGACGAGCTGGTAGAGGTGGCTCGTGTGGCCGAGGGTGATGGTCTCGGAAAGCTCGCCGTCCTTCAGACCCTTGACCGCATCGGCGATCTTCGGGTTGAGGCCGTGCACCGAGTAGGTCTCTTCGCGGACCGAGGCATCCACCGGGATCTCGGCCTCTCCGCCGACCGAGACGTCGGTCCAGAGGGCGCCGGTCTTGGCGTCCGCGCCGTTGCTCTCGGCCTTGACGACCTCTTCGAAGGGGCGCTTCGTGCCGCCCTTCTCGGGGCCGGTTCCGGCCACTTCGGCGCGGATGCGGGTGATGGCGTCGGCAACGGCCTTCTCGGCCTTCTGCTCGGTGAGCTTGGCTCGGATTTCCTTCTCGACGTCCTTCATCGGCCGGTGGTCGGGCGGAAGCACCTCGACCAGTTGCAGCAGGTGGAGGCCGCGCGCCGACTTCACGGGCCGGCTGAGGTCGCCCGCCGACAGCTCGGTGACGGCGTCGGTGAGGTTCTCGTCGAGGTAGCCGCCTGCGCCGAGTTCGTCGACCTTCGGGTTGCCCTCGTTCTTGCCGAGCGCGACGACGCCCAGGTCGCCGCCGTCGGCTGCCGAGGTGGCCTGGCTGGTCTTCCGAGCCGACTCGGCGAAGGCTGCGGTCGAAGTGGATTCATCCGAGCGCTCCAGCGACGCCTTCAGCTCGGTCAACTGCTTGCGAGCGGCTTCCTCGCGCTTATCGGCTTCGAGTTCCTTGGTCAGCTCGGCCTTCTTGGCCTCGAACTCCTTCTCGCGGGCCGGATCCTTCTCGGTGGCTGGGGTCTTGGCCGTGACCAGGAGAAGATGGAAAGCCTTGTCGCCCTCGAGGACGGGGCTGACCTGGCCCACCGCCAGTTCCCTGACGGTGCTGGCCATCGGCTCATCCAGCTCGCTCGGCTTCACGGTGCCGCGGTCGCCCTTCTTGGCGGCCAGTTCACCGGTGTTGGCCTCGGCGGCCAGGGCGCTGAAGCTGGCGCCGGTCTTGAGCTTGCCCTGGAGTTCTTCGATGCGGGCCTTGGCCTTGGCCTGCTCTTCGGGAGTCTCGCCGGCGGCGATGCGGATCTCGCTCAGCTGGACCGGCTGCTCGACCGGGACCTTCTCGTCGAACGCCTTGCGCAGCTCTTCGTCGGTGACCTGGGCGGCGGCCTTGAAGGCGTCGCTGGCCGGATCGAGGAAGATGTGCCTGAGGTGGACCTTCTTGGGCGCCTTGAAGTCGTCCAGGTGGTCCTGGTAGTACTTCGCGACCTCCTCGGGGGAGTTCTTGACGTCCTTCACCCAGCGCTCGGCCTTGGGGTCGAGCATCAGGTGGCGCAGGGTGACCTTGTCCGGGAGCATCCAGCGCGCCTTGTGCTTCTCGTAGTATTCCTTGATGTCGTCGTCGGTGAGGACCGCCTTGAGCTTGGCGACGATCTCGTTGCGCACCTCGGTCAGCGGCTTGAAATCCTTGCCGTCGGCCTTCTTGAAGTCGTTCTTGTGGGCGGTGTAATAGTCCTCGACGGCCTTGTCGGCGACCGGTTTGCCCGAGGTGATGCTGCGGATCACGCGCTCCTGCTTGAGCTGCTGCTGGAAGTAGGCGCGCAGGGCGGGCTCGTCCATCTTGGCCGCGGCCAGGAGCTGTTCCTTGCCGCCGGCCTTCTTGATGTTCTGGGCGAGGACCTCCTCGACGTCCTTGGTAACGTCGAGTTTCTGCGACTCCGCCTCCATCAGGACGAGGCGCTCCTTGACGATGTTGTCGAGGATGAGAGAGCCCATCATGGCCTTGAAGGCCTTCAGCGGGGCGGTGCTGCCGCGGTAGCGCGAGGCCGATTCCCAGGCGTTCTTGATGCCCTTGTTCAGCTCGCCCTCGGTGATCGACTCGGCCTGGCCCTTGTAGACGAGGCTCGCCACCTGGCGCGGGGCCTTGTAGTCGAGCTCGCTCTTGGCCTCTTCGGTGGCGCGGGCCTTCTCGGCGGTGGCGGCACGCTCCTGCGCCTGCTCGGCCTGCTGGTTCGAGTAGAAGAGCGAGCCGGCGGCCATGAAGAAGATGGAGAGGACGAAGACAGCCACGATCAACCAGATGAATGCCTTCATCTTGCGCCGGAAGAAATCGACCATCATAGGAACCAGGGACTCCTTGCTACGCGATGGGTGTGAAGTCTGATGGGGTAACGGGGAAAACACCGCCTTCGGGCCTCGCCGAAGACGCGCTATTCTAGACTGCCCCCCCCGGAAAGGCAAGGAAACGTGTGGCGGGTACCGACGCCGGACCCGTTCTGGTAGGCTGTCGGGGCCAGATGACCCGCATGACCGAACGCCGCCGCTCGCTTGCCCGCCGGCTCACCGTGCTGCTGGCCGCGCTCGCCCTGCTGCTCGGGGCGTGCGGCGAGCCGGAGAGGCGCGGCCCCACGCCTCTGACCGGTCCGGTCGTGACGCCGGCGGTGAGCGCGCCGCCGGGCCTGCCCGGCGGGGGCCGTCCTTTCCGTTTTGCCGCGGGCAGCGCCAACGTGCTGCGCACCCACCGCGAGATCGGGCCGCTGCTGCGCTATCTCACCGCCAGCACCGGCCTGGGGTTCGAGCTGGTCTACTGCCACTCCTATCCCGAGCTGATGCAAGCGATCGAGCAACGCACCTGCGATTTCGGCTGGCTCGGCGCTCAGGCCTATCTGCGAGTGCGCAAGGCCACCGGCTGCGAGCCGGTCGCGCAGTTCCTGGAAGACGGCAAGGCCTCCTATGCCGCTGTCGTCGTCGTGGCCGCAAAGGCCCCGGTCAAGACGCTGGAAGAGCTGCGCGGCAAGCGTCTGGCCCTGGTCAGCCGCAACTCGACCTCGGGTCACGTCTACCCGATGGCCCTCTTCCGCTCCAAGGGGCTCGAGCCGCAGACCTTCTTCAGCCGTCTCACCCACGAGGGCAGCCACGAGGCGGCGCTGCTGTCGGTGATCCGCGGACTGGCTGACGTCGCCTGCGTCGGCGAGCCCGAGTTCCGCGCTTTCGGCCGCAGCCAGGATCTGTCAGGGCTGCGGATCCTGGCCCGCACGCCCGAGATCCCCAACGGTCCCATCGTGGCCCAGACGACCGTCCCGCTCGAGCTCCGGCGACAGGTGACGGCGGCGCTGCTCGGCCTGGACTCCTCCCCGACGGGCCGGCGCCTGCTGGAGGGACTGCGGGCCGGCAGCGAACTGTCGGGCTTCGGCCCGGTGACCGACGCCACTTACGACGAGGCCCGGCGCATCATCGCGCTGGCCCGGGAAGGCGGCAAGGATTGAACCCGAGGGGCGACGGCTGGCGCCCCGGCGGCGCGAGCATCCGGACGAAGGTCATGGCGCTCATGTCGGTTCTGGTCGTGCTGATCATGAGCCTCCAGGCGGGCCTGCTCGTGCAGCGCGAGCGGGAGCGCACGCTGACCCACCTGCGCCAGAAGGCCGTCAAGATGGCCGACATGCTCTCCACGACGTGTCTGGTCTGCTTCCTGAGAGACGACCTGCCGCTCGTCGCCGAGCTGGTCGAGGCGGTCCACAAGCGCTCCGCCGGCCAGGGAGACGAGGACCTCGTCTACCTAGTCGTCACCGATAACCGCGGCGTCGTGCTGCACCAGTGGGGCGCGGATTGTCTCGACGCCCGAGACGACAAGATCCTCACCGACAACGTCTTCCGTTCGCCGGAGGCCAACCGCGTCGACCGGGTGTGGACCCGGGCCGGCGACGAGGTGCTCGACGCAGCCTCGAAGATGAGCCTGGTCGGCGTGGACGGGGTCACGCAACTCCACGGCGCCTGCCGGGTGGGGCTCTCGCTGGGCCGGATGCACCGGGAGGCCCGGCGGGTCACCCTCTGGATTCTCGCGGTCCTGCTCGCCGTCGTGGCGGCGGGAATCCTGCTCGCCTATCTCTTCACCAAGCAGCCGCTCGACACGATCGACCGGCTCTCGCGCCAGATTGCGCGAATTGCCGCGGGCGACTTCGCGCGCCGGGTCGTCGTGACCTCGCGCGACGAGCTGGGGGTGCTGTCGGAGGCGGTCAACAGCATGGCGGTCGCGCTCGAGAATCGCGAGATCCTGCGCCAGTACATCTCGAAGACGGCCTGGGACGACATCGAGCGCGGCCGCGGGCCGGGCCAGGCGACCTCGGAGCGGGAAGAGGGCCTGCAGCAGGTCACGATCCTCTTCACCGACATCCGCAACTTCACGGCCCTGTCCGAGAGCCGGCACACGCAGGAGATCGTCTCGCTCCTCAACGAGATCTTCTCGGTGCTGGTCGAGGTCATCGAGAAGCACGGCGGGGTGGTCGACAAGTTCATCGGCGACGCGCTCCTGGTGGTCTTCTACCCCGAGGAAGGGGGCGACGACGCGCCGCGCGCCGTCTTCTGCGCCGAGGAGATGCAGACCCGGCTGGCCCAGTACAACAGCAACCGCGCCTTCTACGGTCGCGAGGCGATCCGGATCGGCATCGGCATCAACTCGGGCGAGGTCATCACCGGCAGCATCGGCTCGGAACGCCGCAAGGACTACACCGTGATCGGCGATCCGGTCAACGTGGCGGCCCGGCTGCAGGAGTTCTCCAAGGAGGCGCGCCACTCGGGCATCATCCTCAGCGAGTCCACTTGCCGGCAGGTGCGCTCGGTGGCCGTGCTGGAGCCGCTGGAGCAGCGCGCCATCCGCGGCAAGGCCGAGCTGGTGCAGTGCTACGAGCTGGTCCACGTCCTGGCCGTCGACGAGATCCTGCGCAAGCTGCGGTCCGGACCGGGCCATGAGCGGGCCGAGGCGTTCCTCACCGTGCAGGCGCTGCCGGCCGAGGCGGGCACCGAGGCGATGGTGGAGCTGGTCGGCCAGGAAGACCAGGACCTGATCCTGCGTGCCGTGGCGGTGCTGGGCCGCATCGGGCGCGGCGACGCCCGCGTGGCCGAGGTGCTAACGCGAGTGATATCGACCACGACGGACAAACGGGTGCTGGCCACCGCCATCAAGGCCACCGCGCACCTGGCCGACTACCGCGACTTCGAGCGGCTCGAGAAGTTCCTAGACGACGAGGACCCGCGCGTCCGGGCCAACACCATCGAAGCGCTCGATCAGGTCGAGGACGATCGCTACCTGGAAAGGGTGGCCCGGCTCATCCACGACCCGGTCGGCCGGGTGAAGGCTAACGCCGCCGTTGCCTTGTGGAGGAGGGGCCGGCCGGAGGTCCTGGAGCTGCTCGAGTCGATGATCCGTAGCCCCGAGGCCCGGGAGAGGGCGGGGGCCGCCTTCGCGGCGGGCGAGCTGTTCAAGGTCAGCGGCCTGGGTTCCGATCGCCGCGAGGCCGGCGCCGGGACGGCTGACCCTGCCCGGGGCCTGGAGACGGCGCTGGGGCAATTCGAGCGCCTCGGGACCATGCTCTTCGCCCTGCTGAAGGACCCGGAGGAGCAGGTCACGATCAGCGCCCTCCGCTCGCTCGCCCGGGCCCGGGATTCTCGGGCGCTCCTGCCGCTCGCCCGGGTGCTCGTCACCGGCAATCTCCAGATGCGAGCGCTGGCCCTCGAGGCGATGGAACGCATCGGCGCTCCCATTCGGATCCTGCGGCTGCTGGCCGACTTCCGAGGGCCCGGGCGCGGCAAGGCCGCGTGAGTTGCCGGGTCGGGGCCGGCGCGGCCCGCCCCAACTCAGGGCATCCGAGTTTGACGGTCGCGACTCTCGTTTCCTTGGCCGCTACTTGGTTCCAATCCTCGACTCCGCGTCAAGTGCGAGCTGGGTAGGCAGGCCGGTCGTCCGACAAGGTCCCGGCAAAGTCATCGAGAACCCGCATCGCTCCGTTGTCGATGCTTCTTCTTCACCACGGAGAAGCGAAGGACACCGAGCCTCACGGAGGCCTGGTTGGAACCGGACTCCCTGCGATCTTCCGTGTCCTCAGCCGCTCCGTGGTGAAAGGGACCTTGCCGATCCCCTGCTCGTCCGACGATTCCTGATGCAAGCTCCCGGGATGCGTGCTAAACTTGGTAGCTCGGTTTCGCGGCTTGGACGCCTCGGGGGGGGCTCGCCGGAACTGAACGCGGGGGTTGTCAAGTTGACCTAACACCGTGGGAGAAGAGTATGCCCGTCGTTCCGAAGAGCAACAGCAAGAGTTATCCCGGCTTCATCTACCTCGCCTGGCATTCCAAGCTGGCGGGCCGGCGTGTGATCAAGACCGTCGGACAGGCCAAGATCGACACCGGGTTGAACCTCGGCAACTCGTTCTGCTACCTCACTCAGTGCCGCGGGGGCGAGCAGAGCGGCCCCAAGCGCACCGCCGAGTCGGGCTACCGGATCGTCGAGATGCCGGGTCTGGGACCCTTTCTGAAAGAGTTGACCTCAAAGCAGGTCGCCGACACGCTCGGCTTGCCGGAGCGCCGGGTGCTCTCGTGGCAGCCCGAGTCGGGTGACGCATCCTCACTCGCCCCGGCGCCGGTCTCGCGTCCGGTCTCGCGCCCGGCCGCTCGCCCGGCCGCTCGCAGGCGCGCGCCCGTAGGGCCGCTGCCCGAGGTTCTTGCCGCGGCCGCCGCCCCTCGCCGGGTCGAACCGGCCGCCGTGGCCTGGGTCTCCGCCGAGAAGCTCGAGGACCTGCTCGAAACTTCGTTGCAGCCCG
>CAZSVK010000326.1:0-3839 GCA_964610245.1 uncultured bacterium
GGTGCCGTCGGTGAGGCTGCTGCCGTCGACGGTGACCTGTGCCTGGTCGACGCCACCGGACTCGCGATGCGGCCGCTGCTCGCGGTCGGTCCCAGGACCAACGTCCTGGCCAACCTCGTCTTCAGCGCGACGGCCGCCGACGTCACTCACACGATGGCGCGGGGCCGCTGGCTCGTGGCCGACAGGCGACTGGTGGGGCAGGACGCGGCCCAGCTCTCCGAACGGCTGCAGTTCGCCGCCGAACACCTCTTCGCGCAGGTCGTGGGGCGCCGGGAGATGCGGGGTTGACCTGCCCTCCGCGGGGCGGTTTCTACTCCGGAGAAGGCCTCCCGGCCCTCTCCGGTCGTCCTCATCTCTCCCGGAAGCTCAGCGCCCGCTACCCATCTGCATCGCGAGCTTCTGGAGCGCCCAGGTCCCCTAGGCCCGCGCCTTCTCGCGGCTGGAGACGAGTGCGGCGATCACGAGATCGCCGGTGACGTTCAGCGTGGTGCGGCACATGTCCAGCAGCCGATCGAGGCCCAGGATGATGCCGATCCCCTCGGGAGGGACGCCGACGCTCTGCATCACGATGACCAGCAGAGGGATCGAGCCGCCGGGCACTCCCGCGGTCCCGACGCCGGCCAGGATGGCCATCATCACGACGGTGGCCTGCTGGCCGAGCGTGAGATCGACGCCGTAGACCTGGGCCAGGAAGAGCACGGTCACGCCTTCGAACAGCGCCGTGCCGTTCTGGTTCGCGGTCGCCCCGACGGTGAGCACGAAGTTCCCGATGTTGCGCGGGACTCCGACCTCTTCCTCGCTGACGCGGAGCGTCACGGGCAGCGTCGCGCTCGAGGATGCGGTGGAGAAGGCGGTGAGCATCGCCTCGCGAATCTGGCCGAAGAACCGCCACGGCGAGAGGCCGCCGAGCCAGCGTAACGCCAGCGAGTAGACGCCGAAGCACTGCAACGCCAGGCCGCCCAGAACGACCGCCACGTAGCTCGCGAGGCTCATCAGAAGGGCCCCGCCGGTGCGCACCACCAGGCTGAAGAGCAGCGCCGCGACCGCATAGGGCGCGATCGACATCGCCATCGAGATGACCTTCATCGAGACGGCGAGCGTGCCCTCCGCCAGAACGATCAGAGGGCGGGCCTTCTCGGGCTCGATCAGGTTCAGAGCGATGCCTGCGATGAGCGAGAAGACCATCAGGGCGAGCGTCTCGCCCTCCAGGGCGAAGGTGGCCGATTGGATGGGGTTCTTGGTGATCACCCCGAGCACGCAGTCGACCGGCCGGCGCGCGGCGGCAGCGTTCTCGATGGCCGAGGCCGACTCCTTGGCCGCACCCGCCCGCAACTGCTCGCGCATCTCGACCGGCACGGAGGCCCCTGGTTTCACGAGCTGTACCAGACCGATTCCGAGCGAGCTGAGCAGCGCGGTGAACAGCAGCGACCAGAGCCCGATGCGCCCCAGCCTTCTCAGGTCGCCCAGTTCGACCACCCCCACGATGAGCGAGGAGACCACGAGCGGCACGACCGCCATGAAGATGAGCCGCAGGAAGAGCTGCCCCAGGAAGTAGGCGACGTTCTCGTCGAAGAGTTTGAGCCAGGGGCTGTCGCCGAGAACCAGCCGCGCCGCCAAGCCCAGCATGACGCCGGAGATCATTCCGATGAGGATGCGAAGCGGTGCTTTCATGGGAGGCTTGGGGCTCGGGGTTGGAGGCTCGACGACTCGCGCGAGTGTAGCACCGGCCGGCGCGAGGATCACTGACCGTCGACTGAGGGCGTGGACAGCGCGGGCGACATCCCCGGGCCATCGATTTCGAGCGGCGGGGGCGGGATTGGCGGGGGGCGCATCAATCCGAGCGCCAGCACCACCACGGCAACTCCGAGCAACACGAGCGCGAGCCAGGCCTTGCGAGGGATCCGGTGCCCCTCTCGAGCCGCCGGCACGCTGGCGTCGAGCTTCCTGATGGCGTCGGTGCTCATCACGGAGGTCACGGGGGTTGGCGCCGGCGCGGCCTCGCCGGGTGGCGGGGCGCTCTTGCTCACCGCGCCGCGGGTGCGGGGAATCCGGGCCAGCTCGGTAACCACGGCGGCGGCGGACGGTCTCTTCGCCGGGTCGGGCCCGAGACAAGCCTGCACCAGCTTGTCGAGCGCGGCCGGCACCGCTTGCGCCGAGGCGGCCAGCGAGGGCATCGGGCGGGTGCGGCCCAGGACATGCCCGGAGTCGCCCGAGCCGATCGCCTCCCGGTTCCCGGCGAGCATCTCCCACATGATGATGCCGAGAGCGAAAACGTCGGCCTCGGGACCGGCCGTCTTGCCCTGGAGCGCCTCGGGCGAGACGTAGCCCGGCGTGCCCAGCACCAGGCCCACGGCCGTCTGGAAGTCACCGTCGGACAGCTCGGATCGCGCCAGGCCGAAATCCCCCACCTTCGGCTCCCGGCCGGGCGTCAGCAGCACGTTCTCGGGCTTGAGATCGCGATGGACGATGCCGGCCTCGTGGGCATGGGCCAGGCCGGAGGCGATGCCGGCGGCCAGCCGGACCGCCTCGGCGACGGTCAGCGGGCCCTCCTTCTCGATGAGATTGCGGAGCGTGCCGCCCTCCACCAGCTCCATGACGCAGTACGGGGCGTCGTCGACTCCCGCGAAGTCAGCGTCGTAGAGGGCGACCAGGTTGGGATGGGAGAGCTTCGCCTGGAGGCGAGTCTCCCGCAGGAAGCGCTGCCGGGTTTCCTCGGCGTTGAACATCCCCGGCGCCAGCAGCTTCACCGCCACCGGCCGCATCAACCCCTCCTGGATGGCGCGATAGACCGTGCCCGAGGCGCCGGACGCGATCTTCCCCACCATCCGATATCCCTCTAGCTCGATCATCCCCGCTACTCCCGTAACCGCCAGGGGTCAGGGGGATCTTAGCAGGCCATGGCAAGGCGCGAGGACGGCAAGAAGGCGGAACCGCGCCGGGACGCGGCTCTGCCCTTCTCTTCGAGCCCGGAAGCCGGTCAGCTCGCCGTCAGATAGTTGTGGATGGCGACCGAAGCCTTCTTGCCGGCACCCATCGCCTCGATGACCGTGGCCGCGCCGGTGACGATGTCGCCGCCGGCGAACACGCCCATCACGCTGGTCATCAGGTTCTCTTCGACGGCGATGTTCCCTCGCTTGTCGAGCTTCAGATCGGGCCAGCTCCGGGTGAGCACCGGGTTGGGGCCGTTGCCGATGGCGACGATGAACTGATCGACCGGGAGCACGAAGTTGGAGCCCTTCTTCTCGACCGGGCGGCGCCGGCCGGAAGCGTCGGGCTCGCCCAGCTCCATCATCAGGCACTCGAGGCCGCGCACGCAGCCCTTCTCGTCGCCCAGGACGGCGACCGGATTGGTGAGTTCCCTGAGCACGACACCCTCCTCGAGGGCGTGCTCGATCTCCTCGACCCGGGCGGGCATCTCCTTGCGGGTGCGGCGATAGACGATGTAGACGTTCTCGGCGCCCAGCCTGAGGGCCGAGCGGGCGGAATCCATCGCCACGTTGCCGCCGCCCACGACGGCGACGTTCTTTCCGACGAGCACGGGCGTGTCGTACTCCGGGAACTTGTAGGCCTTCATCAGGTTGATCCGGGTGAGGAACTCGTTGGACGAATAGACGCCCTTCAGGTTCTCGCCGGGGATGTTCATGAACCAGGGCAGGCCGGCGCCGGTGCCGACGAAGACGGCGTCGAAGCGGCCGCGGATCGAGTCGAGCGACTCGGCCTTGCCGACCGGGTAGTTCATCACGAACTCCACGCCCATGTCCTTGAGGCCTTCGATCTCCTCGATCAGGATCTTCTTGGGCATGCGGAATTCGGGGATGCCGTAGAACAGCACACCGCCC
>CAZSVK010000326.1:3849-6909 GCA_964610245.1 uncultured bacterium
ATCGGCATGTTCAGCCGGAACTCGACGCCGAGCTTCTCGAGGTAGTGGCACTCCCGGTCGACGATCGCCTTGGGCAACCGGAACTCCGGGATGCCGTAGATGAGCACGCCGCCGGGGGCGTGCAGCGCCTCGAAGACCACGACTCGGTGGCCCTGCTGGGCCAGGTCGGCGGCGCAGGTCAGACCGGCGGGGCCAGCGCCCACGATGGCGACGTTCTTGCCCGTCTTCGCGGGCCGGGGCGGCGCGACCACCTCGGCGACGGCCGCCTCGTTGTCGGCGGCGAAGCGCTCGAGCCGGCCGATGGCGATGGCGTTGCCCTTCTTGTTCAGGACGCACACCTGCTCGCACTGGGTCTCCTGCGGGCAGACGCGGCCGCAGATGGCGGCCAGATTGTTGGTGAGCTTGATCTGCTGGGCGGCGGCGAGGAAGCGGCCCTCGCGAAGCTGCAGGATGAAGCCGGGGATGTCGATGTTGACCGGGCAGCCGGCGATGCAGGGCGCGGTCTTGCACTGCAGGCAGCGATCGGCCTCGGCCACGGCCATCTCGGCGGTGTAGCCCAGGGCGACCTCCTCGAAGTTGTGCCGGCGCACGCCCGGGTCCTGGGCGGGCATCGGCACCCGCATCCGGGCCTTGGAGCGGGCCTGAGCGAGCTGGCGGCGTTCTTCCTCGTAGCGCTCGCGGGCCAGCCCCTCCTCGCGGTCGTAGGTCGACAGGCGCGAGAGCAAAACGTCGAAGTTAACCTCGTGGGCGTCGAACTCGGGGCCGTCGACGCAGGTGAACTTCATCTCGCCCTTGACGTCGACCCGGCAGCCGCCGCACATCCCGGTGCCGTCGACCATGATCGCGTTGAGGCTGACGATGGTCTTGATGTTGTGCGCCATCGTCACCTTGGAGACGGCGCGCATCATCATCGGCGGGCCGATCGCGATGACGCGGTCGATGCGCTCCTTGCTGTCGATGAGGCGCTGCAGCACGCCGGTGACGAAGCCGCGCTCGCCGTACGAGCCGTCGTCGGTCGTCACGAACAGCGCGTGCGAGTGCTCGCGCATCTGCTCTTCCCAGAAGATGAGGTCTTTCGAGCGAGAGCCCATGATGCTGATGACGTGGTTGCCGGCCTGCTTCAGCGCGCGCTGGATCGGGAAGACCGGCGCGATGCCCAGGCCGCCGCCGATGCAGACGACGTTGCCGAAGTTGGCAATCTCGGACTTGTGGCCCAGCGGGCCCACCACGTCGAGCAGCCGCTCGCCTTCCTTGAGCTTGTCGAGCTTCTGGGAGGCAACCCCGACGATCTGCACGACCAGCGTGATCCAGCCCTCGGCCGGCGAGTAGTCCGCGATGGTCAGCGGAACGCGCTCGCTCTTCTCGTCGCCGCGGACGACGACGAACTGCCCGGGCGCGCAGAATCGCGCGATCGGCGGGCAGTGTACCCGGTACAGGCGGATCGCCGGACTCAGGGCCGACTTCTCGAGGATCAGGTTCTGCCGGGGATCCGGCGCATCCAGGATGCTGAATCGGGTTTCGGGGGTGCCTTCGCAGACGCCGCCCTCGTGAAGCAGATCGCTCACCTTTGGTCTCCTTGGTGTTAGACCCGGGGACGTCCAGACAGACCCCGAGTTGGTGACCGAGGATACCGCAAGATCGCGGCCACACACTTGCAGCCTCGACCTGTCCAGCGCCGCCACCACGGGCGCGGACCCCGCTGTCCCGCATGCCGGTCATACTGGCCGGGGACGGGGCTGCCCGGGTCGGGCCCAGCGAGTGGCCGCCGTGACGCTCAGCCGCCGGGAGACGCGGCGGTGCCGATCTGCTCTCTGAGCCGGTCGAAGTGCTGGCCGAGCTGGCCGGCGAGCCCCCGGGCCCGCGGCAGATCGCCCTCCCGCGCCGCGAGTTCCACGCCGATGGCCAGTTCCTGGAGCTGCCGCGCTCCGACGTTGGCGGCCGCCCCTTTCAGCCGGTGGGCCCTCTGCCGCACCAGGCCCGCGTCGCCCGTCGAGAGTGCCGCGAGCAGGCTCTCGAGCTGCACCGGAAAATCCGCCAGGAAGATGCCGAGGACCTCCCGCACGAGTTGCTCGTCGCCCAGCAGCCGCTTCAACAGGGCCTGGCGATCGAACTCGAGACCGGGCTGCGGGGTCGAGGCCGGCTGGGGCTCCTCCGGTTGCCGGGCCCGCGCAGGCAGCCAGCGCTCCAGCATCTCGGCAAGGCGGGCGAGGGTCACCGGCTTCCCCACGAAATCGTTCATGCCCGAGCGAGCGCAGGCTTCCCAGTCCTCCCGTCCCGCGAAGGCGGTCATAGCGATGATCGGCAGCCCCGGATCCTGCGACTTCGCCGGGCTTCGGCGGATGGCGCGGGTGGCCTCCAGGCCGTCCATCTCGGGCATCTGCACATCCATCAAGACCAGATCGTAAGGCACCATCTCGAGCGCCCGGACCGCCTCGAGACCGTTGGCGACGGCGTCGGCACGGTAACCCAGCCGGTCGAGCATCCTGAGCGCCACACGCTGGTTCACCGAGTTGTCCTCGGCCACGAGGATCCGCGCCTTCACCCGTCCGCGTTCGGGCTGGAGCGTTTGTGGTGTCACGAGAGGCGCCGGGGCGCCGGCCAGGCCCGCTGGCGAGGCGGCCAGCACGACCCGCAGGCAGTCGCGCAACTGCGAGCGCTTGACCGGCCTCGTCAAGTAGCCGGAGAACCCCGCCTCCCTCATCCGGCCGGGCTCTCCCCGGCGGCCCACCGTCGTGAGCAGCACCAGCGCCGTCGACGCGAGGTCCGGCTCGGCCTTGACCTGGCGGGCCAGCGCCTCGACCTCGACCTCCGGCAGGTGGATGTCCAGGATCGCCACTTCGAACGGCCAGCCCCCCCGGGCCGCCCCCCGCAGCGCGTCGAGCACGCCCGGCACGTCTCCGGCGACGACGTGGACGCAGCGCCAGCGGTCGAGCTGGGAAGCCAGCGCCCGGCAGCTCGAAGGGCTGGTGGAGGCGAGCAGGATGCGCCGACCGTCCAGCCCCTCGTCCCCTATCGATGGCCGGGTCGTGGGAGGCTGGAGTTCGGGCCGCACCGTGAACC
>CAZSVK010000327.1:0-6889 GCA_964610245.1 uncultured bacterium
AGGTGTAGCGGCTTCGGTCGAGCGGGATCGTGGGCCAGCCCGGATCGGCGATCACCCCCGAGAGCATGAAGTTCTTGTTCTCGACCTGTGTGGGAATGGTCGAGAGCGTCGTCATTGGCTGGCCGGAACTCTCGAGGTTGAGATCGGCCTGGAAGTCCGACTCGTCGGCGTAGCGCAGCACCGGGTCGATGGTGTCGCGCGTGCGCACATGCGGGGGCTGGCCGGCGGCCGCCAGGTTCGCCTTCTGGGCCTCCTCGTCGTTGGTGGTGTTGTCGCGGTCGAGCGCCAGGTATCCGAAACGCACGTAGTCCTGCGTGACGTTGCCGAAGATCTTGGTGCGGCTCGGCTCGGCGTGGGTGCCGTAGAGGTGCAGGCTGCTGGAACTCTCGGTCTGGAGCGAGCGGCCGAGCGTGCCGTCGCGCAGGTTGCTGGTGCCGTCCGGGTAGTGGAACCCCCAGTAGAGGAAGTTGATCGAGGGCTGCTGCAGCAGAGGCGGATGCAGGGCGTCCGGCACGGTGCCCGTGAAGAAGGCCGGCGGCTGCATCACCCGGAAGTAGGCCGGGTTGGCGTCGAACCCGCCGACCGCGTATGGCAGCGGATCGAAGAGGTGGAAGAACTCGCCGAAGCCCTGTCCACCCGGCAGCACCGGCCCCGCCGCCATGTTCAAATGGATCTCCCGGTTGCTGGCGCCGGTGCCGAGGTAGATCCAGCCGCGACGCTCGAGGGCGGCCCGCACGGTCGGCATCTGCCCGAAGGGGTTGGTCTGCTCGTAGGGCAGGTTCTCCTGGATGAGCGTGAGATCCTGCACCTCCTGGGGCGGTGTGTTGTCGAGCACCACCGGAGGCGCGTCGGCGGGCGTGTAGGGCAGGCCGGAGGTGCCGTTGCGGGAGCTGTTGTAAGCCTGGCCCGGCTCGGACTCGTGCGAGAAGAGAGTGAACTTGCTGGTCGCCGGCGGGAAGGGGTGGACGACCTTCACCTCGAGCCCCGTCTCCTGGATGCGGGTGACCCCGCGGTAGTCGGCCCGCGAGCGGATCACGAAACGCACTCGCTTCTCGACCGGATCGGCGACGACCGGTTCCTTGCAGAGCGGCTGCGGATCGACGTCGAGCGTGACCACGAGCGAGCTGCCCGGGAACTGCGTCGCCAGCACGTCGAGCGGATAGCGATAGTCGCGCCCGAGGAGCTGACGCAACCAGTCCTCGGTGCGCAGGACGCTGCCGAACATGTTCTTCAGGCGGGCGGAATCGAGCAGGAAGACGGAGAAGAAGTTGCCATCCTCCAGGCGCAGGCCGCCGCGCACGGTGGGGTGCGGGGCGAGCGTGTCGCGCACGCGCCGGCCCACGTGTTCGATGCCCGCCTCCGCCAGGTTCTGGGCGACCTCGCCGAAGTAGATCCGATGGGATTGCGCGTTCTGCTGTCGCGCCATGAAGTGCAGCGCGAAGCCGAGAATTCCCATCACGATCACGGCGCCGACGACCGTCCACATCAGGAAGCCATCCCGCCGGGCGAAGCTCCTCTGCATCTCAGTAGACAGTATACCGTAGGCTGCAGGCCGTAGGCTGTAGACTGCAGCAAGAGCGCAGCCTGCTCTTTGAACTCCCGGGCCCAACCACGAGAGGGTGCCTCGCTCGGCCCGCGCCCCAGCCTCCAGCCTCGAGCCTCCAGCCTCAAGCCAGTGCCAGACATCGCCGGATACCGCATCGTCGAGGAGCTGGGCGCGGGGGCGTCGGGAAAGGTCTATCGCGCGGTCCACGAGGGGCTCGGCCGCGAGGTGGCGCTGAAGGTCCTGGCGCCGGGGCTCTTCGGGGCGGAGGAGACGCGGTCGCGCTTCGTGCGGGAGGCGAGGCTGCAGGCGAAGCTGGCGCACCCGAACCTCCTGCGGCTCTATGACGCGGGGTTCTCCGGGCGCACGCCCTACCTGGCCATGGAGCTGGTCAAGGGGGGCACGCTCCGGCAGTGGTCGAGGCTGGTCAAGGTGCCGCCGCTGACGGAATCGCTCGCCGTGGCGGCCGGCATCGCTGCGGGTCTGGCGCACGCGCATGGGGCCGGAATCGTCCACCGGGACCTGAAGCCCGAGAACGTGCTGTTGCCCGACGAGGGTGGCGTCAAGGTGGCCGACTTCGGGCTGGCCAAGGCGTTGACCGGCGCGCAGACCCTGGCCACGGCGCCCGGCACCATTCTGGGCACGCCAGGCTACCTGGCGCCGGAGCTGTTGACCGGCGCGAACCCCGGGCCGGCAGCGGACGTCTACGCGCTCGGCGTGCTGATCTTCGAGCTGGTGTCGGGGCGCAGGCCGTTTGCCGGCGCCGACCTGGGCGCGATCTTCAAGCGTCAATTGGCGGAGGCGGCGCCGAAGCTCGGGGCCCTGGCGCCGGGCGTTCCGGCGGGGCTCGAGGCGCTGGTGGCGGCTTGCCTGGAGCGGGAGCCCGGGAATCGGCCCGCGGCGGCCCGCGTGTTGGAGCATCTGCTGGAGCCTGAGTTGACGTTGAGGCGGCCACAGGCGAGCCTGGCGGGTGGCGCGGCCGAAGGGGCGAGAACGGTCGCGCGTGCGGCACGCTCGACGCGCGGGGCTGCCACGGTGGCGGCGACGCCGGCGGAGGGCCCGGTCCGGCGAAGGCTCGGTTTGCCTCTCCTTGCGGCCGGAGTGGCGCTGGTCCTGGTGCTTGCCGCCGAGGCGGATTGGTGGCACCCGAAACGGTCCGGTCCGGGGGAAGGGACCGTTCCCGTCACGACGTCCGTGGTGTCGAGCATCGCTTCCTCGGGGGCAGCGTCGGCGCCCGCGAGCGCGCTGACGAGCGCTCCGGCGGCGAGGCCTCTCGCGGCCCGCGTGACCTGCGGCCTGACCTCCGCGCACCTGTGGTTCGACCGGCCGGCGCCGGCCGGGACTCGCGTGACGTTTGGCGATGCCAGGGGGAGCGGCCAGATCTCGCGTCCCGTGAAGACGGGGGCCACCGAGCTTGTGCTGGAGGGGTTGAGCCCGAACACGCGACACCGAGGCTCCGTCGAGACGGCGAGCGGCCGGGGGCCCTTCGACTTCGCGACGCTGCGTTCGGCCGGCCCGCCAGGGTCGTTCTTCCTGAGCGAGGGGACCTACTTCGACCGGCTGTCGATGGAGGCGCGAGGGGACCGGATCGTGCTGGCATCCCGGCTGATCGCAAAGGAGCGGCAGCAGTACGTGTGGGTCGTGGAGAGCTTCGACGGCGGGGCGACCTGGGCGGCGGCCCGGCGGATGGCGGGTCCCTACGAGTTCATCGCACACCTGGCGCTGGCCTGGCCCTCCTCGGGGCCCCACCTGGCGTGGTTCGTCCAGCCGCTGTGGAAGACGCTGGCAGCAGTGAAGCCGGACGGCTGGCTCGACTGGTCGGCGCCGGCACAGGTCGAGCCGGGCAAGGCGGGGGTGGTCGAGGCCCGGGCGCCGGGTGGGGCCGGGACGGCGATCGATTACGAGGGGGCAGGTTTCGACGTTCGCTGGGCCTGGCCTTCCGGACCGCTTCAGGGCACGCCCTTCGTGGTGCCCTCGGGGGGCGACCAGACGCTCTACGGCTACCGCGTGTTGTCGACCGACGCGGGTCTGCTGGCGTTCGTGCGCGCGCAGCCGCGGGGTCGTCCGAAGAACATCTACGTTGCCCGCCTGGAGCGGGCGTGGGAGGTCCCGTGGCGGGGCTTCGCGCAGGTGACGAAGGACGCGAAGGACCTGGTCAACGCGGATGGCGCGAGTCGCGGGGCGCAGGTGGTGGTCGCCTATGACGCCCGGGAGATCATCCAGGTCCAGCGGAGCACCGATTCGGGCCGCAGCTTCTCGGAACCGGTCCGTGTCTTCCCGGGGGAGCAGGCCACGCGGAAGTTCTGCTTGATCGAAGCGGGGGGGCGATTCCACCTGGCCGCGCTGCAGCTCGAAATCTTCGAGTCGCGGGGGAGCGTGCTGGTCGCCTCGAGCCGCGGCGGGGCGGAGTGGAAGCCCTGGAAGGCCGTGCCGCTCACCCTGAAGAGCGAACGGGAGATCGCTGCGGTGGTGTGTGGAAAGGAGTTGGTCCTGGCCGTGTCGGATCAGATCGAGGGGCTGCTCGTGTTGCGGCTGCCGTTGCCCGCCGAGGCGGGCGGGGGATGAGGTAGAGTATCGGGAGCCGATGTCCTCCAGAACGATAGCCGCCTATCTGCTGGGTCTTCTCGTGGCCGCCTCGGTCCTGGCGCTCACCTGGGCCGGCTATCTGGAGGCGGTCGAGAGCCGGTTCGTGGACTGGAAATTCCGGCACCGGCCGCTCGAGGAAGAGCTGGACCGCAACGTGGCTCTCATCGAGGTCACCGACGGCTGCCTGCGGCGGCACGGCGATCTGCCCTGGCGCCGCAGCCAGTGGGCGCGCCTGCTCGACGCGACGCGGTTGGGCAGGGCCAAGGTCGTGGGCGTGGACGTGCTCTTCGACGAGCCGTCGAAGACGCCGGCCGAGGACCGGGCCCTGGCGTCGAGCCTCGAGGCGGCGGGCAACGTGGTGCTGGCCTCGGAGCTGAAGACCCGGGTCGAGCTGGAGACCGAGACGGGCGAGCTGCGCAAGGTCGTCTACGTGCGCACGCCGCTCGAGTCGCTCGACCGCGCCTCCCGCGGCTCGGGCATTGTAAACATCGACTTTATCTACGACAACGTCGACGGCATCCTGCGGGTGATGCCCCTGGCGCAGCGTCTGGGCCAGAAGCTGATCCCCACGCTGGCCCTGTCGGTGGCCGCGGAGTATCTCGACGTCAAGCCGGCGTTCGACGCGGACGGGGGCCTGGGGCTGGGCACCTACCGGGTGCCGCAGGCCCGGGCGAGGCTCAAGGTAGACATCGACCGGCTCGAGGGCGAGAACATCCTGAGGTCGGTGGCCGAGGCTAGCGCGTACGTTAACTACTCGCCGTTGACGGCGCGGGGGCTGTTCCCGATCGTGACGGCGTCGGACGTTCTGGCCAGCCTCGACGGGCTGGAGGCTGCGGCGAAGCGGCCGGCGGGCGATCCGGCGAGGGAGGCGGAGCTGGCGAAGTGGTCGCACCTGCTGGAGGTGTTCCGGGGCAAGGCGGTGCTGATCGGCGTGAACGCGACCGGCATCGACATGAAGAACGTGCCCTTCGGCCCGATGGCGGGAGTGGAGGCGCAGGCGAACGTTGTGCGCAATCTGGTGGGCAGGGGCTTCCTGGGGCGGCTGCCGGGGGGAGTGCTGCTGGCGGTGCTGGCGGCGGTGGGGCTGGTGCTGCCGCTGGCGTTCCTGTACCTGGGAATGCTGGCCAGCGCGGGGCTGACCGTGGCGGCGGCGGGGTCGGTGCTGGGTGCGAGCGTGTGGGTCTTCGACCGCTACTCGCTGTTGCTCGACGCCTATCCGCTGGCGGCGCTCGTGGTGGGGCAGTTCGTGCTGATGAAGCTGTTCCTGCTGGCGGTGAACCTGCGGCGGCACCTTCGCAGCTTGCAACTGCTGACGCTGTACAGCCGGCGATTCAACTCGACGCTGAACCTGGAGGAGCTGCGGGGCATCATCCAGGATTCGTACCTGCTGCAGACGGGGGCCGACTCGAGCATTCTGGTGCTGCCGGCCGACATGCCGGACGAACTGGAGGTCTTCATCGGAACCGGGGCGCCCGCGGGCTCGGCGGAGTGGGCCCGCAGCCCCGAGCTTCGCGCGGCGCTGTTCCAGCGCTGGGCAGGCAAGCCTTCGGCGATGCCGCTGGCGGAGCTCGAGGGGTTCAGTCCGCCGGAGGGTTACGACGAGCGCGACGTGGTGTTGCTGCCGCTGTTGCACCGCGAGGAAGCGGTGGGGTGGGTGACGGTGTTCGGGCGCGAGCTGGCGCTGGCGACGCTGGAGGAAGAGGACCGCACGTTCTGGACGATGCTGGCCTCGATCGCCTACACGGCGCTCGAGAACGCGCGCCACTACAAGCTGGCCACGGTCGACGGGCTGACGGGGCTGCAGGTGCGGCACATCTTCGACCGGGAGATCGAGAAGGAGTTCGGGCGCGCGGCCCGCTACGGCGGCAAGCTCTCGCTGCTCATCACCGACATCGATCACTTCAAGAGCTTCAACGACACCTACGGTCACCAGCTGGGCGACAGGGTGTTGCGGCACGTGGCCGATCAGGTGAAGCGCAGCATCCGAATGTCCGACACGGCTGCCCGCTACGGCGGCGAGGAATTCACGGTCATCCTGCCCGAGACCGACTTCGACGGTGGGAAGCTGCTGGCCGAGCGCATCCGTTCGCGCATCGAGGAGATGCGAGTGCCGCACGAGGGACGCGAACTGCAGGTGACCATCAGCATCGGGCTGGCGAGCATGGGGATCACGAAGGCCCGCAACGCCAAGCAGTTCTTGACCGAGGCCGACACCGCGCTCTATGCGGCGAAGCAGGGTGGACGCAACCAGGTGCGGGCCTGGGGCGGTGAGAAGGAGGGGAAGGGGTAACCCCTGCCTCCTACTTGTTCAACAACTCGTTCAGCAGCCCGGCGCCCACGACGCCCTTGCGGATGCCGCTCTTGCTGCCGCCCTTGTTGAAGACCTCGTTGATCAGGCCGGCGCCCAGAGCGACGTTGCGCATCCGGGCCTTGGTGTTGTCCTTCTTCGGCTGCTCCTGAACCACGACCTGGCCCTGGGGAACCATGACCTGCCCGGACTGCATCGCGGGCATCGGCTCCTTGGAGAAGTCGACGGCGTACTGCTTCTCGGGAGCACTCCTCCGGGGCGTGTAGAATTGGAACTCACGGAACTGGCGGGTTCGTGGATTCTCGAATCGGAGGGTGTGATAACCCGGCACCACTTCTCTGACCGTGATCGGGGTGGTACCGACTTCCTCGTCGTCGAGGAAGATGACCGCCTCTTCATTGCACTCGAGATGTACGATACCGTTGGCCTGGGCGGCGGGAAGGGCGAGCAGG
>CAZSVK010000328.1:0-6870 GCA_964610245.1 uncultured bacterium
GTGAAGCCCAGCACGAACATCAGGACCGAGGTCGCATAGGGGAAGACGTACGACCACAGGCGGCTGCCCACGATGTGGTCGACGTAGATGTGTGCCTGACTGTCCATCGAGAGCGACAGGTAGGTCGACAGGCCCAGCAGCAGCGGTCCCCAGACGAGGATGCTGGTGAAGATGGTGATGTTGCGCATCACCGACCGCGTGCGCCGCTCGGGCCAGATGTGGCCCAGCGAGTACTCGATCGTCATGAACAGCATCACGGCCGTGACGAAGAGCGAGATGACGCTGACGAAGGTGACCTGGTAGGTGTTGGCCGTGAACTGGTTGAGGTAAACGTCGAGATTCTGAGCCAGGTCGCTGGTGGGCACGAGCTGCCGCAGCAGGAAGCTCTGCATCCCTTTCCGCAGCTCGACGAACGTGCCGAAGGCCGCGAACAGCGAGAAGGTCACGGCGGTGACGGGCACCACCGCCAGCAGCGCCGAAAAGGTCAGCGCCGAGGCCATCTGATAGCAGCGATCGCGTTCGAACTGGGCGTAGACCGACGCCAGGAAGTGCGCCCCCTCCAGGGGCCGGCGCACCCACGGTGCCAGACCGGGTCGGCGGGCCAGGCGCTCGAGCGCGCCGGCCACCCGGATGCTGTAGGCGGTCTGGTTCAAACCTGGTCCGTGGGCCGGGTCATCCGATCTCGTAGCTCTGGACGCGGAGGATGTCGCCAGCCATCCCGATTCCGGCGGCGTCCGAGAGGATCTGCCCGGTCACCCGCGCCCGCTGTCCGTCGCGAAGCAGGTCGCGGCCGCCGCCATCGAGCTGGTAGGTGGTACCGGCGTCGCTCTCGAGCGACCAGAACCCGCCTGCGAGGCCGGAGCGTTTCACGGTGCCTGACACCGTCACCTGTCCTCGCTTCATCGAGCCACGCATCCCTTCAGGGCCAGCCGGGCGAGCACGAAGAGCGCCACCGCGTTGGCCAGCAGCCAGGTCACGTCGAGCGCCCCCGCCGTGCCCGGCGGCCAGGCCACGTCCGAGCCGGCGAGCAGCGCCGCGTCGGCCAGGTGGGCGGCGAAGCCGAGCGCCAGACCGGCGGTCACCGGACGCGCGGGCCGGAACCCCCACAGCAGCGCGACCGCCAGCAGCGGCAGCAAGGCCGAGTAGAAGATGGGGCTGACGGCGCCGTCGCCAGGGAAGATGGCCAGCTCCCAGCGGGCCATGGGCTGGGTGAGGACGGCGGGCAGCCACTGCCACGGCAGGAAGTAGAATCCGCAGCCGGCCGCCACGGCGGGCACCGCTGCCGCCACCAGGCGCAGCGCGGCGCCGCTCAGCCCGCAGGCCACGAGCAGGGCCGCGCCCACGAGCGAGAGCAGCCGACGGTTGCCGACCTCCGCCGCAGCCGCCTTCTGGGCCGCCGCGGCGTCGACGATGCCGGCGCCGAACTTGGGATCGCCGCGACCGCCGCCCTTGGGCCGGGCGGTCTTCTCGAGGATGGCGCGGACCTTGTCGGGGTTCTTCACGCCCTGCGAGACGATGAGAGCCGCGACGCCGGCCACGTGGGGGCTGGCCATCGAGGTCCCCTGGAACAGCGCATAGACGTCCTCGCCGGGATTCTCCGGCTTGATGGTGTTCTGCAGCACCCCGTCGGGATAGCCGTCGCCGTTCTGGTCGACCCGGGTATCGCCGCCGGGGGCGGCCACGCAGATCTCCTTGCCCCAGTTGGAGTACCAGGTGAGGGTCTCGTCGAAACGCGTGGCCGAGACTGCGATGCAGGCGGGATAACGCGCGGGATAGCTGACCCCCTCGCGGCCGTTGTTCCCGGCGGCGCACACGATCGTGACGCCCTTCTTCTTGGCGTAGTCGCAGGCCTCTTTCAGGACACGGCTGTAGCTGTTGCCGCCCAGGCTCATGTTGATGACGTTGGCCTTGTGGTCGGCGGCCCACCGGATGCCCTCGGCGATCTCGCCGATGGTGCCCCACCCTTGCTTGGTCAGCACCTTGATCGGCATGATCGCGCACTTGAAGGCGATCCCGGCCACGCCTTCCTTGTTGTTCGTGGTCTGGGCCACCGTACCGGCCACGTGCGTGCCGTGGCTGTGGTCGTCGTTGGGATGGTCGTTGTGGGCGACGGCGTTGTAGCCTGGCACGAACTTCGTGCCCTGCAGGTCTCGGATCTTCTTGAACTGGCGATAGTTCTCGAAGGCGACGCCGGTGTCGATCACCGCCACCACGGCCCCCTCGCCGTACTTCCCGCCGTCCCAGGCCTTGGGACAGCGGATCTGATCCATGTGCCACTGGTACTTGTAGAGCGGATCGTTGGGCACCATCAGCGAGCGATACAGGTAGTTGGGCTCGACCTGTTCGACCAGGCCGTCCTTCGACAGCTCGCTCGTCAGCGCTGCCTCGTCCCGATCGCCCACTTCGGCCCGCATCACGCGCACCTCACGGTTCTCGGGGCCGATCTCCTGCAAGTCGATGCCGAACCGCTGCTCGATCGCCGCCACGTCGGCGTCGGTCGCGTCGTCGCGCAGATCCACGAGCAGTTCGCCGGGGACCCGGTCGGGCGCCGCCGGGCCGCCCGCCTCACCCACCGACTCGTTCTGGATCACGTCGAGGACCGGCAAGGCCTGGGCCTCGGAGGGAGCCGGCGACGGCTTCTGCTCGAGCACGCCCATCCAGTTGAGGACCAGGACGGCCACGAGCACCGGGATGATTCGCTGCAGCATGGGAGCTACCCCTTTCGTCCGCGGATGGCGAACAGGGCGAGAGTCACGTCTTCAATATAGTTCCTTGAAGGCGCCGCGGGCAATGCAAGGAAGTTGCCCCTACTTCACCGGGTTCCAGTGTCGGTCGAGCTGTTTGCGGGTCGCAGGCTGTAGCGCCACGCTCGTGACCAGCTCCCGGCCGGCCGGCCCCGACAGCTCGAGGCGCAGAAAGAGTGGCGAGTAGTCGGGATGCGACGGCGTGCGGTAGACGAGCTGCGGCGCTTGTAGCCTCAGGGAGTAGAGCGAGAACCTCACGCCGGTGAACCTCGCGAAACGCGCGGTTTCCGGGGCAGCCGCCCCGGTGGGTTGCTCGGCTCGGCTCAGCACCCCCGCCGGATCTCCGGGCTCGAACCGCCAGCTCACCTCGAGCTCGCCTCCGCCGGCGCTCCAGCACCGGAGCCTCAGGGCGCGCCCGTCCTCGTCCACCGCCAGGGCCACGCCTCCCGGCAACACCTGGGCGCTGCGCACGTCGCGCTTCAGCCGCTCGACCGCGCGCTCGAACTCGAGCACCGCGTCGGCCTCCGGGTCGCCTCCGGCCAGCCCTCGCGCCGTCACCTGGAGCAGGCCGTACAGGCCGGCGAGCACCAGCGACAGCAGCGCGGCCGCCACCAGGACCTCGACCAGCGTCAGGCCACGATCCGTCGAGTGGAGAACGCGCTTCACGGTGCGAGCAGCCTCCACAACGTCAAAGTTCTCTCCCGGTCGACGCCTCCGCCCCCGCCGGCCTCCCGCCAGCCGACCGTCACCCGCACCCGCAGTAGCGGCGCCTCCGGTGCGGGACTCGCGTCGGTGATCTCGATGCGCCGGCTGAACCGTTCCATCGCAGCCGGATAGCGGTAGACGCCGGCCGAGAATCGCGGCGAGGCCAGGCTGCCGCCGGGCTGCATCCCCGCTACGGAGGCCGCGGTCACCGCCGGTTCGTCCAGCACGACCGGCCCCAGAATCGAGTCGGTCGGTAAGGCGCAGGCCCACTCGACCGCCTCGGCCGCCAGACTTCGCGCGACCGCTTCGTTCCACGTCCCGGCGAGCCCCGAGCGGCTGGAAACGACCGACACCAGCGCCGGCACGAGCACCGCCGCGAGGATGCCCGCCGCCACGAGCACCTCGAGCAGCGAGACCGCGGCCCGGCGCCGGAGCGGCCGGCGCGGCAACGGACAGGACGCGCCCGGAAGAGAAGACTCCCGTTCGACCGCGTTGCATCCGACCCGCTCCTGCGATTGCCGGGTCCAGGGTCCGGCTCGGACCCTGGCGGGGGTTCGGGGGCGAAGCCTCCGACCGGCCGATTGCATTCGAAATCGTCCGCGGGCCGTCATCTCTCAGCGGCCTCCTCGGCCGCGTCGCTGGCGTAGCGCGCCATCGAGAAGCGGTAGGCGCCCGGGTCCAGATCGCCCCCGTCGCCAGGCACGAGCCTCCCCGCGGGCGGCGCGCCCGGTGCCGGCGGAGCGCGGTACGGCCCCTCCGGACAGCCCGCGTAGAGCGCCGGGTCGTGCACGAGCGTCCCGGTCAGCAATCCGCTGGGCAGCGCCGACGCCAGTGTCCCGTGCAGCAAGAGCGAGGTGGTCGCGCCGTCGGGCTCCACACGAGAGTCGTCTCCGAGCGCGACCAGCGCCGCCTCCACCGGGGCGCCGTCGAACTTCAACCGCCGCCGCCCCCCAACCGTCGCCAGCACGAGGCTGTCGTCCGGCCGGGCGCTCGCGTCGCGCACGACCCCGTGTACCGTGAGATCGCCGTTGCAGACGAGCGCCCCGCCGCCGCGAAACCGACTGGGAGGCAACTCCAGCGACTCCGCGCAGAGCACGACCCCCTCCGGCAACACCAGCGCGCCCGGGTCGTCCTCCAGCGGATAGAGCGCCTGCAACGCCTCCCGGGCAGATAGGAAGAGGTAGCTGGCCGAGGCAAGGGGCCAGGCCGGCCGGCCGCCGGGTGGCAGCAGATCCTTGAACGAGGCGGCCATCGCGGCCTCGTCCTGCAGACAGAACGGGGTCAACTTCGGGTCCAGCGGGCCTCCGGTCCCGGCGTCGATCGACAGCCTGCCAAGCACTCCGGCGAGCTGCTCCGCGCTCATCCCGCCGAGCTTGCCGAACCAGAGACGCACGCGATCCCAGGGCACCGGCGCCCGCACGCACGAGAGCCGGGCCTCGAACTGCCAGGCCACTCGACGCCAGGCCCGATCGACCCGGGCCGCGGCCTCGAACCTCAGCTTGCCGGCCCAGCCGCGGCCGTACGGCCAGTCGGGCCCCGCGCCGGTCGTCGTGCTGGTCGCCTGCCGGCCCACGACGGTCACGGTCACGCTCGAGAGTTCGGTCGCGACGGCTCCGCTCGCCGCCGTGGCCAGGGTCGCGGTCGTCTCGGCGGCGAGGGCGAAGGCCGCCGGCCGGTCGAGGGCGGCGCGCAGCGGCTCGTAGCAGAGGCTACCAGGCACGTTGGCGCCGGCGGCGACTCGCGCCCGGGCCTCCTCGATGGCGGAAACGGCCAGCAGGTAGGCCTGTTCCGAGAACCGGGCGCGCCGCTCCAGGGTGGCCACGTCCGAGGCCCGCCGGGCCAGCAGCAGCACGAGCCCCAGAATCAGCACGAGCCCGAAGAGCACCGACAGCAGACCGCTGCCCGCGCGCGTTCGGCGAGCAGCCTCTCCGAGAGGTGAAATCCAACGGCTCTGCTGGGCAGAGAGGCATCGAGAAGCAACAAGAACTCTCGCCAAACGCCGGTTCCCGCTCATTGCCGGGTCCAGGGGGGGGCTCCCCCCCTGGCGAGGTCTGGAGCGGAGCTCCAGCTCAAGACTCGCACCATCACAGGCCCAGCAAGCGGCCGGCGCCGTCGAGCGCGCTGCCCAGCAGCCGGCCCGCTCCGCCCACCAGGTCGCCCGCGACACCTGCGATGGCCGAGCCCAGCCCGCCCAGGGCGTTCACGGCCCAGCCCGCGCCAGAGGTGATAGCGCCCAGGAGGGTCGCCCCAGCGCCGGCCACCTTGCCCAGCAGGCCGCCGTTGTTCCACTGGTCGGAGCCCCAGTTGCGCAGGCCGCGGCCGCCCGACTGCAGGGCGCTACCCGCCGCCGAGGCGAGCGCGCCGGGGATGTTCAGGCCGACCTTGAAGATGCCGCCGGCGGCCATCGTGAAGAACCCACCGACCCGCTGTCCCACCGAGCGGCCGCTGCCGAAGGTGTCGTCGAAACCGCGCGTGGTGTCACGCAGGCCGCTCATCAGGACCTCCACGGAAGTGCCCTGGTTGGCCCCGTAGACCGCGTTTCGCAGCAGCGTGACCGCGGAGGGCCCGTTCTGGCTGACGGCAATGTAGTAGTTGCTGTAGCCGGCCGCGGTACCCGCCGGCTCGGGAACCGGTTTGCGCCACATCCGGGCCATCTCATCCTCCGGGATCCCGTCCTCGAAGCGCCCCCCGGGCTTGAACGAGCCGCCGTACGAGAAGGCCGAGTCGACCAGGATCCAGTGCCGCTTGCCGCCGACCATCCGGTAGCCCTTCACCGAGATCCAGTGAGTGGATTCGAAGGTGGGGGGATCGCCCACGTTGACCATCATCATGATGCGCTCGCCGCGATCGATGGCGGCGGCGACGTCGTCCAGGCTGCCGTGATTGCGATCCACGGCGTCGCGGCCCTGCGAGAGGAGGTAGGACTTGATCTCGTGGGGGCCCGAGCCGATGCCGTGCGAGGGGGCCACCGCGGAGTAGACGTCCTCGTAGGCGACCTCCTGGCCGAAGCTGCGGAGCACCGCGGCGATGGCGTAGGGCCCGCAGGGGTTCCCGCGGCCGCGCGGGTCGTAGTCGGGCGGATCCTGCATCTCGGCAATCAGGTGGTCGGCAGCGGGGGCAGCTTCACCGGCCGGAGCCTCGGCGGCGCCCGTGACCGCGGGTGCGGCCGGCTCGGAGACCGGCTGCTTCTCGAGCGCGATCACCTCGTCGCGAAGAGCCACGGCCCGCAGAGCGTCGAATCCCGCTCGCTCCACCTCGGCCCGGTAGGCCGACCTCAAGCCGTCGAGCCGCAGTTGCTTCTCGGCGGAGGTGAGATCCTGTCCGGACAGAGGGCCGGCACCCAGGCCCGCCAGCCCCAGGACGGCCAGGAAGAACGAGACGAGGACCGTCTGAATGGCTTTCATCATCCATGAATACGCAA
>CAZSVK010000329.1:0-747 GCA_964610245.1 uncultured bacterium
GTGGTAGCCGAGAACGCAACGGCGGTGATGGTGGGCGCGGTGGGGTTCTGGACGGTCACCGTACCGTTCGTGGCGGTCAGATTCACCCGCACCGCATCAATGTTGGAGGCGGTGATGGCACCCAAGGTGGCCGTGAAGTTCTGCCCGTTCGTCGCACCCGCTGCAAGCCGCAGGGTGATCGACGCCACGGTGCCAGCCCCGAGAGTGGCGGTCGCGCCAGCGCCCGATGACGGAGACGTGATCACGAACTTGATGCCGTTCGCTACTGCCGAAGTCGAGTAGTCCTTGCTCGCGGCCGAAGCAACGGCCCCCTTCGCATCACTGACGTAGGTCAGCTCTGAGGAGTTGAACGTCAGGTTAAATTGAAGATCGGTCACAGCAGTCGTGCCAGCCAGATTCACATTCAGGGTCACGGTGTTGCCGGCGCGACCCGTAGCGCTGGTCACCGTGAGGCTCTGGGCAGCCGCCAGAGCCGGGAACATCAGGCCGACGGCCAGCAGCGCCACAACAAAGCGATTCACCCGCGTCATAGTCTGTCCTCTCTTTCCGTGGAAGAACTGTCAATCTTGGTTGTTGTTACTCTAGCGAAACAGCAGCGATAGCCGATCAGGGGCAGACGGCAGCCGTGCGGCGTCCCAGGATGACGGCGTGGTCGAGGGTGACAGCGCGGAAGTGGCGGAGATCCTCGGGGAGGTGCCAGGGGAGGATGTCCTCTTTGCCGATGACGCCGTTGCGGGCGACGGCGAC
>CAZSVK010000329.1:757-6836 GCA_964610245.1 uncultured bacterium
TCGATGCCGAGCCCCGCCAGGTCACTGGCGATGACATCGCTGCCGGAGAGCGCCAACGTCCCGGAGGCCCCGGCCTTCACCGTGAACTTGACTTCAGCAATCGGGCCGGCCCCGAGGGCATTGTCGGTGACACCGTAGACGGTGATGCTGAGAACGCCAGTGGAGGCCACATTGCCGGCGGCCGAGTAGCCGGAGCTGACCGCGGCGCTGCCGGAGGCGATCTCCTTGAAGTCGAGTTTGTCACTCGGGAACCCCATCTTGAACTGAATGGCGCCGATGGTGCGGCCGTTGGGGGCCAAAGAGACCGAGACGACGCCGTCAGCACCCACGGCGGCCGTGGCAGTGCCGATGGCGACCACCGGACCGGTCGGGTCGGTCGAAGCCACATAGAACGTCGCGTTGGTGGCCGGGCTCGCGGCGTTGGGCGGCGAGGCCATGTCGGTCGCTCCGCTGACCGCGACGGTGTAGTTGCCGACCGTGGTAGGCACGGTGTAGGCGGCAGACGCCCAGACGTTGGTCGCGCCCTCGCGAACGGCGGCCAGCTCGGTGGCGACGCCGGTGGGGCCGGTCACCCGGAACTTGATGGTGCCCTGGACCTGCTCGCTGAAGGTGCCCTTGACGATGAGGCTCGAGGCCGGAGCAATGCGCCCGGTCTGGGCGGTTCCGCCGACGAAGTATCTGAGCGCGACCTCAGGAGCCGTCACATCGGCCGCCTGCCCGGTGCCGATCGTGATGTTCAGCTTGACCAGCGAACTGGTCACGTCGCCGCTGGTGACGATGTGGCTCGACGGAGTTGCCTGAAGCGCGGTCGAGCCCCGGAAGGCGCTGATCTTCAGCTCGTCACCCACGTAGCCACCGGGAACGGCGGCCTTCGCCGCCCGGTTGCCCGAGAAATCGGTCAGAGCCACGAAGTAGAAACCCACGGAATAGCCGTCGGTGCCGTTGGAGCTGGTCGTCGTCTCGGTGCGGTTGGTGGCCGCATTACGAATCTGGACGGTGATGCCTCCGTTGCCCGGCGCGGCCGCTCCCTGCACCAGCCCGGCAACCCCAAGGAAACCCGTCGTGTCCTGGGCGAAGGCACCGGCAGCAAGAGCCAGCGCCATTCCCACGATGAGGAGCACCCGGGTCGATCTCATGATTCTGTGCATACGGTTCAAGGTGTGACCTCCCTCCAGGTCGTCGTCGACAGCGTAAACGTGCGTACTTGTTCCGTTCTCCCCGCCACGGCCGATTTCATTCATACCGAACCTCATTCAGGAAATCAACTGCGACCGCTCCGGTCGGACCTGCCCGGCACCACTGCCCGACGCTCCCGGGGGCGCAGCCGGCACGCATGCACCGTCCGGTTCGCTCACGATACCGCACTTCACCCCGATTCGAACATGTTTCTGCTGCAGATCGCATCGGTTTGTCCGCCAGGCCGACCGCAAGACCGGCCCCGGAGGCCTCCAGTCGCGAGACGGGCCCATTTTCCCGCACTCCGCGGCCGAGATGTCTGCAAGAGCCGGGCCCAATGGCCCGCCGACGTGGCGCCGGCTCACGGGGGGGAATGCAGACGGGCCCCGGCACTCTTGCGAGCCCCGGGACCCTGAAAACGGGGAATGGCGACGGAAGCCTATTTCTTGCCGGCCAGCATGTGAATCAGGTCGGCCACCCTGCAGGAGTAGCCCCACTCGTTGTCGTACCAGGCGAGCACCTTGAGCAGCTTGTCGCCGACGACCATGGTCGAGCGGCTATCGAAACTGCCGGAGTGCGGGTCGTGGTTGAAGTCGATGGAGACGAGAGGCTCCTCGACGTAGGCCAGGATGCCCTTGAAGGGGCCCTCGGCACCCTTCTTGACGGCCTGGTTGACGGCCTCGACGGTGACCGGCTTGGCGGTGTTGACGTTGAGGTCGACGACCGAGACGTTGGGGGTGGGGACGCGCATGGCGAACCCGTCGAGCTTGCCCTTGAGTTCGGGCATGACGAGGCCGATCGCCTTGGCGGCGCCGGTGGTGGTCGGAATCATCGACATGGCGGCGGCCCGGGCCCTGCGGAAATCCTTGTGGGGGAAGTCCAGGATGCGCTGGTCGTTGGTGTACGAATGAATCGTGGTCATCAGGCCCGACACGATGCCGAACTCGTCGTGGATGATCTTGGCCACGGGGCCGAGGCAGTTGGTCGTGCAGCTCGCGTTGCTGATGATGTGGTGGGCGGCGGGGTCATAAACCTTGTCGTTGACGCCCATCACGATGGTAACGTCAGGGTTCTTGGCGGGGGCCGAGATCAGGACCTTCTTCGCGCCGGCGGCGAGGTGCTTGCTGGCGCCCTCGCGGTCGGTGAACTTGCCGGTGGACTCGAGCACGCAATCGACTCCGAGATCCTTCCACGGAAGCTTCGACGGGTCCTTCTCGCTCAGCACCTTGATCTTCTTGCCGTCGACCACGAGGCAGCCGGCGTCGGTCTTCACTTCGCGGTCGAACCGCCCGTGAATCGAATCGTACTTCAGCAGGTGCGCCAGCATCTCCGGACTATCGAGGTCGTTGATCGCGACGAACTCGAACTCCGGGTACTGCAACGAGGCCTGGAGGGCCAGCCGGCCGATGCGGCCGAAACCGTTGATTGCAATCTTGTAGGACATGGTCGCTCCTTTGGGTCGTTATCCGACGGGTAGGCGCCGGATGGGCCCGGGCCGCCCGCGGCGGCCCGGGCCTAACTCTCGCGTCAGTCCTTGTTCTCGGCGGCGGCCTTGAGCTTGGAGAGCGTCTCCGCGTCGAGCACGTCACCGATGGACTTCTCCTGGTTGCCCTCGATCTTACGGGCGTATTCCTGATAGCTCGCCCGGTCGAGGTCCGTGCGGACCTGCTTCATCGAGAGCCGGATCCGGCGCTCCTTCTTGTCGACCTCGAGCACCTTGACCTGGATCTTCTCGCCCAGCGTCACCAGGTCTTCCGGCCGACCGCTGCGGTCGTCGGAGATCTGGCTGGCGTGGACCAGGCCCTCGATGTTCCCTTCCAGCCGCACGAAGGCGCCGAAATCGGTCGTCGAGATGACCTCGCCCTCGGTGATCGAGCCCATCGGATGGCTGCGCTCGAACGTCGAGAACGGATCCTCGTCGACCTGCTTGAGGCCCAGGCTGATCTTGTGGTCGTCCCGGTTGATCTCGAGGATCCGGACGTCGACCTCCTGGCCCTCCTGCACGTAGTCGGACGGATGGTTCACTCGCTCGGTCCACGAGAAGTCGCTGATGTGCACCAACCCCTCGACGCCCTTCTCGAGCGCCACGAAGGCGCCGAACGCCGTCAGCTTCGTGACCTTGCCCTTGACGACCTCGCTCACCTTGTAGCGGGACGGCACCGTGGCCCACGGCTCTTCCGTCAGCTGCTTGAGGCCCAGGGAGATCTTGCGGTCGCCCTTGTTGATGTCGAGCACCTTGACCTGGACGTCCTGGCCCATCTCCAGGAAGTCGCCCGGCTTCTCGATGCGCTCGGTCCACGAGAAATCGCTGATGTGGATGAGCCCCTCGATGCCGTCCTTGAGCTCCACGAACGCCCCGAAGTCGGTCAACTTCTTGACCTTGCCCTCGACGATGGTGCCCACCGGGTGGCTGTCGCTGATCGCTTCCCAGGGATCCGGGGCGACCTGCTTCAGACCGAGGCTGATCTTCTTGTTCTCGGGGTCCATATCCAGGATCTTGACCTCGATCGCGTCGCCACTCTTGACGACCTCGCTCGGGTGCTTGACCCGGCCGACCCACGACAGATCGCTGATGTGAATCAGGCCCTCGACGCCCTCCATCAGTTCGACGAACGCGCCGAAGTCGGTCAGGTTCTTGACCGTCCCCGTCACCGTCTGCCCGATGTGGAACTGCTCGCGCACCAGCGTCCAGGGATCCGGATGCACCTGCTTCATGCCAAGGGCGACCTTGCGCTCGTCCTTGTCGATGTTCAGGATCTTCACCTGCACGACCTGGTCGATCTCCAGAAGCTCCTTCGGATGGCGCACGCGCTCGGTCCAGCTCATGTCGCTGATGTGGACCAGGCCCTCGATGCCTTCCTTGATCTCGACGAACGCCCCGAAGTGCGTGATGTTCTTCACGCAGCCGCTGACCGCGTCGCCCACGTGGAACTCCTCGTCGATCGTCAGCCACGGATCGAGCCGCAGCTGCTTCAGACCCAGCGAGATCTTCTCGGTGGCCCGGTCGACGTTGAGGATCTTCACTTCGATCGCCTGACCGACCTGCAGCACCTTCGAGATGTCCCGGACGTGCGCCCACGACATGTCGGCCTTGTGCAGCAGACCGTCGATCTTGCCGCCCTCCAGGGAGACGAAGGCGCCGTAGTCGGTGATGTTCTTGACGATGCCCTCGCAGACCTGGCCCGGCTCCAGCCTCGCCAGCACGTCCTGCACCTGAGCCTTGCGCTCCTTCTCGAGGATCGCCTTGCGCGACAGCACCATGTTGCGGCGCCGCCGGTTGAACTCGATGATCTTGAAGTCGAATTCCTGGTTGATGTACTTCTCCAGGTCGTACTCCTGCTGCAGGCTCATCAGCGAGCCGGGCACGAACGCCTTCAGGCCGTTGAAGTCGGCCGACAGACCGCCCTTGACCTTGGCCACGATCCGGCACTTGATGGTGCCGTCGTTCTGGAACGCCTCGTCGGCCTTGTCCCAGGCCTTGATCAGCTTGGCCTTGTTCTTCGAGAGCAGGATAGTGCCCTCGTTCTCGTCGGTCTTGACGACCAGCACTTCGCACTCGTCGCCGACGGCCGGAGGCGCGTCGTCCTGGTACTCGCCCAGGGGGATGACGCCCTCGGTCTTGTGGGCGATGTCGACGTAGACCTCGTTGCCGGTGATCTTGATGATCTTGCCCTTGAGGAGCGAGCCGCTGTTCAGCGCCTGCACGTCCTCGAGGTCGTTGATGTAGTCGCTCATCGAGGCCTCGCCCTGAACGGGGGCCTCGTCGTCGTCCTGGTAGAAGAACTCTTGAAGCTGCTCGGGGGTCAGGAAGGAAGTCTTCTTCTTGAGCACTTCGCGCTCTGCCGGATGTTCGTCTTGCTTGTATGCCATGGGAAACCGTACTCCTTGGAATCTTCGATAGCTCGGGCCGGTGCAGGCCTCTCGGCCCACACCGGTGTCACAGGATGAAGTTACTCTAGTTAACGCGGAAGGCCCGCTGGACCATGTCCAGCAGGTTGGTCACGACCTGCTCCACGGTCCTGCCCGTGGAGTTGACGATCGTCGCACCGTCGGGGCGCTGCAAAGGCGCCAGCGCCCGGGAGGAATCGGCCTGGTCCCGCGCCGCCAGCTCGGCCTGGATTTCCGCCAGGTCCGCTGCCCGGCCCGCCCGCTGGTAGTCCAGCAGCCGGCGCCGGGAGCGCTCCTCGAGCGAGGCCTCGAGGTAGAGCTTGAAGTCGGCGTTAGGAAAAACGGCACTGCCGATGTCCCGCCCGTCGATGACGCAGTCGGCGCTCGCGGCGATCCGCCGCAACTCCGAATTGACCCGGTTCCGGACGGCCGGAATGGCGGCAACCTTGGAGGCGTATTCGGACGTCTCCTTGGTGCGGATTGCCTCCGTCACGTCCTCCCCGTCAAGTATGGTGCGCTCGTCGTCCGGCCTGACCTCGATACGGACCCGGTCGAGCGCCCGCTCGATGGCGGCTACCTCTCCCAGAGGCACCCGCCCTCGCGCCAGAGACAGCGCCATCGCCCGGTAGAAGGCACCCGAGTTGATGTAGTGAAACCCCAACCCCTGTGCCAGCTTCCTGGCCACCGTGCTCTTGCCCGACGCCGCCGGACCGTCAACCGTGATTACCTTGTGGTCAGACCCTTTCAACGAGAAAAAGAATCACTCCTTCCTGGCCCGATTTTCCCTGCCCTGGCCAGAGGTCAGTCGGCCTTTCACGTGGCACCGCGGCGGTCGTCGCGCCCCTCCGCCTGGTGGGGCGTCGGGCCGCGGGCAGCAGCGAATCCTCGAGCGAAAGGCCGTTCAGGGACGCGACATTATAGTCCCGCCCTCGTTCATGAGTCAACGTCGGGACAGGCCTCGGGTGCGCGCGCGGTTCGTGGGGAAACTGGGAGGATCTCGATTTGCCTCTCGGGA
>CAZSVK010000330.1:0-4432 GCA_964610245.1 uncultured bacterium
GCCGCAACGATAGCACGGGGGCCGCGCCGGTCGCTAGTGGGGAGTTCCTCCCTCTTCGCCCGATATGTCGCCGTCCGCGTTTCGCTTTGGTATCATCTGAGTCGGGCGCGATGCGGGAGCGCCCACCTCGCAGACCGGAAGAGAGCGACCATGGCTGCCGAAACGAGTCCCATCGAGCTATTGAAGCAGGAGCACAGGCTGGTCCTGAGCGGGCTTCAGTGCCTTCGCACTGCCGAGCGGGCGATCGAGAGCGGCATCCCGGCCGGCGAGCTTCCCCTGGCCGAGCTGGTGGAGTTCCTCGATTCGTACCTGGGCTCGGTGCACCATGCTCGCGAAGGCGCTCTGTTCGATCTGGTGCGGTTGCGCGGTTCGTCCGACTGGGACGAGGTGATCGGCCAGCTCGAAGAAGAGCACTCGCAGGGCCGGCAGTTGCTGCTGGCGATGCAGATGGCGATCGGGGCGTTCGACGGGGCCACGGCCGGCCGAGAAAATCTCGTACTCAGGCTGCGCGGGTTCGTCGGCTGGCACTGGGCCCACATCGCGCGCGAGAACACGGTCATCTTCCCCGAACTCGAGGGGCTGCTGACCCCGGAAGAGAGCCAGCGCCTGATCGCCTTCTACGAGCGCCTGGACCACGATCTGGGCGACGGCGGGGCGGCCGCGCTGGAGCACTGGGGCCGCGAGCTGTTCGAGGACTTCGCCGACCTGCCGGAGGGGCTCGAGGTCTGAGGCTCGGGGCTCGGGTCCGCTGGTCAGGGCCTCTGGAAGATGAAGTAGTCGGAGACCGCCGGGTCGGTCGTCTCGAGCGCACGGTAGGTGCTGCGCAGATGCTCGAGCAGCAGGTGGTCGTCCTTGAGCTGGCCGACGAAGTGATTGTCCTCGGTGCGGTCCTGGGTCTTCTTCTGGACGAGCGCCAGCGCGGGTCGTTCGCGCACGACCGCCTCGATGACCTCGCGGGCGTCCATCCGTGGGGCCTTGGGGTTGGTGCCGCTGGCCGGGACGTCGCGAAGGGGGACGGCGCGGCGGCCGGCGAGAAAGGCGACCTCGCCGTGTTCGACGAGCAGGCTGTCATCGGGTGCCGAGTGGCGCCGGATGAACTCGACGAGCGGCCAGTGCTTGTAGACGGGGAGCTGGGTGCTGAACGTGAGGAGTGCCGAGAGGAACAGCCATCCGCCGAGCCAGCGGGCGGCCCGGGCCGCCTCGCCCCACTGGGCGGCGAGTTCCGAGAGCTGTCGCGCGGCCAGAATGGAGAGCAGCGGCAGCGCGAACAGCAGGTGGCGCGCGTAGAACTCCATCGGCACCACGAGGAAGACCAGCGCCTGGACCAGGTGGCAAGCCATCAGCGCCCGGCCGTCGTCGGCCTCCGCCTTTCGCGGCCCGGGGAGGCCTAGCAGGCCCAGGAACAGGAGCAGACGGTGGGCCATCGGTGTGGGCTCGAACCAGAGGACGGCGAAGAAGGCGTAGAAGACGAACAGCGGGTTGAGTGTCGGCACCGCCATCCGGTGGTGGACGACCGTGAGCTGGTGGAAGCGGTCGAAGTAGCCGAGCATCGGCAGGAGGAAGAGCGCGGCGCCGGCCAGGGCCCCCGCGGCCATCCACCCGATGCCGCGCAGCTGTTCTCGCCGTTCGTCCGACGCGCCGCGGCATGCCTTCAGCACGAGGAACAGGCCTGTGCCGCCCAGCGCGAAGGCCCCGAAGAACTTGGCGAAGACCGCGAAAGCGCCGAGCACACCCGCGGCGAACCACAGCGCCTTGCGGCCCGGGTGTTGCCAGGCGCAGGTGAAGGCGTACAGGCTCGCGGTGTAGAGACAGATGTAGAACGCATCGGAGGTGAAGAACCAGCTGAAGAAGTGCCAGTAGGCGTTCGTGACGAGCAGCGCCATCGCCAGCAGGGCGGTGTTGCGTCCGTAGAAGCGCTCAGCCAGCAGGAACGTGAAGAGCCCCGTCAGCAGCGCGAAGGCGATCGTGAGCTTCTTGGTGACGAGGTGATGGCTGCCGGCCACCTTCATCGCCAGGGCGCCCAGGTAGATCGGCGCGGGGGCGGCGTCGAAGGCGACGTCGCGGTAGACGCGCTCTCCCAGCGCCTGGCGCCAGGCGGCATAGAGGTGTTCGCCCTCGTCGTCGCCGACCAGCGTCGCCGGCTGCAAGTTGAACGTGTAGAGGACCCACCCCATCGCCAGCAGCAGGAGGGGGGCGAGCAGACGGGCGGGGCTATCTCTCATCAGGGCGTGGCCGGAGGGGGCGGCGGGACCTCGACCGGCACGACGCCGCGCTCGGCCGCCGAGGCGCCCAGGAAGAGCCCTAGCCTGTGATTGCAGAAGATCGCGACCAGGCCGCGGAGCGAGTCGAGCACGTCGAACGCCAGGCGCACCCGGGTGGCGCTGTCGTTCGCCCAGACGACCGGCGCCTCGTCGATGCGGTAGCCGGCGGCATAGGCCAGGTAGATGATCTCGGGGTCGTAGGTCCAGCGATCTTGCCGGCAGCGGCCGAAGTGCTTCTGCACTACCTCGCGCTTGAACAGCTTGAAGCCGCAGGTGAAATCCTGGATGGTCGGCACCAGGAAGCGGTGGCAGAGCCAGCTGTGGATGCGCCCGAGCAACACGCGGTAGAGCGGTTGGGGTACGCGCACGTCGTGGCCGGGCGCCCGGCGCGAGCCGATCGCCACGTCGGCGCCCGCCTCGATGCGCGCCAGCAGGTGGTCGAGTTCCTCGATCGGGGTGGAGAGGTCGGCGTCGCAGAGCAGCGCCAGTTCGCCCGCCGCCGCGAGCATGCCAACCCGCACGGCGTGACCCTTCCCGCAGTTGGGCTGGTAGGTGACGACTCGCACCGGTGCCCCCGCGGCGCGCCGGGTCTGGGCGACGCCGATGGTGCCGTCGGAGCTGCCGTCGTCGACCACCAGGATCTCCGAGGCGAAGGGGCGGCCGGCCAGATGCGCTAGCACCGTGTCGAGGGTCGGTCCCAGCCGCCGCTCCTCGTTGTAGGCCGGGATCACCACCGTCAGGAAGGGCCGCGTGGCGGCGCCTTCGCGGACGTTATCGTTGGCTGTCTGCAATGTGGTGATCCTTCGGGCCGGAGGTGCCTCGCGGCGCGCACCCGGAACCGTGGCGCCGAGCGGCCTCGCACCGATATAAGCCCGCGCCTGCCGCCCGGTCAAGGATCACGCGACCGGCCCCTCTCGCATCATCCGTTCGAGCAGTTCGACGGCGCGGGCCACCCCGTTCTCGGCCCGGATGCGCTCGCCGGCCGCCGCGGCCCGCTCGCGGAAACCGGGCTCGTCGAGCACCCGGCGGATGGCCCGGGCCAGCTCGGCGGGCGACGCCTTCGGGTACCAGAGAGGGCGCGGCGCCAGCCCCAGCCCGTGGAGCTGCCAGCCCCAGTCGTGCTGCTCGTCCATCAGCGCGGTCACCACCGAGGGGCAGCCGGCGCGCGTGGCGGTGTGGGTCGTGCCGGCGCCGCCGTGGTGGACGACGGCCGCGCAACTCGCGAACACCCGGTCGTGCGGCCCCCGGCCGAAGAAGCAGAGCGGCCCGTCGACCGAATCGGCCGGGTGCTCGGGTGTGGTCGTGTGGATCAGCGCGCGGCAACCGGCCAGTCGCGCCGCCTCCACGAAGAACTGCACGCTCCTGAGCGGATCGACCTGCTGCGACGAGCCGAGGCCCAGGTAGACCGGGGGCGGGCCGGCCTCGAGAAATGTTTTCAGGCCCGGCGGCGGTTCCCACGGTTCGGCCTCGTCGGGCATCCGGAAGAACCCGCAGATGCGGTGCTGCCCTCCCCAGCCGGGAGCCGGTTGCCAGAGCGTGGGACTCGCGGCCGCCAGGTTCAGCCGGTCCGAGAGCCACAGCTCGGGCCAGACATGCCGGCGCGCGGGCAGGCCGGCGCGGGCCAGCAGCCCGCGGGCGTCGGAGAGCGTCAGGCGGTCGAACAGATGCTGGACCACCCTCCAGCACAGCAGGTTGGTGAGCTTCGAGAGGTTGGGCAGCCGGCCTGGCGGACGCTCGGCGGTGGGGATCAGCCCCGGCCAGTAGGTCACGCTGGCGTAGGGCTTCCGGGCCTCCAGGGCGGCCACGCTCAGCGGGTACATCATGAAGTGACCCACGAGCAGGTCGCAGCGGCCGGCCATCTCTCGCGCGGCCTCGAACATCTCGCCGCTGTAGCGGATGAAGTACTCGTCGACCAGCTTGCGGAGCCCCTTCAGCCCCGCCAACCGCCCGGTCGCCACCAGCGCCAGCCCGAGCTGGTCGGCCAGCCGCACCAGCTCCGGGAAGCTGACCCGCGCGTTGCAGGCGAGGCACGGGTTCGGAGTGCGCCCGGCGGCGTACTCCGCCACGAACGGCGCGATCACCTCCGCGCGGAACAGCGGCGCCACGTCGTGCACCCAGTGGCGCGCGCCGAGGCCGGCGGCGACCCGCCGCGCGTCCTCCGCCGCCTCCAG
>CAZSVK010000330.1:4442-6830 GCA_964610245.1 uncultured bacterium
CGCCAGGTCGGGCAGGTGGCCCTCGATGCGGTCCCGTGCCCGCCGGTGGTCGACGCCGCGGGCCCGGCAGGCCGGCCCGTAGTCCTTGTTGTCGATGCTGCCGGTCGCCAGAGTCACCTGGTGGCCCGCCGCCGCCAGCCCGCCGGCGAGCGCCACCATCGGACGGATGTCCCCGTCCGAACCCCAGGTCTGCAGGCCGATTCTCACCGGATTCTCGACTTCCTGGTTCCCGGCGCGCCTACTCGGCCCGGCGTCCGGCCATCCCCGCGGCGACGTCGGCCGGAGGCGAGCACCGGGCCAGCAACAGGTGGCCGGCGGCCGCCAGCGCGATCGCTCCGAGGCTGACGCACTGCGAGATCGAGAACAGCCCGAAGTAGAGGCCGCCGCGGTCGTCGTCGCGCAGCGTCTCGTTGAGGAAGCGGGCCAGACCGTACAGATATCCGTAGGCCACGAGCACCATCCCCGGCCGGCGTCCGGGGCGCCAGTAGTAGCGCTCGAGCAGGAAGAGGATGGCGAGCACCGCCAGCGCCTCGTAGAGCTGGGTCGGATGCCGTGGCTGTGAGTCGCGGGCGAAGTTGCCGAACCGCAGCGCCCACGGCACGCTCGTCACGGCGCCATAGCAGCAGCCCTCGGCCAGGCACCCGAGCCGCCCGAAGAACTGGCCGAGCGCGATGCAGGGCGCGGCGATGTCCAGGCCGGGCAGGACCGGCAGCCGGTGGCGCCGGCCGAACCAGACCGACACGGCGAGGGCGGCGATGAGCCCGCCGTAGTAGACCAGCCCCCCACGCCAGAACATCAGCGCCTGCAGGGGCTGCGTGCGGTAACGCTCCCACTCGGTGGCGATGAAGAGCGAGCGCGCCCCGACCACCGAGGCGACCAGGATCCAGGTCTGCAGGCTGGTGACGAGGCGGGAGTCGTAGCCATATTGCTCGGCCCGCCGCATGGCCAGCCAGAAGGCCGAGACGAAGCCGAGCACGAGCATCACCGCGTAGGTGCGGAGCTCGAGGGTGTCGACCTTGATCAGAAGGGGATGCATCGATGGGGAGTCCAGAGTCCGGAGTCGAGAGTCGAGAGTCAAGAGCAGTCGACGGCGCTCAGTCCCGACTCTCGACTCCCGGAAGCGCCGCCGCCGCCGCGACGTAGAGCGCGACCGCCAGCGCCAGCGTGGCGGTGTAGCCCAGGAACAGGCTGACGCCGGTCGCGAGCATCGAGCCCAGCACCGAGGCGAACCCGTTGACCGCCCAGCCCCAGGCGACCGCCGCGGAGCCCCACGGCGCCACCGATCTGGCCCCTGCCGGCATCGGCTGACCGAGCGCCACGCCGGCGACGAAGGCCAGCCCGCCCGCCAGCAGGCAGCGCGCCGTCCACGACCAGGACATCCCCGCCGCGACCACCGCCGGCGTCAGCCCCGCCAGGATCGCCACCGCCGCCGGCACCAGCCACAGGACCGCCCGGTCGGCCTCCGCGCGCCTGCGCGACGCGAGCAGGCTGCCCGAGCCGGCCCCCGCGAGCAGCCCCGCCAGGACGAGCGAGAGGCTCGTGGCCGGAGTGCCCAGCAGGTGGATCAGCCGCGAGATCAGCACCATCTCGACGCACATGAATCCCGCTCCGATCGCGGCGAAGAAGAGCCCCGCGCGCCATCGGCGGCCGCTCGGCAGCGTGACCGCCCCGCGCCTCACCGGCCAGAGCACCAGCAGCAGCGCCAGCACGGTCACCTGGGCCCCCGAGGTCAACAGCATCGACACCCCGGCCGTGAAAGGCTGGCCGCGGCCGGGCCGGTACGACTGGAAGAAGAACGGCCAGTCGTCGGTGGTCGGCCGGACCTCGGCGGGGAAGGCGGTCACGCAGGCGTCGTGCGTCGCGGGGTCGGCCGAGAGCAGCTTCTCGAAGGTCGCGCGGATGCGGTCGCCGGCCGGTGCCGCCACGCCCGGGTCGAACGCCACCCGGAACTGGCGGGACTCGGCGAACGCCCTGAGCGCGGCCGCGGCATCGGGACGCAAAGGGTCCGCCGAGGCGATGACGGAGGCCCAGGTCTCGAAGCCGGTGCCGCCGTAGAGGACGAACAGGCGATCGCGTACGGAAGCCGGGCTTGCGCCGCGCCGCAGCAGCGCCTCGCGCAGCACCGAACACCATCGGAAGCTCTCGTCGAGCCTGCGCGAGACCGAGAGCAGCCCGTGGGGCGCCAGCCGCGAGAGCATCGTCTCGGCGCCCTCGGCCGTGTAGAGCGTGCACTCGACGAGGGAGTAGGCGCCGGCCGCCTGGGCGCTGTCGCCCAGCACTGCCGAAGCCGCGCTGAGCCGGAGCGAAAATAGCCCCAGCACCACCAGCAGGAAGACCATCAGCGCCGCGAGCACGACCTGCATCGCGATCGTGAGCCAGGCGAACGTG
>CAZSVK010000331.1:0-6803 GCA_964610245.1 uncultured bacterium
GAGAGCCCCCCGCCATAAACCCCTACGCCACGGGATCGACCACCACCACGCCGACGAGCTCGGTCATCACCATCGTCGGGTTAGCCTTCGGAGGCGACGATGCCGCCGCGGTCGGCACCGAGGTCACCGTCTCGAATCAGAGCAGTTCGTCGCACACGTGGACGGCTCGCGACGGATCATTCGCCTCGGGCTCGATTGCCGCCGTCTCGGGCTTCGCCGGTCCCTCCGCCGAGAGGGCCATCAGGTTCGAGCGAGGCAGCAGCACCTGCGCCGGTGCGCCCGGCTCGGTGAGGGTGTACAGGTGGACTTCCAGGTCCTCCGCGGCCGGGACGGCAGTCCCGAGCGCGAAAGCCAATCCCGTCGCCAGCAAGGCCATCTTCATGTCGACGTTCATCTCTCGTCACCGCCTTCCTCGAGCTTCCCGACCAGCCGTCGCAACTCTCCTCCGAACACCGCGAGCAGCAATCCGAGACCCGCCGCCGTGGCCCACGCCGCGAAGCACTCCACCGCCAGCACCGGCGAGCAGGCATCCACGGCCAGGAGCGCCACGAGCAGGCCGGCCACCGCCGCCACGTCGACCGCCAGCGAGGGGGCCCCGCCGTCGCGCCGCCGCATCGCCGGCAGCAGCAACAGGAGCGCGAGGGCCGCGCCGACCGACCAGCACAGCATCCGGAACTGCAGGAACTGCTCGGCGGAGTAGTACTTCACCTCGAAGCCCGGGCTGACGCCTTCCGGCAGGAAGCCGCGCAGCAGCAGCGTGTACTGGCCGGTCCTGGGGATCCGGAAGTTGATCGGGTTCATCCGGTCGTCGCGGGGGCTCCCGGCGCCGCCCTTGCCCGAGTCGTCCGTCTCGCCCTCCGTGGGCCGTGCTGCCGGCCCGCCGGTATCGACGCCGTAGATCTTCGCCGGCGCGCCGGCGATCGTCCCGTGGAGCCGGCAGCCGATTCCGTTCCCGTCCTCGGTGAAGAAGTAGTTGGAGCCGCTGTTGGGGCCCAGGCCGGGATCGTTCGGCACGCACTGCAGGTAGCCGCCCTTGACCAGCTCGGCCATGAACTGCATCCCGATGTCGGTGCGCCGGCAGTTGTTGTCGAGGTTGTACATCTCGACCGCGCCGGCGATGGTCTTCTGATTGGCGAAGCAGGCGCGCGTGTTGGCGCGCTCGCGGGCGCTGCGGAAGTTGGGCACCGCGATCGCCGCCAGGCCGCCCAGGATGAACAGCACGATGAACAGGCCGGTGAGCATGCCGCGCAACGCCGTCGCGCAGCGCTTCAGCGCGCCCAGCCCTCCGCGGATCCCGACGAACAGCACCACGAGCAGCAGCCCACCCAGCGCCACCTTGCCGACCAGGTCGTAGAGCAGCCGGTCGAAGAGCCACTTGGCCGCTCCCACCAGCACGAACTCGGCATCCTCGGTCGTGTCCTCCAGCTCGCCTCGGAACCGCAGGAAGCGGTACTTCTCCGGGGTGAAGACCTTCCAGGAGTAGTCCGAGATCGGCGCGTCGAACGACGGCAGGCGATAGGCGATCGTGCCCGAGTCCTCGAAGGCGACGCCCAGGTCGAGCTGGTAGGTCAGTTGCACCGGCACCGCCTCGAGCTTGCCCTCCTTCACCTTCGAGCGCGGCACCGGAATCAACACCTCGCCGGGCGTCTCGCCCAGCGCCGGCGAGCAGGCCTCCGTCCCCACGAAGCAGCTCGTGACGCGCGCCTCCGGGGCCATCCGCACGGTGAGGTACTTCCGAGAGGCGTTCACGAATTGCAGGATCACCTTCGTGAAGCTCGTGACCTGGCGACCCTTCGCCTTGCCGCCGTCGCGGTCGACGTCGGTCAGGATCGTCACTGCGTTCGCGTTCTCCACGAGACTCGGCAGCACCGGCGCCGGCTGGAAGCGCTTGATGACCAGCGTCGGATCGGCGATGGCCACGGGGTAGCGGTACGCCAGCAGCACCGGCGTGGTGGACTGGGCCGAGAGCGATGCCGGGAGGTCGCCCGGATCGATCGCCTGGACGCCCGGTCCCTGCAGGCTGGAACCGTCCATCTCCAGGGTGCAGTACGAAGAGACTCCGAAGACGCCCTGGTGGCGGACCGCTCCCTCGACCCTCGCGAACGGCAGCGGCACCTTCGCCCGATCGCCCAGCACCTGATAGCCCGTCAGCACGAGCCGGGTCTCGCCTCGCAACGGCTCGCGGAAGACCACCCGCAGTCTGCGCGCGCCGCCCGCCACGCTCGTGCGCCAGTCGGCCACGGTGGGGCCGGTCAGCTCCTGGACGTCGACGCTCGAAGGCAGCGTCAGCTCGAGCGCGGGCAGGCGCCCTCGCGTGACCAGCACCTCCAACTCGTGACGCAGTGAGAGGGTCTCGTCGCCGACGACGAAGAGCGAGCCGCTCACCACCGAGAGTCTCGGCTTCTCGTCGGCCGCTCGCGACTGCGCGTCCGCGCGAGCCACCTCGGCCCGCGCCTCGGCCCGCGCCTCGGCCGGCTGGGCCGTCGTGAACCACTGCAGCTCGACCGCCTCGGCCGAGCCCAGGTTGGCGTTCAGCACGGAGGTCTTGCCCGGCCCGCGCAGGCCGGCGCCCGAGGCCGTGACGCCCGCCAGCACGGCGCTGCTCGTGCCGTCGGGCAGGGTCAATTCGAGCTTCTTGACGGGGAAGGGGACCGGCTTGAACGTCAGCGCGCTGCGGCCGCGCGCCGTCTCGACCGGCACCGAGAAGACGACATCGAGAGTCACCGGACCTTTCGTGTCGATCAGAGCCCGGATGGGCAGGCCCCCGCCGGGCAGGCCCCCGCCGGGCAGGCCCCCGCCGGGCAGGCCCTCTTCCGATGGGGCCGCCAGCCGGGGCAGCTCGCCGCCTCCCGCGGTGACCGACTCGAGGGCCACGTCGGCGTTGCAGACGGGAAGGGCGGTGGGCCCCGCCTCGAGGACGTGATAGACCAGTCTCGCGTGGAAGCGCGCCGAGCGGGCCGCCGCCGTCCCGCGGTAGGTCGCCTCGACCGCGCTGAACGGCACCGGCGCCTCGGCCGTGGTCGGCCGCGTGTCGCGCTGGGCCTTCTCCCACCTGGCCACCAGCTCTCGATAGCGTTCCTGGCTCAGCCGCACGAGAGGATCGCTCGAGAAGGCCCTCGCGGCGACCTGCTTCCCATCCACGGGGATCTCCAGTTCCCGCAGACCGGCCCGGAGCTGCGCCGCCATCACCGACAGCAGCAGCAGTCCGGCGGCCAGGCCCCGGGCCCAGTCCCGGTAACCCCGCATCGCTGGCCGCATCGTTTCCTCCCGCGTCGCGGACAGGCCCGGACGGGCCCGTCCATGTGCTCTGACGGACCGTGGAGCGGCAGGTTCAAATTGAGGTGTCAGTGCCGGGGATCGGAGAGGCTCCTCCCTGGTGCTAGACTGACCGGGGTGATCGAACCATGGCCCATCTGAACCTCCCGCTCGTTCTCGGTCCCATCACGATCTCGAGAAAGGGACCGGCCGAACTCGCCATCCGCTGGTCCGACGGCCACGAGGGCGTCTTCTCGTTCCGGCTCTTGCGAGAGCGGTGCCCTTGCGCCATGTGCGGCTCGAAAACGAGCCACGCCGCGCCGGCCGCCTCCCCGCTCCCGGTGATGCCGCCGCTGGTCGATGGGGCTGCCGGCCCCGCCGACATCCTGTCGCTCGGTCCCATCGGCCGGTATGCCGTCTCTTTCTCGTTCGGCGACGGCCACTCCTCGGGCATCTACAGCTACGATTACCTTCGGGGGCTCTGCCCCTGCCCGGCCTGCGCCGCCGGCCGCGCCGCCCGATGAGCCAGCAGCTCCCGCCGCTCTCGCCGCGGGTGATCCGCGAGCTGGCCGAGGTCGTCGGAAAGGAGTGGCTCTTCCACGGCGACGCCGAGAGGCTCGCCTACTCGTACGACGCTTCCATCGTGCGCTCCTGGCCCCAGGCGGTCTGCCTGCCGGCCTCCGCGGCCGAGGTGTCGGCCCTGTTGCGCATCGCCTCGCGCGAGAAGATTCCGTTCGTGGCCCGCGGCGCCGGCACCGGCATCGCGGGCGGCTCGGTGCCGGTCCAGGGCGGCCTCGTGCTCGCCCTGTCGCGGATGAACCGGATCCTCGAGTTGAACGTGCCCGACCGTCTGGCGGTCGTCGAACCCGGCGTCGTCAATCTCGCCCTCGGTCAGTCGGCCGAGCGGCTGGGCTACACCTTCCGCCCGGACCCGTCGAGCCAGAAGGTGAGCACGGTCGGCGGCAACGCCGCCTGCAACGCCGGCGGGCCCCACTGCCTGGCGTACGGCGTCACCGCGAACCACGTCCTGGCGCTCGAGGTCGTGCTGCCCGACGGCCGAATCGTCGAGGTGGGCGCCCGCCACGCCGACGCCCCCGGCTACGATCTCACCGGCCTCCTCGTCGGCTCCGAGGGCACGATGGGGGTCGTCACGAAGCTCGTCTGCCGCCTGGCCCGCTGCTCGGGTGGCGTCAAGACGCTCCTCGCCAGCTACACCCGGATGGAAGACGCCGCCGCCTCGGTCTCGGCCATCATCGCCGCCGGCATCGTCCCCGCCGCGCTCGAGATGATGGACGGCCCCATCATCCGCGCCGTCGAGGACTACATCCACGCCGGCTACCCCGTGGAGGCCGCGGCCGTGCTCCTCGTCGAGGTGGAGGGTCCGGTCCACGGACTCGAAGGCGTCTGCGGCTCCATCGAGTCGATTTGCCGGCAGCATGGCGCCGCAACCTTCCGCGCCGCCGCCTCCGAGGAGGAGCGCGCCCGTCTGTGGGCCGGCCGCAAGGGCGCCCTCGGCGCCGTGGCCCGCATCAAGCCCAAGTACTATCTGCACGACGGCGTGGTCCCCCGCACCCGGCTGCTCGACGTCCTGCGCCAGGTCGCCGCGATCGGCCTCGCCCAGGGCCTCACGATCGTCAACGTCTTCCACGCCGGCGACGGCAACCTCCACCCGTTCATCCTCTTCGACCCGGCCAACCCCGGCGAACTCGAGAAAGTACACGAGGCCGGCCGCCAGATCCTGCGGGCCTGCGTCGACGCCGGCGGCACCCTGAGCGGCGAGCACGGCATCGGCGCCGAGAAGAACGAGATGATGGACTGGGTCTACTCGCCGGATGACCTGGCGGCGATGAAGAGGCTGCGCGCGGTGTTCGACCCCCTGGGCCTGGCCAACCCCGGCAAGATGTTCCCGACCGGCGTGCCCTGCTGCGGCGTCGGCCACGAGCCCGGGCTGCCGGTCAGCGACGCAGGCGGCTTGTGGGTATGAGAATCACGAGCTCCGTTCCGTGCAGTATCGCCGGAGGCCTGTGGGTATGAGCCTCGCCCCGCTCGTTCCCGCCGATGTCGCCGAGGCCGGACTGATGGTCCAGGCCGCGGCCGTGTCGAGCCAGCGGCTCGCCCCGCTCGGCGCCGGCACCCGCTCCTGGTTCGGCCGCCCGGCGCCCGATGGCCTGGTGCCGCTCTCCACCGCCCGCCTGCAGCGCGTCACCCACTACGAGCCGGACGATCTGACCGTCACCGCCGAGGCGGGGCTGCCCTTCGCCGTGCTACGGGCGAAGCTGCGCGACGCCGGCCAATGGCTGCCGGTGAACCCGCCCCGGGCGTCGGGCTCCACGCTCGGCGGGCTGCTCGCCACCGGTGCGAGCGGCAGCCTCCGCTTCCGCTATGGCGCCTGGCGCGACCTGGTCATCGGGATGACCGTCGTGGGCGCCGACGGCGTGCCGGTCAAGAGCGGCGGCCGCGTCGTGAAGAACGTCGCCGGCTACGACGTGCACAAGCTGCACCTGGGCGCCCTCGGCACGCTGGGGCTGATCGCCAGCGTTAGTCTGAAGGTGCTGCCGCTGCCGCCGGCCCGGGGGCTCGTGCTGGCGGCCTTCGCCGGCCGCGCCGCCGCGGCGCTGGCCGGGGCGCGGGCCTCGGGTTCGCAGATGGAGCCCGCCGCCGTCGAGCTGTTCGACGGCGCGCTGGCTGGGCGATTGCTGGGCGGCGCCGTTCCCGCCGGCGGAACGATCCTGGCGATCCGGCTTGCGGGCTTGCCGGCCGACTGCGCCCACTCCGCCAAGGCGAGCCTTGCCGAGCTGGCGGCGTCGGGCGGTCTCCACGCCGCCGCGCTCGAGGGCCCCGCGTGCGACGCGGCCTGGAGCGCGCTCGACGAGGCGCCTGCCGAGGCCGAGACGATCGTGCGTCTCGTGGCGCCGCCCTCCGCGATCGGCGCGCTCCTCGACGGAGCCGCGTTGCCCACGGACGCCCTGGCCGCCGCCGATCTGGCCACCGGGGTGCTGCACCTGCTCTGGCCCGTCGCTCCGGAGGCCGCGTCGCTCGCCTCTATCCTGGCTGGCCTTCGCAGGGCGCTCGCCGGCACGGGCCATGTCACGCTCTGGAAGGCTGGCGCGGCGCTGAGCCGGCAGCTCGACGTCTGGGGCCCGCCGCCGGCCTCTTATCCGCTGATGCTCGCCGTCAAGCAGGCGCTCGACCCTCGGGGTCTGTGGAACCCGGGCCGCTTCGTCGGGGAGCTGTGAACGCCTTGGGCTATCCCGACTTCAAACCCGCCTCGAGCTGCGTCAGTTGCGGCCTCTGCCTGCCGCACTGTCCGACCTACCGGGAGTTGCCCGCGGAGATGGCCTCTCCGCGGGGCCGCATCCAGCTCATCAAGGGCCTGGTCGACGGCTCGCTCGCGTCGGGACCGGCTCTGGAAGAACACCTCTCGCTCTGTCTGGCCTGTCGCGCTTGCGAGAGCGCCTGCCCCTCCGGCGTTCGGTACGGCACGCTCATCGAGAGCGCCCGCGACGTGATGTCCGGCCACGAGGCCGGCGAGAGCGACGGGGGCGGCG
>CAZSVK010000332.1:0-4424 GCA_964610245.1 uncultured bacterium
CGGGCAAGACTCTCTCCAGTCATCGGGGGGGCAAGGGGCGAACTTCGCCCCTTGCCAGGGTTCGGGAGCGGAGCTCCCGAGAGGCAACTGGGTTCGAGACCCCTCACGCCTTCATCGGCACCGCCGGCAGCAGCCGGCCGAGCACCTTGAGCAGCGTGTTGAGGCTGAACGGCTTTCGCAGGTGAGCGGCGGCGCCGCGTCGCAGCAGGGTCTCGACGAACTCCGGGCGCTCGCTGCCGGCGATGGTCACGACGGCGGTGCCCGGAGAGGCCTGCTTGAGCCCGTCCACGGCGGCCAGCGCGTCGATTCCATTCATCCTGACGTTCAGGAAGATCAGCTTGTAGGCGCCGCCGGCCAGCGCGGTGCGGGCCGAGTCGAGGGTGAAGACGATGTCGGCCTTCACCGAGTACCACCGCTGCACGAGGTCGCCGATCAACTGAGCCATGACGGGGTCGTCGTCGATCAGGAGCAGGCGCGGCTGCGGCTGCGGAACCGGCACGGGAGCGGGGAGGGCCGCGATGGGGGCGGCCGGGGCCGGGGCCCGACGGCCGGTCCTGCGCTCGATCGGCAGCGCGATCGTGAAGGTCGTCCCGGCGCCGAGCACGCTCTCGAAGGTCAGCTTGCCGCCGTGGTCTTCGACGATGGTGCGGGCGATGGACAGTCCCAGTCCGGTACCCTCCTTCTCGCTCTTGGTCGTGAAGAAGGGATTGAAGATCTGCTCCTGATGCTCCGGCCTGATGCCGGGTCCGTTGTCGGCCACCTGGATCCTCAGGTTGTTGCCGTCGACCAGGCAGGAGATCTTCACGACTCCGCTGTAGTTGAGCACGTCGATCGCGTTCTTGACCAGGTTGAACAGCACCTGCTGGAGCAGCCCGAAGTTGCCGTAGATGACCGGCAGCTCTGCGGTCCCCAGGGTCTCGATGGCGGCCCCCTTGTGCTTGAGCTGGCTACGGAAGATGCCGACCGTGTCCTCCACGAGCTGGCCCGGCTTGACCGGGCTGTACCCGCCCTTCGAGAGACGGGCGAACGAGAGGCAGTTCTCGACGATGCGCCGCGCCCGCAGAGCCTCGTCGACGATCACACGCACGCGGTTGCGGAACGGCTCCAGGCCCGGCCGGGGGCTATCGTCGATGTCGGAGGCGATCAGCTCGGCGTAGCCCAGGATGTTCGCCAGCGGGTTGTTGACGTCGTGAACGATGCACGAGAGCATCGTGCCCAGAGAGGCGAGCTTGCTCGCCTGCGTGAGCTGGAAGGTCAGATCTTTGACCGCCGTCAGGTCGCGCACGATGACCAGCAGCCAGTAGGCGGTGCCGTCCCGGGCGTCCCGGCAGAAGTGCAGGGCCATGTCGAGTTCCCAGCGCTCCTTGCCGCGCTCGAGGGTGACGCGATGGCTGACGGTCGACTGTCCGTTGGCCAGCGCCGCCTCGACCGGCTCGGCGACGGCGGCCAGCTCGGGCACTGCCGCGAGGGTCTTGCCGGTGACGTCGGGCGGCAGCCCGAAGATCCGCTGGCTGCAGGAGTTGGCCAGGACGATCCGCCCCGAGGGTTCGAAGACGAGCGCCCCGTCGCTGATCGCCTCCAGGATCACCCGCGAAAATCGCAGGGTCTCCACGATCGGCTGGTAGAACCGAGTGATCCGATCGATGGCGAGAGCGGTCAGCTCCTGCCCGAGCCCTTCCGAGAGAACCCTGGCCTCCTGGTCGAAATGGGCCAGTTCGTTGACGTCGGGAAGGGGGGTCGTCTCCAGGTCCATGGTCGTCAGCTCCTCCGACAAATGCCCCCCCGTGAACGCAACGGATTGTCCTGTCCAGTCATCGACAAAAGGAGCCCGACGTTCCAGCCAAATGAGCGAATTATGCCGCCCCCCCCGGCTGGGGCTCTTCGCCGAAGGGCCTCGAAGGTCGATGGAATGAGGAACCGGACGGGCCGTCGACTCGACCCGACGCCGGATCCGTGGTACAATTCCGGGCTTCGCCGAGAAGCCCCCCGGGGCGCGTGGCGCGAAAGGTGAGGGTACGATCCCGATGCAGCTCTCCAGCCGGATTCTCCCAGCCTTCCTGTTGGCCGCCTTCTGCTCGTCGCAGTTCGTCTGGTCGATGTCGACCGAGCAGATGGGTCACATCCGCTCGAAGCTCCAGGAGAGCAAGCAGAGCAAGCGCCGTCCCGCTCGCGCGGTCTCGGCCGGGTGGCAGGCGCGCCTGGACACCGCGGTCACCGCGGCCCGCAACCTCATCGGCCGCAAGTACGACCAGACCATGGGCACCGACGGCGGGAAGAACTACGCCGCCGGCCAGATCGTCTGCGTGGACGTGCCGAGGCTGGCGCTGGCCGACGCCGGTGTGCCGATGGCCCGCGTACTCGAAGAGGACGCCCGCCTCCACTCCGACCGCTATCCGATCGAGAAGGGGCGCGACAACATCCCCTCCCATCCGATATTCGCCCGCCGCACCCGGAACTGGCTGCGCTGGTGCCGGGGCAACGGTCGTCTGCTGCCGCCGACCGCGACGCCCAAGCCGGGCGACGTCGTCTTCTACGGTGATATCCATATCTCGTTCGTCTCGTCGGTCGAGCCCGACGGTCACTACAAGGTCGTCGAATGCGCTCCGGGACCGGGACTGGCCCTCGAGCAGTATGACTGGATGGTCGAGATGCGCGGCTGGAAGGCGACGGGGTTCGGCCGAGTGCTGCCGCTGCCGGCCACCTACGCCTCGCTGGTCACCCGGCCCAAGACGGTCATCGCGAAGCCGATCGACCCCACCCACGCCCTCGAGAACCTGCAGCAGAACCATCCGGGCCTGGCCAACCTGGCCACCATCCTGGCGCGCCTCAACGGCAAGCCGATGCCCACGATGATCGTGAAGGTCAACGGCAAGCCGGTCATGAAGCTCCCCGGGACGACGGTCGCGACCAAGGCCGGCAGCAAGCCCGCTGCCAACGGAGCCACCCATGCTCTCACGGCGTCCGCGAGCAAGGCTGCCTCCGAGGCCGCTGCCGAGGCTGCCGGACAGTCTGCCGGCAAGGCTGCCATCCAGGCAATCCTCGCTGCCTCGCAAGTCAACACGACCTCCGCGGCCAGGGCCATCTCACGCTCGGCGAAGCCGACTCCCGCCCCGGCGAAGGCTGCTCCCATCCGCGCCGCGGCTCATTCTGCTTCTCCGGCGCTGGCGGTGCCCGACGTGCCCGCCGAGCAAAAGGCCTACCTCCTGGGGACCGAGCTGGCCGAGGCCGTGATCCCGCAGGCGCCCGCGCCGAAGACCGAGGAAGTCGCGTCCGCCAAGCTCAAGGCGAAGTCCGCCTCGAACGCCTCCAGCTCCAAGACGAGTTCCAAGAAGGGCCGCAAGGCCGCGATCAAGCACGGCTCGAAGGCCCGCAAGTCGGTCAAGACGGCAAGCCGCAAGGCCCGGGCTTCGGCAGGCAAGGCCGGCCACGGCGGTCAGGCCGACTGAGGCTGGCCTCGCGGCAGCCAGCTCTCCATGCGAGCCCGTCTGCAACTGCCGCTGCTCCTGGGCTGCTTCTTCCTGTCGGGTTCGGCAGGGTTGATCTACGAGGTCGTCTGGGAGCGCTATCTCCGCGCCCTGTTCGGCAACACCAACGGCGCCGTGACTGCCGTCCTCGCGGCGTTCATGGGCGGCCTGGCGCTCGGAGGCTACCTCTTCGGGCGGGCCGCCGATCGCAGCCGAGACCGCCTCGCCATGTACGCCTGGCTCGAGTTCGGGTGCACGCTCTACGCGCTCGCATTCCCCTGGCTGTTCGGGCAGGTTGCCGGCCTTCACGCCTCGCTCATCGGAGGCGTCGAGGATCCCGGTGCCGCCGTCGAGGCGATGCGACTCGTCCTGGCCCTCGCCCTCCTCCTGCCTCCGACCGTCCTGATGGGCGGGACGCTCCCGGTGATGGCGCGGCAGCTCGACGCCCGGCGGCACCTGCCGCTTCTCTATGCGGTGAACAGCCTGGGCGCGGTGGCCGGCTGCCTCGCGGCCGGGTTCTGGCTGCTCGAGTGGCTCGGGATGACGGCGACGCTGAATCTGGCGGCGATCCTCAACGCCGCGGCGGCCATCGGCGCTCTGTCGCTGCGAGGCGGGCCCGCCGCCGAAGCCACGAGACCCGTCGAACCCTCCGATTCCGTTCGGCCCACGATGGCGGAGGTCTCCCCTTCCGTTCGTCCCGAGGAGCGCTCCGCAAGGGCGCGTCTCGAAGGACAGGCGCAGGGGACCTCCCTACAGGTCGGCGCCGGTCGGGAGGCCATCCCGACGGCAAACCTGCCGATTCGCGGCTTGCTGATGGGCGCGTTCCTCTCCGGGTTCGCCTGCATGCTGCTCGAGGTCGGCTGGACGCGCGTGCTGGCGATGATCCTCGGCTCGTCGGTGCACGCCTTCGCGTTGGTGCTCGCCGGGTTCATCGCGGGCATCGCCATCGGCTCGTGGTCG
>CAZSVK010000332.1:4434-6777 GCA_964610245.1 uncultured bacterium
CACCGCGGAGCGCTTCGGCGGGTCGCCGGGCAGCCAGTCCCGGGTCAGCCGGCTCGCTCCGAGCGGAAGGCTCGCCGCGACGTCGGGGTCCTCGTCCTGACCGCACGCGACCTCGAGTGAGCCGCCGCCGATGTCGAGGGCGAGCAGCCGCCCGGGACGGATGGCTGGACCCGGCCGCTGGCGAAGATCCTCGGCTCATCGGTGCACGCCATCGCCTTGATGCTCGCCGGGTTCATCGCGGGCATCGCCATCGGCTCGTGGTCGCTGCCCCGCGAACCCCGCACCGATCCCGTGCTGGGCTTCGCCTCGGGCCAGGTCGCCATCGGGCTGGTGGGGTTGCTGGCGATCCCGCTGGCCGGCGGCATGGCCGATCTGGTGATGTCGCTCCGGAGCTGGATCAACTGGGGGTTCAGCGCCTATCACGTCACCGAGTTCACGGTTTGCCTGCTGGCGATCTTTCCGGCGACCTTCTTCTTCGGCCGCACGTTCCCCCAGTGCATCCGGGCCGTGATGCGCGGGCAGGAGTCGGCCGGCAGCCGGATCGGCCTGGTCTACGCGATGAACACGATCGGGACGCTGCTCGGCTCGGTGTCGGCGAGCATGCTCTTGATCCCCTCGGTCGGCGTTCGCAGCACGATTGTGCTCGGCTGTCTGGCCTGCCTCGCGGCCGCCGGCGTGGCGACGGCGGGGCGCTTCACCTTCCGTCCGTGGCTCAAGTGGGCGACCTTCGTCTTCGTCGATGCGGCGATCCTGGTCGGCCTCGGCCCGGCGTGGGACCTGACGCGGATGGTGCGGCCCATCTTCCGCTACCGGCCGCAGACGGGCCAGGAAGAGCCGGGCGCGACGGCCCCTCGCCTCATCTACTACCGAGAAGATGCGGTGACTACGGTGAGCGTCGAAGACTCGGGAACCAACCTCAGGACGCTGAAGGTGAACAGCAAGCCGGACGCCTCGAACGGGCTGACCGACATGCGCACCCAGCTCCTGCTGGCCCACCTGCCGCTGGTGCTCGCGCCGGGAATCCGCGACGTGCTGGTCATCGGGCTGGGCAGCGGCACGACGGTCGCAGCCGCGCTGACGCATCCGATCGATCGGGTGGATTGCGTGGAGCTGTCGCCGGCGGTGGTCGAGGCCTCGCGCCTGTTCGAGCAGATCAACCACCGCTACTGGGAGTCGCCGAAGGTGCACCTGCACGTCAACGATGCCCGCAGCTACCTCGGCGCGACGGCCCGGCAGTTCGACTGCATCATCTCGGAGCCCTCGAATCCGTGGGTCGCGGGGGTGGCCAGTCTCTACACGGTGGAGTTCTTCGAGACCTGCAGGGACCGGCTCAGGCCGGGCGGCCTGATGGCTCAGTGGATCCACACCTACGAGACGAGCGACGAGATCCTGCGCATCTTGATGCGCACCTTCCGCACCGTGTTCCCGCATTCGATCGTCGTGATGACCAACGACGTCGACATCGAGCTGCTGGGCTCGATGGAACCGATTCGCCCCGACTTCGCCGCCAGCGCCGCCCGGGCGCAACTGCCGGCCGTCGCCGCCCAGCTTTCGAAAGTCGGCGTTTACGGCCTGTTCCCGATGCTGGCGGCCAACCTGTACTCGGAGGCCGGGATGGCCGACTACGCAGGGAAGGGCGTGCTGCACACCGACGACTATCCGCTCGTGGACTTCCTGGCGTCGCGGGCCTTCTTCGCCGGCAAGCCCGCCAAGCTGCCCCAGCGCCACTATCGTTTCCGCGACCCGGCCACGCTGACGGGGGCCTATCTGAAGGGCCGCCCGCCCACGGCGCGCGAGTTGCTCGCCTTCGTGAAGGCCTCGGCCGACTTCGAGATGAACCTCGGCGTTCTGGACGCCGCCCTGACCGCCGCCGACGCGATGCCCGGCGACGCCGAGGCGGCGAAACTGGCCGGCGAGGTGCTGTTCATGCTCAAGGAGTACCTGCCGGCGCTGGAGCGCGCCAGAGCGGCCGTGAAAGCCGGCGGAGGGCCCGAGGCTCTCGCGCTGCTGCACCGCGCGGCGCTCGCCGTCGCCCGGATGCGCCAGCCGTTCCTCCGCGCGCCGGACATCTCGGAGGCGGTCCAGGCCAAGCAGGAGCTGCTGCGGCTGCAGCCCGACCGGGCCGCCGGCCACCGGGCCGACCTGGCCGAGCTATACGCCCTGGCCGGCGACCATCGCCGGGCCATCGTCGAGCTGAAGGCGGTACTGGAGAAGGACCCCGCGAACGCGCGCGCGAAGGCGGTGCTCGAGAGCCTGCAGGAGGCCGGCGGCGGGGGGCTCTAGAGCCGGGCATGGTCGCACTTCATGGGGAAACCGGAAGGACCTCGAGTTGTCTCTCGGGAG
>CAZSVK010000333.1:0-6772 GCA_964610245.1 uncultured bacterium
CTAAATCTTTTGCTAGAAATGGTTCTCGGGGGATCGGGACTCGCCGCAAAACGGGCCTTTCGGTGCGATTCTCACCAGATTCTCACCGAATCCAGGTGGGGAAGTCTGCCCGCCAGGGGCTCTTGCTGGTCGGCCCCGTGGCCCTGGACAGACGACGGCAACGCCTGCGAGGTAGCCCGACGCTGCTGCCACGCTTCCGCCGCTCCACCGTACCGACTCGAGCAGCCCCTGCCGTGTAGAATATCCCCGCGGATCGCGAACGTCTCTACCTCGAAACCAGCGTCTGGAACTTCCTCTTTGCCGACGACGCTCCGGAGAGACGGTCAGCAACAGAACGATTCCTCGAGATACTGCCAGTCCGCAGGTGGGAGATTGCCATCTCGGAGCTGGTCATCGACGAGATGGCGGCCACCCGCGACGACGACCGCCGGGCCGGGCTGCTTGAGGTTGTCCACAAGTGGCAGCCTCGGATCTTGCCCGTGTCCGATGAAGCTCGGGAGCTGACGGAGAAGTACATTTTGCAGGGGACGCTCTCCCGGCGAAGCGAGGTCGACGCCAAGCATGCTGCCACCGCCGTGGTCGCCGGATACGACGTGATCGTGAGCTGGAACCTCCGCCACCTGGTCAAGGTGAAGACCCGCCGGGAGATTAGCGCGGCCAATATGCTCAACGGCTACAAGATGATCGAAATCGCCACTCCCGAGGAGATGCTCTGACATGAAGGCAGAGGAGATGATGGACGAGCTTCACCAGATCCGAGAGGAGCTGATGGAGAGATATCGGGGTAAGTCCAACGAAGAGTTTATTCGGGATCTTCATGCTCGAACCGCGAAGACTATCGAGGAACTGGGCTTGAAGCCAGCAGAACCGCGAGGCGGGTCAGACTGGCCGCGAGCCACGGTGCCGGAGGCCGAAGAGGGGTAGAGGCCTGCCTCCCCCCTACATCCCCTCCTCCCCCACGAAGCACTCCCGTAGCCGCCGCAGCGTATCCGGCGCGTGACCGGCGTAGTGATTGTTCGCGTAGACGTGGACGGGGACGTCCAGGGTGACGAAGCCGCGAACCACCTCGGCCCATTCGGCGAGCTCTCGGGAGCGGTCGAGGATCGGCTTGTCCCAGGTCTTCGTGATCCGCTCGATCCCGTAGCGGTCGCCGAGCAGCCTGATGTAGACCAGCGGCGCCGTGACCAGATCCAGGGTCGCGAGGAGGTGCTTGGCGCGGGGGACGTAGGGGTGATCGATCTGCGCGAACGCGACCTTGTGTTCCCGCAACAGGTCGAGCAGGGGCTGACCGATCCACGCCTTGTTCCTGACCTCCAACGCGAACTGGAAGCCAGAGGGAAGCGCAGCCAGGAACGGGCGTAGGCGGGCGAGGAACGACTCGGTGTCGGGGAAATCGGCCTTCTTGAAGTAGGGGAGCTGGATCAGCAAGGGGCCGAGCCGGTCGTCGAGCAATTCCATGCTGGCGAGAAAGACGCGAAGTTCGTCCGCGCAGTCCTCCAGCACCTTCTCGTGGGTGATCGTCTGCGGCAGCTTCGCGGCGAACTTGAAGCCAGCAGGTGTCCGGTCGCGCCAACCCAGGATCGTCCGCTTCGACGGGGTCGCGTAGAAGGTCGCGTCGATCTCGACCGTGGGGAACTTCGTGGCGTAGAACGAGATGAAGTCGGCGGGAGGCAAGCCCCGAGGGTAAAAGACCTCGTACCAGTCCTTGGACGACCAGGATGACGTGCCGAGGAGCAGGTTCGGCGGCAGCGGCGTTGCCGGTGGCGACGGCGCTCGATCGAGGCCGGGGAGGGTGGGTTGCATGGGGGGCGGGTTCGGGATAGCAGGCGGAGGGGGCCAGGCAGGAAGATACCGTAGCAAGGGGGAGGAGAGAGCTACGCCGCTATCCGGACGCCCCCGCCGGTTGCGGCTGATGAGGACCGCCGCTGGCGAGGTAGTTGTCGCTGGGGAGCGAGAGAGCCGTCCCCTCGGGTGCATGTCACGCGGGGGGGGGCCCCCGCGGTAGTCAGGCGGCCCTTCTGCGGCTTCACAACAGGGCCTGGCGCCGCTGCTGATGATTCTGGCGGAGGGCGCTCCACTGACCGCTGCTTGTAGGCGTCGAGGACGACGGGCGCGTCATGCGAGGCCGGCATCACGATCCCCTCCGGCGATGGGAAGTACCTGCGGCGGACGTTGACGGCGAAGGGCGAACCGCAGACCGTCCCTTCCCCTTCTTGCCCTCCGCGATCGCCCGGCGGATCTCGGCGAGGGCGGTCTCGACCTCGAGCAGATCGGCGCGCACCGGCAGGCCGCGGGCCTGGAGCGCCGCCAGCAATTCCACCCAGATGGGAGCGCGCAGGCCGGCTTCGGCCAGCAGCTCGGGCCGGGAATAGACCGCCGCGGGGCGATCGAGCGCCTTCAGCCGGCCGTCGACCATCACCAGGAGCCGCTCGACCAGCCCGGCCAGCATCTCCATGTCGTGGCTGACCAGGATCACCGTGCAGCCCTGCTCGGCGTGGAGCCGGCGGATGTGATGGAGCAACTGACGGCGGCCGGAGGCATCCAGACCCGCGGTGGGCTCGTCGAAGATGAGCATGCGAGGCTTCATCGCCAGCAGGCTCGCGATGGCAACCCGGCGCTTCTCGCCGCCCGACATCTCGAAAGGCGAGCGCGCAAGCGACTCGGCGACCGGCATGCCGACCGCCTCGAGCGCCGCTCGCACGCGGGCCTGCACCTCCGGCTCGGGAAGGCCGAGCTGGTGCGGGCCGAAGGCGACCTCTTCCTGCACGGTGCGCTCGAAGATCTGATCTTCAGGCTGCTGGAAGACCAGCCCGATCGAGGTGGGCGGCGAGGCGGCATCGATGCCGGCGCCGTACTCGATCCGGCCGGCGCTGGCGTCGAGCAGGCCGCAGAGCGTCTGGATGAGCGTCGACTTGCCCGACCCGGTGGAGCCGACGATGCCGAGCAGCTCGCCGGTGCAGAGTTCGAGGTCCAGCTCTCGTAACGCCCACGTTTCGAACGGCGTCCCCGCCAGGTAGACCAGGCTGACGCCCCGGGCCCGGATGATGGGGCCCTCGGAAGGCGGCGAGGCCGGAAGGGCCCCAGCGGGGCAAGCCGGCTCGGACGCGGGCTCCCGAGCGCGCTTCTGGCGGGCGCTCACGCGGCACCTCCGGCGGCCCGGGCTATGGCTCCGGCCAGGCTCTCGATGTCGACCGACTCGAGCGCGGCGATCGCCCCGGCCCCGCGCAGCTGGTGATAGATCGTGAGCAGGGGCGGAGTCTCGAGACCCAGCCGGGCCAGCAGCGCGGGATCCTCGAAGAAGGCCGTCCGGGGGCCGTCGAAGACCAGCTTTCCTCGGTCGAGGGCCAGGATTCGCTCGGCCGAGAGCAGTTCCTCGAGCAGGTGGGTGATCTGGAGAATGGCAATGCCGTGGACGCGCCTCAATTCGCGCGCGACGTCGAGCAGTTCGCGGCGGCCCCGCGGATCGAGCATCGCCGTCGCCTCGTCGAGCACCAGATGCGAGGGGCGCATCGCCAGCACGCCGGCCACCGCCAGGCGCTGCTTCTGCCCGCCCGAGAGGGCCATCGGCGAGCGCCGGGCCAGCTCCGAGAGCCCCGTGTGCGAAAGCGCCCAGCGGACCCGTTCCTCGATCTCGGGCGTGGGCAGGGCCAGGTTCTCGGGTCCGAAGGCGACGTCGTCCTCCACGATGCTCCCGACGATCTGGTTGTCGGGGTTCTGGAAGACCATCCCGATCTTCTGGCGGACGGCCGGCAGGTCGGCGAGCGACGAGGTAGGCAGCCCGTCGACCAGGACGGCGCCGGAGGAGGGGAGCAGGAGCCCGTTGGTGAGCCGGGCCAGAGTGGACTTCCCGGACCCGTTGGAGCCAACCAGTCCGACATGCTCGCCGCCCTCGAGGCGCAGGTCGATGCCCTCGAGGAGAGGCGCCGCGCCCGGGTAGGCGAAGTGGACGTCTCGGAACTCGATCACGAGCGGTCGCTGAACAGGAGTTCCAGCTCTCCCAGGCGCACCGTCGTGCCGTGCGGGAGCACGCGAGACCGCCCCGGTGCCAGCGACTCGTCGCCGGAATCGGGCAGCCGCAGCTCGAGCGGGGTCGAGGCGACGATCAGGTAGCGGTTGCCTCCGGCCACGCGCAGCGTGAAGGCGCGCCCGACGAGCCCTTCCAGCGCCACCTGGGCCGCCCCCCGGCCACCCACGGTGATCTCGGTCGAGAAGCGCCCCTGGTAACCTCGCAGATAGTAGGAGCCCGGGGCCCCTGGACCGGCCTCGATCGCCAGCCGGGCCCACGACGAGAAGCGTGGCAGCGAGGCGGAATAGCCCCACACGCCCAGCAGCAGGAGCAGCGCCCCGACGATCGCCGCATAGACCCAGGCCGGCCGCGGCACGCGGGCGGTCAGCGTCAGCGCCGGGCCCGCACCCGCACTCGCCGCGGCTGCCAGCTCGGGCCCCACGACGCTGCAACCCTCGCCCTGGAACTCCAGCAGCCCCGAGTAGTTGCCCACCCCGAGCGAATCCGGGGGCGAAAGCGTCAGCGTCAGCGCCTCGTGCTCGGGCGTGAGCTTCACCTCGAGCCCCGACTGCGTCCCGGCGCCGAGCGCGCCCAGGTTGGCCTTGCCCTCCCACTTCAGGATGGCTCGAACCGCCGCGCCGGCCTTGACCGCCGACCTGCTCCAGCCGAGCTTGAGCTTCTTCGCCTGTGGGGTCCCGGGCGAGCCGGGAGCCAGGTCGCCGAGAGCCGGCTGCCAGCCGTCGAGGGTGACGGTCAGCCGCTTCTCGACGTCGATCTCGAACTGGAAGGCCAGCGCCCGGGCCGACTGCGCCACCGGCTCCAGCCCTTGCCCGGCCAGGTCGGCGCCCTTCGACCAGAAGGTCACCCGACCCTTGTACAAGCCCGGCGTGGCGGTGCCGGGGACCAGCGCCCGCACCAGCAGCCGGTCGAGCTTCGGGTCGAGCGTGACCGAGGGGCCCTGGCCGGGACCGGCCGCGAGCAGCACGTCCTTGCCGGGCTCGAGCGCGGAGGGGTTTCCGGGCAGCAACTCCAGGTCGGCACGCACCGTGGCGCCTTTCGCCGCCGCGTCGGGCGAGAATCGCACCATGACCGGCTGCTCGAGCGTGGCCGGCGCGTTCGGAGCGATGTGTTCGACGACTGCCGAGCCCAGGTCGAGAGGCAGCTCTCGCGCCACCGAGATCACCACCATGCGCTCGCCCGGGACCGAGAACGAGAACGGGATCTTGCTCACCCGGTCGGCGCCGGGTACGGCCACGAGCCCCGGGCCCCGCACGGAGGCCCCGTCGGAGGCGAGCACGATATCGCCCTTGTAGGCGCCCGGCTCGACCGCGTCCTTGCGCAGGTCGACGGTCAGGCTGAACCCGCGATCGTCAGGGCCCAGCTCCAGGCGTCGGCCCTGCTGTTCGCCGGCCGACAGTCGCACCTGTCGCCCCGTCGCCAGCGCGCGCGGGTTGGCCGGGTCGAGCAGGACTTCCACCGAGAGGGTGGTCCCTTCGGAGCGCACCGAAGCGCTCGGTTGCAGCAGGAAGCGGGCCTCGGCCCGGATGGCCCCTTCCGGCGAGAACGCCAGCTCGCCCAGGTTGGCCGGGATGGGCGAGGGCGAGGTGACGTCGTAAGCCCGTGGCGGCAGCGTGCTGAACCTCACGGGGAGGTTGTAGGGGGTGACGTGCAGGCGGCCCTGCGCGGGCCGGAGCTTCAACTCACCGGAGAACTCCCGTTGCCGGAAGGTCTCGGGGTTGATCAACTCCAGCGTGAAGGCGACGTCGGTGCCGTCGAGCTGGAACTGCTCGGGGCGCAACCGCACCGCTTCGTGCTCGGCCAGATCGGCCATCTCGAGCGAGACGGTGACGGTCTGGCCCTTCAGGTGTTCGTTGAAGGAGAGCGCCAGGTGGCGGGTGGTGCCGGCGCCGCGCTCGAACTCGCCGAAGTCGAGCGCCATCGGCCGGGCCTCCACGAGCGAGATCGGCTCGAGCTGGCCTCGTGGCTCGGCGACGTAGTGCACGCCGGGCGTGGACTCCAGCAGTTCGCGTTCGGCCCGCGGCAGCTCGACTCCGAGCGTCGTGTAGAAGAGATGATCGTTTTCCGTGCGGAGTTGGCGGAAGCGCTCGAGCACCTGCCGCAGCGTGCTGGGATCGTCGCAATCGTTCAGACCGTCGGTGTAGAGCAGGAAGGTCGACAGGCAGCGGATACCGTGGGACTGGCTGCGCGCCTTCTGCATCCAGCCCAGCGCCTGGAGGAGCGCCGCGTAGATGCAGGTCCGCGGCCCGACCGGGTCGAAGGCCGAGACGAACGACTTGAGCGTGCCGCGCTCTTCCTCGCGGGTCAGGCTCATCCACTTGGCGTCGTGGACCTTCTGGTCGAAGGGGAGCACCGCGACGCGCGAGCCCAGCGACAGCTTGTCGAGGAACTCGTTCACCGCCTGCTTCACCCGGGGCATGATGTTCGCGTTACCGCTGCCCGCGGGCCGGCCCGCCATCGACCCCGAGGTGTCGATGACGAAGTAGTAGTCGAACGATTCCCGGGAGGCCGCGGTCGCCGCCCCGGCCGCCATCAGGAAGGCCAACAAAAGGCAGAGCACTGCTCTCATCGTGGGATCTCTCGACAGTCTCCGAAGCGGGGCGCGCCCGCCGGGACAGCGGTTCCCCGTTCGGGCCCACTCTAGGGGAGTCGAGAGTCGAGAGTCCAGAAGTCGAAAGCAGTCGGGTGCGCGTGCAGAAGGTGGGGAGCCGCTCCGGTTCGAGTTCTGCCGGGGACGCTGTCCCCGGG
>CAZSVK010000334.1:0-6769 GCA_964610245.1 uncultured bacterium
CCCCGATGAGTACGTTGGCCGGTTTCAGATCCCGGTGGATGATCCCCTGCTCGTGGAGGTATTCGAGGCCCTCGGCGATTCCCAGGCAGAGGCTCACGGCTTCGGCCAGGGGCAGCGGCTGTCCTCCGGCGAGCTTCTGGCTCAGATCGCAGCCTTCGACGTATTCCACGGCGAGGTATGGCGAGCCCCCGGAGGGGGCGAGCGGGTGCAGGGGCGGAGCCCCTGCGTCCAGGAGTGACGGCGCAGCACGCGAAGCGGGCGAGCCTTCCAGCACGTCGGAGTCGAAGATCGTGATGACCCGGGGGTGGGAGAGCCGGCCGAGGATCTTGGCCTCGCGGACGAAGCGGCCGGCCTCGGCGTCGCTCCAGGTGCGCTCGTTCGGAGAGTAGAGCTTGATGGCGACGAGCCGTTCCAGCGATCGCTGGCGCGCGAGGAACACCTTGCCGAACGCCCCTGCCCCGAGCGGCTGGAGCAGTTCGTAGAGGCGGTCGAACGAGGCGCGATCCATCGTATCCATAGCGTATTACAGCGCGAGCCTCCGCGCGCAAAGACCGGGGGCCGCGGCATGTGGGAGCAGCGGCCCATCCTGGGGGCCCTGCCCCCAGACCCCCGCCAGGGTGGGAGCCCCACCCTGGACCGGCGATGGCAGCCTACCTCTCGCTTGCTCCTCGGTGACTGGTAGCCAAGACCGACTCACGCCAGTCATTGCCGGGTGCAGGGGAGTGCTACTCCCCCGCTGGGGTTCGGGGCAAAGCCCCGCGGGGCGCTGCAGACCGGTCGGCGCCGTGATACGCTGTGCGGACCAACGGCCGATTTCGGCCACGTTACCGGAGGGCCCGATGCCTCAGAAGAAGAAGCCTGCCACCCCGTCTCCCGCCAGTCCCGAGCAGCCGCCGGCCCCCGTGCCTCAGGCGCCGGACGACAATCAGTCGGCCGAAGCCGCGATGCAGACGATGCCCGCGCCGCCGACGACGGCGATGGTGGTGGGACACAAGGAGCAGAAACTGATCGAGTGGATGATGTCGCATCCGCGCGAGGTGATGCGCCAGCGCCAGGAGATGATCATGACGCTGACGAAGCGGCGCTGCTTCTACGGTCGCGAGGGCGGGGCGATGCCGATCACGTTGACGCCGCTGTTCCTGGGCACGGACGCGGTGGGCCGCATCAGCAAGGCGGCCGAGACGTTCGACCGCGTCATCGACAAGGTGGTCAACGGCTACCGCGACGACCCGTACGTGCGGTCGCACTTCCTCTACACCGACCTGCCGAAGGAGTGGATCGACTGGGACCCGGGCTATGCCAAGCCGACGGTGCTCAACCGGCATGACGCGCTCTTCGACGGCAAGAACCTGAAGTTCATCGAGTTCAACACCGACAACCCGGGCGGCCGGGCGTGGCTCGACACGTTGGAAGAGATCTTCCGGGCCTATCCGATGTACGAGGAGTTGATCGCGAGCTACGGCAAGCCGTTCGAGCGATCGATGCTGAAGTCGGTCATGGACAGCCTGATCTCCTGCTATCGCGACGCCGGCGGCGACAAGCCGAATCCTCGGGTCGGGCTGGTCTCGTACAAGGAATACCTGCTCGGTAGCGACATCGAGATCACGCGAGACTACCTGGTCGAGAACGGGGTCGACGCGCACTTCATCGACCCGCGCGACTTCGAGTACCGGGACGGCGGGCTCTTCAGCGGCCGGGTGCGGTTCGACATCGTCAACCTCTGCATCCGCTTCCTGTTCTTCAAGAAGTTCCCTCGGGAAATGAAAGACTTCCTGGATGCGACCCGCGACCGGGTCGTGACGCCGGTGAATCCGTGGCGCGCCATCATCGGTGCCCACAAGGAAGCGATGTCGTTCATCTCCAACCCGGTGAACCACCACTACTTCAGCGAGGAAGAGCAGACCTGCATCCGGGAGCACCTACCGTGGACGCGGCGGCTGGATGAGACGGTGACGATCTCGCCCGACGGCACCGACGTATCGATGCAGGAGTTCCTGCTCCACAACCGCGAACGGTTGGTGCTCAAACCCGGCCACGGGGCGGGCGGTCAGGATGTGAAGGTGGGGCGCACCACCGACGTGGCCACCTGGAACGCCTATGTCCGCGACGTGATCGGCTGCCCCTGGTGGATCGTCCAGGAAGCGGTGCCGGTCCCGGAGTACGAGATCCCGGTGCTCAAGGGCGGCAAGGTCGTCCTCGAGAAGCGCTTCCTGAACATCAACCCCTACGTCTTCAACGGGAAGTACGCCGGCTGCCTCGGCCGAGTGAGCGAGTCGAACGTGGTGAACGTCAGCTCGGGCGGCGGCATCATTCCGGTGTTCCCGCTGAAGGAATAGGGGTTAGGGATTGGGGGTCAGGGACTGGCGCGGCGCTGTGCCGGCCGCACGGCGGCGCGATGGTCGCAAGATCTCAACGGAGGGAAAGCCTGGCTCCTGCCCGTTGTCGCGTACCCCTGGCGCACACCACGCGTGCGACCATCCGTTCTCGCCTAACCCCTAACCGCTAACCCCTAACCCCTGACTCTTACCACCTGTAGTACTTGTTCGCCTCTTCCAGGGCGAGACGGTACTTCTCCTTCGTCGGGCAGTCCATCCGGGCGATCTCGGCGTAGGTGTTGAGTTCGGATGGCAGGAAGGGATAGGGCGGGTTCTCTCGAGCGACCTCGAGCACGAGGTCGAGCAGGCCGTTGACGTAGTCGTTGAAGTAGACCTCACCCAGCTTGTCGCGCCGGCCGTCGGGGACGGGATTGTTGAAGTCGATCGCCCAGGGCTCGCCCTGTTCATCGAGCATGAACTCGATCGAGTTCATCTCGTAGCCGAACACGCGGTTGATGATCTTGGCCTGTTCGAGCACCTTGTGGCCCGTCTCGGGTGACAGGAAGCCCTCGGAGTACTCGTAGGTCGACCAGTCGCGGTCGCGGAAGGTGTACTTGATGGGGACGATCTTGCGGCCCAGGCAGAGGCAGCGGACCTGCCACTCGTGGGGGGAGGGAACGGCCCTCTGGAGGGTCATGACGTCGGAGCCGCTCTGGTCGTAGTAATGCAGGAGTTCATCGGCGTTGCGAACCTTCCAGCAGTTGCGGGCGCCGCGGCCCTCCGCCGGCTTGAGATAGGCGGGGAACCCGATGCGCTGGATGATCGAATCCCAGTCGAAGTGCCGGTGGTAGCGGAAGTAGCGCGGATCCTTGAGGTAGGGGTTGACCTTGGGCGGCAGGACGATGGTGTCGGGGACGCTGATGCCGAGGGCCCGGCAGACGTGGAACCCGAAGTCCTTGGTTGCGATGAAGTACTGGAACGAGAGCGGGTTGTTCACGACGTGGACGCCCTGGTGGGCGAACATCATGAACGCGCTGACCGCCTGCGGGAGCAGGTGCGAGCAGCGGTCGACCAGCACGCGGTACTTGGCGCGATGGTCGATGTCCATCTCGGTGATCTCGATGTGCTCGGCGACCACTTTCTTCCAGACGCCGTCCTTGTCCTGGAAGGGAATGGTGGCGTTCAGTCGCTTGTGGAGTTCGGTGCCCAACTCGTCGTCGAGATAGAGCAGCCCGACCGGGTAGTCTTGAGTCTTCTCTGCCATGGTCTGCTCCTATCCGACGCGGTCACGCTCGCGCTGCACGACCGGCGGCGAGGTTCGGTCTAGCTTGGTCCAATCGGTCTTCATCCAGCTCTTGCAGACGGCCTTCTGCAGCGCGTTGGCCGAGGCCTTCGGTCGCACGCTGACCGAGATTCCGCGGCGCGTGCCGAGGACCACGTCCAGCTCGCGGATCTCGCCGGAACGGTCGATCAGAAAGGTCAGCCTCGTGCCGGGGACGTTCTCGGCGAGCAGGCCCTCGAGGCGGGCCGGGGTGAGCCGGGCACGGTTGACGGCGAGCATCTCGTCGCCGGGCGCGAAGCCGGCCTCGGCCGCGGGGCTGCCGTCGAGAACGTTGTCGACGTTCAGTGACTTGCCGAGCTTGACGTTGATGCCAAGGTAAGAGAGCGGCTCGCTGCGGGCGCCCGGGATCACCTCGCCCGCGGGCGGCCGGGCGTCGAGGTCGGCCAGCTCGAGGCCGGCGGTGGCGAGGGCCGACTTGACGTCCAGTTCCTCGGTGCTGCGGCAGGCCAGCTCGAAGAAGGCCTTCATCGAGCGGCCGGCCAGGGCGCTCGCCTCGGCCTCCAGTTCGTCGACGGTGAAGCCCCGGCTCTGGCGCTGGTAGTACTCGCGGTACATCCGGCGCATCAGGTCGTCGAGCGAGCGCTTGTTCGAGGTGAGCTTGCGCAGCTCCATATCGAGCAGCAGACCAACGAGCGCGCCCTTGTTGTAGTAGCTGATCTGCGAGTTGAGCTGGTGGGCGCCGCGCTTGTAGAACTTGACCCAGGTCTCGAAGCTGGACATCTCGAGCGTCTGGAACCGGCGGCCCGGCACCAGCGAGAGCTTCTGAAGTTCGCGGCCGAGCAGGTCGAGGAACTCGCGCGGCGTTACGACGCCCGAGCGGCGCAGGCAGAGCGACTCGTAGTAGCTGGTCAGCCCTTCCGCGAACCACAGCAGCGGTGTGTAGATCTCCTTCGAGTAGTCGAATGGCCCCAGAGGCGCCGGGCGCAGCCGCTTGACGTTCCACGTGTGGAAGAACTCGTGGGCGAAGAGCCCCAGGGCGTCGACGTATCCCGCCCGCGGATGGAAGCTCCAGCGGCCGAGCCGGCAGTGGGTGCTGTTGCGATGCTCCAGGCCGCCGCCCCGCTCCTGGGAGAGATCGAGCAGGAAGTGGAAGTGTTTGTACGGCAGCGGGCCGAATAGCGCGGCCTCGGTGCGGCAGATCTTCTCGAGGTCGCGGGTCAACGTCTGCAGCGGAGCGTTCGACTTTCCGGTGACCACCAGATAGTGGGGCACTCCGTCGATCTCGAACCGCGAGACGAACGGGTGGCCGGCGACCGCGGGGCAGTCGAGCAGTTCGTCGTAGTCGGCCGCGGAGAAGACGCCGGGCCGGCCGGCGACCGGCTCGAGGCCGGTGTAGGGGCCTTCCCAGTCGGCGGGGAGCTGGAAGGCGACGGTACACGGCTCCTGCAAGCGGCCCTCGACGTAGGGGAAGACATGGCCGCCGTTGAGCGACAGCCTCTCGTCGTCGAGGAAGCTCGAGTGAGTCGTGTCCTCGTAGCACCAGCTCTGAAAGCGGAAGCGCACGCTCTTGGAGCGGCCTGGGCGGACTTCCCAGGTGGTCTTGTCGAGCTTCACGCAAGGGAGGGCACGCCCGTTGTCGCCCACCGCATGTTCGGCGCGCACCTGGCCGGCGAAGTCCTCGACCATGTAGTGGCCCGGGACCCAGACCGGGAAGGCCACGCGGATTGGCTCGGAGCCCCGCGAGTCGAACTCGAACTCGACGTCGAGGAGATGCGTGCGAGGTGCCTGGGCAGAGACTCGGTAATGCAAGGGACGATCACTCCTTGTGATGGCTACAGGGAAACTGGGGAACACGGCGCGGGCTCACGTCGCAGCCCGAGGCCGGGGTCTATCACAGACGACATGCGCCCCGTGCGCACGCTGTCGAACGAAAGACCGGACGCCCTATCAGGACAGGTATCACAGAGGCACAGAGACACAGAGGCACAGAGAAGTAGGCAGCCTTGATGGAGTCAACTCCCCCTCTGTGTCTCTGTGCCTCTGTGTCTCTGTGATTGGTCAACTTCGTTCTACCGGCGCAGCCTCGCATCCTGAGGGGGGACGTTCTTCATAGCAGAACTCGTAGGCCCGTTCAGACCTTCCCCAGGATCTCGTCGACGTGGCCCTCGACCTTGACCTTGTCGAAGCGGTGCGAGATGTTGCCCCTGGGATCGATGATGAAGGTCGTGCGGACGATGCCCATGTGGGACTTGCCATACATCTTCTTCTCTTGCCAGACGCCGTAGGCGGTGCAGATCTCGTGGCTCTCGTCGGCGACCAGCGGAAAAGGGAGACTGTACTTGGACTTGAACTTCTCGTGGCTGGCGGCCGGATCGGCGCTGCATCCGATCAGGACGGCCCCCTTGCGGAGGATCGCCTCGTAGGAGTCGCGGAAGTCGCAGGCCTCCTTCGTGCACCCGGGCGTGTCGTCCTTCGGGTAGAAGTACAGGATGACCACCCGGCCCCGGAAATCGGAGAGTTCGAAATCTTCGCCGGCGTCGGTTCTCGCGTGAAAGCCAGGAGCTTTTTCTCCAACTTGCAACATGCCCGTTTCTCCCTTCGAACGGCCCACTTTTACCGAACGGCGAAGGCCGGAGTCAATCCTCATCTCGTTGCGCGCCAGGGGCTCCGACCTCCCGGAGGGCCCGTGCTAAGATGACCTCCCCCGGCCCCCGGTCGCAACGGCCGCGAGGCGGCCGGAGAGTTCACGCCCGCGGCGGCCCCCGCTGCGCGCGCCGGTCAGGAGGCACCGATGACCCAGAGGACTGTCAAGATCTACACTCAGCCCGGCTGCGGCGCCTGCATGAACGCGAAGGAGTACCTCAAGTCGAAGGGCGTCGAATTCGAGGAGCTGGACATCACCGCCAGCGACAGCGCCTTCGAGGAGCTGACCCAGAAGTACCAGGGCCGGGGCACTCCGACCATCGTGATCGGCGAGGTGGTCATCCAGGGCTTCAACCGCGATCGCCTCGAGGAGGCGCTCGAGGCGTGAGATGCCCTGAAGGAGTCGAGAACCCTCTCGGGAACTCCGCTCCCGAACCCTCGCCAAGGGCGAAGTTCGCCCCTGGACCCCCCGAGGACTGGAGTGAGTCTTGCCCGCGCCTGCAAGTCAGAGTCCTCGAAAGTGCCGATC
>CAZSVK010000335.1:0-6742 GCA_964610245.1 uncultured bacterium
CGACGGTGATGTTGGTCTCGATGTCGCTGTTGGAGATGACGGGCAGTCCGGCCACGGCCTGATTCGGAATCAGGTTCTTGATCTGGGCCTTGATCTTCATCGCGACGAAGTCGTTCTTCGTGATGCGCGGCGTCAGCTGCATCATCACGCCCAGGTCTTCCGTCACGAAGTTGGTGATGGTGTTGATGGCGTTGAGCGTCGAGCCCTGCGGGATGCGCACCTGCGCGCCGACGGTGATCTTCGCTTCCTGGTTGTCGCCGGTCAGCAGCTTGGGCGCCGAGAGGATGTTGGCCCGGCTGTCGGTCGACAACACGTTGATCAACACGCCGATCTTGGTCAGCTGCGAGAGGTCGCCTCGGGCGGCGGCGGCGATGTCGAAGTTGCCGCCGTCGAGAAGCCCCAGGTTCAGTCCGTTGCGTACGCCGGTGGTCGAGAAGAGCGAACCCAGCTGCCCGGTCGAGCCGATGGCGAAGGGCCGGCCGCTCTTGCTGTCGGCGTTCACGGCGTTGAAGTCGAGCCCGAGGTGTCGGGCGCGGTCGACGTCGATCCGGACGATCAGGACCTCCACCAGCACCTGGGGCCGCACGACGTCCAGCTCCCGGATGACGGAGGTGAGCTGGTCGAACCGCTGGCGCGTGGCCACGATGACCAGGGAGTTGGTCGCCTCGTCGGCGATGACCGTGGTCTGTTTCGCGTTGGGGGTGCCGCCCTGGCCCTGGTTCGTGGCGCCGGGCGGCCGGCCGAAGATGTCGAGGGGGGAGCCGGATGGCTTGGCGCTGCCGGTGGTCGAGCCGCTGCCTACCACGGAGGTCGCGATCTCGTCCTCGGCCCCGCTGAGTCCGTTGATCACCTCGGCGACCTTCTTGGCCTCGGCGTACTCGAGCTTGTAGACGCGGACCGCGGCGCCGGCGGTGATCATCGGGATGTCGAGCTTCTGCACCAGGTTCAGCACGCGCTCCATCATTGCCGGGGAGTAGGTGGTGACCATCAACGAGCCGGTGCGCTTGTCCGGGATGACGCTGAACGCCTTGACGCTGCTGCCGATTGCCGGATCGGACTTGAAGGCGTCGGTCACGAGGCGGGCGACCGACTCGGGATCGGAGTGCCGCAGCGGGAGCAGGCGGATCTCTGGCACGTGGCCAGGATCCTTGTCCAGGAGCCGCACCGCGGCCTGGATCGAGTCGAGTTCCTCGGGAAGGGCGATCACCAGCAGCTGATTGTCGGCGTCGTCCACGAGGATCGTGGGCGCCGCGGTGGGTGCGCCGCCAGCGGCCGGAGGGGCCGGCACGGGCGTCTCCGGCTTGGGCGCCGCCGCGCTCGCGCCGGTTCCCGAGGCGACTGCCAGATCGCGCGTCTGCTTGATGATCTCGGTCAGCGGCTGCAGGATCGTCTTGGCGAACGCATAACGCAGGGGGATGACCGCCACGCGTTTGGAGGTGTCGGGCGTGTCCAGCTCCTCGACGATCTTCATCAGCCGGTGGATGTAGGTGCCGTTGTCGGTGATGAAGAGGCTGTTGGTCGGCAGGTAAGGGAGGATCGCCGCTCCGTCGCGGCAGAAGTTCAGGAGGATGCCTCTGATATCGTTGGCGTTACGATACTTGAGCCGCACGTACTGCGTGACCAGCTTGTCCTCCGCCAGGGAGCTGTCGCCGGGGGCAACGTAAGCGTTCAGGCGCAGCTCGGTGTTGCGGAAGCGGCCCTGGTTCCGGGGAACGATGCGGCTGACGCTGCCGACCGTCTCGACGGTCAGGTCCTTGAACTCCAGGATCGAGCGCAGCAGGGCCAGCGCCTCTCGCAGCGTCATCTGGCCCGGTCCGAGCAGCGTCACCTTGCCGGCCAGGTTCGGGTCGAACAGCCAGTTGGTGTGGGTCCGCTCGCTCAGCACCTTGATGAACGCCTTGATCTCCGTTTCGCGGAGGTCTACGTTGAGCATCTCGTCGAACGAGGGCGTCTGCGTCTCGGTGGCCGCAGTCGACGCGAACGACGAAGGGTCGCTGGCCACGGTGAGAGGGACCATCGCGGCCTGCGCCGAGCCGATCGTCTGCGAAGAGGGCGTGAGGATCGACCCGGCCGGGCCGGCCGGGCCGGCCGCGTCCGACGACGGCATCGGCGGCATCGGAGGCATCTCGGGCACCGGCGGGGCGGCCTGGATGATCGAGGGCGATGGCCCGTCGTCGTCAGGATCCGGCGGCGCGCCCTGAGTGGTCGAGATCGGCGCCGTGACGGGCGGGACCGCGGCCTGGGAGGCGTCCCTGTTCTGGATGCGGCCGAAGCGCCGCCGCCGCAGCAACATGTCGATGGTCTGTCGAGGCGTCTCCGCCGCGGTGGGAACCGGGGGGTCGGATGCCAGAGGCACCAGGACGATGTTGCCCGCCGTGAGCGGGGCGGCCTCCGGGCGAGCCCCCGCCGGGCAGGCCCCCGCCGGGTAGGCCCCCGCCGGGCAGGCCCCCGCCGGGTAGGCCTTGCTCTTCTCGGGAGCGGGCTCCGGGGCAGGTGGGGCCGACTTCACGACTGGCTGCGAGGGGGCGGCCACGGCCTGTTCGATCGCCTTCGCGGCCGGCGTGGCGGCGGGCGTGGCGGCGGGCGCGGCGGCGGGCGTGGCGGCGGGCGTGGCGGCCGGTACCGGCGCCTTGGCGACTGCCTTGACGGGAGGCGCGGCCTGGCTCGACGGCTTTGCCGCGGGCTTGCTGGCGGGGGGGGCGGCGGGCCTTTCGGCCGGAGTGGCGGCGGGCTTCGTGGCCGCCCTGGCTGCTGGTTTCGGAGAGATCGTGACCTTCTTCCGGCTCTTCGTCGGGAAGGACTTCGCCGACGCGGCCGTCCGGGCCGGCCTGGATGCCTTCGACTCGGCGCGCACCGGGACCGGCTTCTCCATGACCGGCTGGACCGGGGCCGCCGGCTCCATCGACAGCCAGGCGGGTGCCTCGGTGGAGGAGACCCCTGCCGGCGTGGGCGCGAGCGCGACTCCCGCCAGCGTCAGGGGTGTCCCGAGCAGCGCCGCCAGCAGCGCGGCGCAGGCCTTCCTGCGGCTAGATAGGGATGGTGTCACAATTGCCCAGATAGCTTTCAAATCTGGCCTCTCCTAGACTTATCGTCCGGAAGGTGCCCCGGCACGATGCATGATCGTGCGCTTTTCTCCCGGGCTCTCGCCGACGGCGCCTGCGCAGGCCCCGACCCCCGACCCCTGAACCCCGACCCCTGACACCTGTCTCAGAAGCTGTTCTGCACGTAGAACGTGAGGCGGTTGTCCGCGCCGTCTCGCAGCCCCGAGAAGTTGGTGACGTAGCGGTTGAGGTCCAGACCCAGCTCGATGCGCTCGCCGAGCCGGTACCGGTTGGCGACGGTGTGAACCCGGTTGCCCGTGCGGCCGCCCAGAGAGACGTCCCGGAATCCCGGGGTGTCCTCGGCATAGCCCAGACCCAGCGTGTAGCGGGTGCTCAACTTGCAAGCCAGCTCGCCCCAGCCGCCTGCGCTGCGGATCTCCTTGCCGGTGGTCGCGTCGACGCCCTGGCAGATGCCGCCCCTGACGTCGGACAGGTTGGCGCCCGTCCAGGTCTCGCCGCGCATCGTGAGCCAGCTTGCGATCGGGAGTTGCAGATCCGCCCCGAAGGAGTGGCTGCGGAACTCGCGCCGCCCCGCGATCGGGCGGTCGACCTGCTGGCGCGCGCGATGGCCCCACAGACCCGCCTGCAACTTGTCCTTGCGTCCGGTCACGGACCTCTCGTAACCCAACCTGCCCTCCCACGTGGGCTCTCCGCTGTCGGCGCCTCGCAACGGATTCGGCGCGCCTGCAAGGCTCAGATCGCGCAGATTGTCCACGGCGCCGGACTGGCCCGCCGCCGCCACGAACGACCAACCCGCTGCCGGGCTACCCGGACCGGCGTGCCAGCCGAGCTGGAGCTGAGGTCTGCGGTCACCGAGGTTTCCGCCGTTCCAGAGGATCGAGACGTCGCCTCCCATCGGATTCAGCGGTGACATCACGTCCGCGGCCTGACCGGCCAGCAACCAGATCCGGGCCCAGTCCGCGCGCACCCAGGCGTGCCGGATTCGCGGGAACTCGCGCGAGTCGGCCAGCAGCCCCTGGTTCTCGATGTTGTAGAAGTCGATCTCGAGCTTGCCCGTCATCTTCGGGCCGCCGAGAGCGCCGAGCTTCGAGGCGGTCTGGTCGACGCCGAGCCGCGACCAGCGCGGCGTCATCGTCAGGCTGCTCGCGGGCAGCAAGAAGGCATCGCGTGAGCGGGCGTACTGCGCGAAGATCGAGTTGTCGGGCAGGCGGCTGTCGTGCTGGACGTCCGCCCGGAGGTAGCCATAGAAACGCAGCTTGCCCCCGCTGGGCGTCAGCTCGCGCCAGCTGACCGCAGAAGTCGCGCAGGCCGTCACCGCCGAACTTGCGGGCGCGGCCCCCTGTTCCAGTTTCTCCAGCCGGAGCCGGGTCTGCTCCCCCGCTGCCTCGGCGTTCTGGCGAACCGCCGCCAGCTCGTCGCGCGTGCGCTGCAGCTCGGCCCTCAGCTCAGTTTCGCCACTCGTGGATTGGCTCCGAGGGGAGGCGATCTCCGGGGACGCCTTCTTCGCTCGATCGGTCTTCCCGTGCGGACTCCGGGCAGGCCGGGCCTTCAGCGGAGCGGCGGCCGCGGTGGCTGCCAGGACGAGCATTCCGGCCAGCGCGATCGCGAGCCGATGGCCGGGTCGTGACCCGGTCGCACTGCGACGGGCATCCATCGAGCGCTACCTCTCGAGGGCGTGCACGGCGCCGTCCCGTCGGCTCGGACGAGCGGCAGGCCGGGATGGTCGGCGTCAATCGAACAAATCCCTCGGCCCAGTCATCGGTATTGTCCTGGGAGGAGTTGAGGCGGGCCCTGGACCAGCCCAGGAGAAGAGGAATCGAGGCTTGATCGGCACTCCCGAGGACTCTGGGCTGCGAGCGCGGGCAAGACTCCCTCCAGTCATCGGGGGGGCCAGACTGTATGGCGGCCCCCTCCGTCCATCCTTCGACAAGCTCAGGACGAACGGAGGGGGAAGACTCCGCCAGCCAGTCTCTTGGGCGGGGTCCCGCCATGGTAGGGGAGAACCTATCCCCTGGCGAGGATTCGGGAGCAGCGCTCCCGAGAGACAAGTAGAGTCTCTTCCCTTCTCCCATGAACTGCGACTGCGCCGGTTGCGCCGACACGGCTTGCCGGCCCTGCCGACTGGCGTGTAGCCTGCGGACCATGCGCGTCACCTTCCTGGGCGGGGCCGATGAGATCGGCGCCAGTTGCACCCTCCTCGAACTCGCGGGCCGGCGTGTCCTGGTCGACTGCGGCGTTAGGATGGGTGGCGGAGCGCGAGACCCGCTCCCCGACCTGCGCGCCATCCAGGAGGCGGGCGGGCTCGACGCGATCGTCCTGACTCACGCCCATCTCGACCACACCGGCGCGCTGCCGCTGCTCCACGCGAACTGCCCGGAGGTGCCGGTCTTCGCCACCGCGCCGACGCTGACTCTCCTGAAGGTCCTGCTGCTCGACGCGGTCAAGATCATGGGTGGCAAGCTCGAGCGCGAGGGCGAACTGCCTCTCTACTCGCTCGAAGCGGTCGAAGGTCTGCTCGCGCGCGCGACCCCCACTCGCTTCCTGGAACCGGTCGAGCTGGCCGGCGGCGCCGTCACCTTGACCCACTTCCCGGCCGGGCACGTCCTGGGCGCTTCCGCCGTGGCGCTGGAGTGCGCCGAGGGCCGCGTGTTCGTCTCGGGCGATCTCTCCATCACGGACCAGCTCTCCGTACCCGGGATGCTCCCTCCCCGGCTCCGGCCCGACCTGGCGATCGTCGAATCGACCTACGGCGATCGGATGCACGCCAATCGCCAGGCCGAGGAGCGGCGGCTGGCCGAGACCGTCGCGGAGGTGGTGGCTGCCGGCGGCAAGGTGCTGATCCCCGCCTTCGCGCTGGGGCGCGCCCAGGAGGTGCTGCTGCTGCTCCGGCGGGCCTTTTCCCGCAAGCAGTGCCCCGAGTTTCCGGTCTGGGTCGATGGGATGGTCCGCAGCGTCTGCGCGGCCTACTCGATGTATCCGGAGTGGGTCTCGCCCTACCTGCGCCGGCGCATCGAGAAGTCGGGCAACCCGTTCTTCGACTCGAAAGGTCCCGTCTGTCCCGTGGAGCGGCCTGCCCAGCGCGCCGAGATCGCGGCCGGCCCGCCCTGCTGCATCGTCTCCTCCAGCGGGATGCTCAGCGGCGGGCCCTCCCCGCAGTACGCCGCGCTGCTTGCGCCCGACCCTCGGAACCTGATCGCCATCACCGGTTACCAGGACGAGGAATCGCCCGGGCGCGCGCTGCTCGACCTCGCCTCGGGCGCCTCGCGAGGGCTCAGGCTGGGCGGAGAGACGGTGCCGGTGGCCTGCCGGGTCGCCCGCTATTCGCTCTCGGCGCACGCCGACGGGAGCGAGCTCGCCGCGTTGCTCGGCCACCTGCATCCGCGGGACGTCGTGCTGGTCCACGGCGAGGGCACCGCCCGGCCGGGGCTGGCTCGGGGCGTGGCCACGCGCGCCCGGGAGGGCGTCTACCTGCCGGGCCTGGGCGACGCGCTCGACTTCTCCTACCGCGCGGCGCGCCCACGTGCCGTCCATCCCGCTCTGCCCGGCTTCGGCCCCGCGCGTCCGCTCGACGTCGCCGCGCTTGCGGAGCTGGCGCAGGGCCTCGGCGGCCCCGGGACAGAACGCCGGCTTTACGACGCGCGGGAGCTGGCCGAGTGCTGGGGATGCGGCGCCGACCCGGA
>CAZSVK010000336.1:0-6739 GCA_964610245.1 uncultured bacterium
TGCCCGTTGACCTGCTGGGCCGGCAATTCGCGGTCGTGGATCCAGCGGTAGACGGTCCGCTCGGAGACCGGCAGGAGCTTGGCGGCATCCTTGACGGTGGGCTGCATCGGGGGTCCTCGCTCCGCGACCCGGGTCGCGGCACGCCGACGTCGGCGCGCCGAACAGGTGCCGGGCGAGCGGCACCGTGGGCGCCTACTTCAACACGCCGGGGCTCAAGACGGTCTCGGTGAGGGTGACCGCCCAGCCCACGACGGTCATCGCGGTGAGCCAGCCGGTCTTCATCGTCTTCGACAATCAGGCTCCGGTGCTGACCCTGACGCAGATCCGGGTTGATCCTCGCCTGGCGTGGGAGGCCTTCGACCCGGCCCGCAGCTACTACACGTCGGCCGATGCGATCGGCCTGCGCGGTCTTGTCAACGACGGCCCTTCCGGCGCACCGCCCGAGCAGCTCGTGCTGACGGCGCGGGCAGGCTCGGCGCCCGCGACGACGTCCGTGGCCGGGGCGGGCGGGCAGTTCGAGCTTTCCGTCTCGCTGACGGGCATGCCTGAGGGACCTGGCCAGATCTCGCTGACGGTGGCCGACAAGATGTCGGACGGCTCGCGCCCCAACGTGGGCAAAGGGCCTGTCATCCGGCTGGGGGAGTGAGGGAACATGCAACTTCGCGCATCCGCTGTCCGTCCTTCCTTCCGGCCGGCCCGGCTCGCGGCCCGGGCGGCCCTCTCCGTGCTGGGCCTGGCTTCAGCGCTGACCATGACCGCGGGCCCCGTCGCGGCGCAGGGGGCCTTCGACCACCAGCGGATGGGGTTGTTCGACATCCTGTACCGGGAGCCCGAAGCGCTCGCGGTGGACGTGCCGGTCGGGCGTGATACGGTGCCTCCGCGGGTGGTGCGCGTGCAGCTCGTGACCTTCCCCGACGACCCCGCCCGGCGGCAGGTGCACGAGGCGGGAAACGTCTTCGTCGGTATCGGTAACGTCGAAGTGAGGGTGACGGTCAGCGAGCCGATGGCCTCGCCGCCCCGGGTGCAGTTGCGTCATACCGGGGGACTGCCGGTCGAGGCGGGGCTCACCGATGGCTCGGCCAACCCGCTCTTCGTCTATCGGGTGTTTCCGGTGCCGTCGCCGGCCACGAACGGTCCGGCGACTCTCGAGATCACAGGCGAGTTCGACGGGCAGCAGCCCGACTGGGGCTACGACCGGGCGCTCAACCCGCTGGTCGCCCACGTCCAGGCGCGTGCGCTCGTGGTCGATTCCCAGGCCCCCGGGCTACGGCGGGTCGACGCGCGCGTGCCCGGGCAGTCGCGCTCCATCCCGGCCGAGAACCAGGTACTGCCCGCCAGCGGCTTTCCCCGCGAGATCATGGTTTTCGTCGCCGACTACAACCGGGCCGACGACGGCAGCTTCACTGGCCCCAACGTCGCGACCGACCAGGCCAGCGGGGTCGACTGGAGCCAGGTCGGAAGCCTCGTCACGATGCGGGTGTTCGACCCGCGGGGCCGCCAGCTCCCAGGGATGGTTGTGGCCCGTCAGCCCGCGCTGGTACTGATGATGCCCGATCCCTACGACCCCAGGGGCGGCGTCTTCACAGACACCGACGGCGACGGCCGGGCCGATCCGATCGAGGGCACCTATCGCATCGAGGTCGACCTGACCGACCTCGCCGGAAATCGTTCGAACGCCAACCTCTCGCTCGGACTGGACGCGACGCCCGTTGCCGGCTCCGGCGTGTCGGTCAGCATCAACCCGGTGTTCAGCCAGCCGTTTCCGAACCCGTCCAACCCGATCCCGGGCAGCGGCGCCAGCGTCCGGCGACTGGAGCGCGTCGAGATCCAGGGCTCGAGCCCAGACTTCGATCCGGCCCGGTCCACGGCGAAGCTGCTCTCCCGCCTGGGCGGCCCTACCAGCGTGCCCCGCGAAGTGCTGACCTCGCTGTCGCGCGTCGACGGGAAGCTGGTGCTGACCGTTTCCCGCGATCAGGACGGCGACGGCCGGGACGATTTCGAGAACCCCGCCCCTGGCCCGTATCTTCCGCCCGGCGAGACCGATCCCCGGCTCGGACGCAACGACGGCACCTACCTCGTCGAGGTGCGGGCCGCCGATAGTGCCGGCAACGTCGCGGTGATTGTCCGCGAGTTCGTGCTCGACACCACCTCACCGCGCGGCGAGCCGTCGGCCCCCACGGCGGGGGTGCGTCTTCGTGGCCCGCTCCGGGTCGTGGACGCCTTCCTCGACGATCCGGCGGCCTCCAACGGCAACCCCGGTTCCGGGATCCAGCTCTCCGCCTCCGGGATCCAGCTCGACTTCCGGGGCAACGCGGGCCACCCGGCTGCCCGGGTGCCGGGCATCGCCTTCGTACACAGCCCGAATGCCACCGATCCCACCCGGCCGGATTACAACCCGCGGGACACGCGTTATAAGATCCTGTTCGAGATTCTCGACGGCTCCGGCCAGCCGGCCTCGTTGCCCGTCGACGGCTCGGCCGACGGGGTCTATCTGATGACCGTCCGCACGGCCGACCGCGCCGGCAACGACGCCACGTTCGTCACGAGCTTCGAGTACACCCACGCCGCCACCGCGCCCCTGACCGCGCCGCTCACGCTCTGGAGACCCTGATGAACCGTCGTTGCCCGCTCGTCCTGTTGCTCGCCCTCGCCTTCTGCGGCTCGCTCGCGGCCGCCGACAACCCGGTGCAGATCCGCATCCTCTCCGATGCGCCCGATGCCCTGGTGCACGTGACCTACAACGGCTCGATGACCATCCGGGCCAAGCCCGTGCTCATCCTCGATACCTGGGGCGATCTGGGCAAGCTGCGCGTTCCGATGCGGATGAACGACAAGGGCACCTACGAGGCGGTCACCTTCGTGAACCGCATCGGCACCTATGGCCTGTCGTTCGAGGGGGAAGACCTGAAGGCCGGCGGCAAGCTCACCGACGACAATAGCGGCAAGCTCTACAACTTCGAAGTTACCACGCCGGCCGAGCGGCTGCGGCGGGAGAACGAGCTGCGTTACTCGGCCGAGAAGAGCATCCGCAAGGAGTTGCCCCAGTTCCGCGACGCCACGGTCTTCTTCAACAACCGGCAAGCCGCCGATTCGCGCACCGCCATCGTCCGCGACGCCGACGGCAAGTCGGTCTACCGCGTGCGAGTGAACACGGCCGGCCGCCGCAACGTCACCATCCTCGAAAAGGTGAAGTGAGCGTCCGGCCCGCCTCGCGGGCACACCGCCGGCGGGAAGTGTTGGCGCGCCGCCCGCAACCCGGTGCCTTCGCCGGCAACCAAGATAGCCGGTGGAAGAGATGAGACACCCGGTGCTGGCCCTGCTCCTTGCGATGGTCGCCGTCGGCGTGGCGCGCGGCCAGCCGTTGCCCGCGTGGGCGGGCGGTGGCCCAGCTGCCAGCGGAAGCGCGGCGCAGGCCCGTGGGGGCGTTCCAGGCTACCCGGGCCTCACCAGCGGCCGGATCTTCGTCCCCGGCGGCCCCGCCACGCCCGGCCACTGGGTCGTGGTGGGCGACGGATCGGGGCCGATCATCGTCGGAGGAGAGGTGTTCGTCCCCGGCGGGCCCGGGCGCAAGCCGGTCTCGGTGTTCTCTCCGTCGGGCGGCTCGTCGGCGGGGTCAGTGCCGGCCGAAGTTCCCGGATCGGCGCCGGTCCGGTCGTCGCAGGAGATCCTGGAGGAGGTCGAGCGGGAACGCGAGCGGCGCGCCGCGACCGAGCCCTCCCCGGTGCAGAGTTCGCCTCCCCCCCCACTCCAGTTGAAGGATTTTCGAGGGACGCCGGCCCGGCGGCTGCTCGAACTCGCGGACGCGCGTGACCTCTCCGTCCGCGCCTCATCGCTCGACGCGCTGGCCTCGGTGACCGGTCCGGCGGCCATGCGCACGCGCGCGGTGCGCAAGCTGCTGGCGGGTCTCGACGAGGAAGATCTGCGGGTGGTCCGGATTGCGGTCCAGTCGCTTGCCGCCCTGAGGGCTCGCGCGGCGGTCCCCAAGCTCGTGACTCTGCTCAACCTGGAAGAGGTCGAGACCTTGCAAGCGGTCGCTGGGGCCCTGGCTGCCATCGGCGATCGGGCTGCGCTGCCGGCGCTGCGCGACCTGGCGAACGCCGGCGAGGGGCCGGCAGCGGCCGCCGCCGTCGCGGCAGTCGCCCAGCTAGAACGGCAGGGATCCGCGCGCTGAGGCCCCTTTCCGCGAGCCCGGCAGTGATCCGGCCCGGGCCAGGGGCGTAAGATGGCTTCCGGCTGAAGAGGAGGACCCATGGCCAGGAAGCGCGCGCCCAAGCATCCCCACGTCGTCAACTGGAACGAGCTGCCCGTCGAGGACTACCGCACCGGGAGGCACTTCGGCGGCACCGAGGTACGGCTGACCCCCTCCATGCCGCAGGCGAAGGGGCACCTCGGGGCGGTGAAGGTCACGCTGCCGCCTGGCCGGACCTACGCTCCGTTCCACTGGCACGTGCACGAGGACGAGCTGTTCATCGTGCTCTCGGGGGCCGGCCTGCTGCGCTATGGCGAGCGACTCGTCGATCTGACCGCCGGTGATTGCATCTCGTGCCCCCGCAACTCCGGCGAGGGGCACCAGATTGCCAACACCTCCGACCAGGATCTGGTCTACATCGCCATCGGCGAGAACCGGCCCGACGAGGTCTGCGTCTATCCGGACAGCGAGAAGGTGCTGGTGCGTTCGCTGAAGCGATTGGGTCACCTGAGCGCCGCCGAGTACTTCGACGACGAGCCCAGCCCGCCGAGGATTCTCGAGTCGAAGATGCCGGCCGGTCGAGGCCGGAAATCCGGCAAGGCGTGAGCCGCCGCAACCGGATGAGCAGGCGCGGGATTCCCAAATGCCCCGGACGGTTCGGCTTTCCCATCTCTGACGCGAGTCCGGCCAGACAGAGGCCGCTCCAGGTAGTATTGATGCGGCGTTGACGCGGTGCGGCGTGACGCCGTTTGCGGCCGGAAACGCCGAGATCCCCTGACGCGAGTCTGGGGACTGCACGCAGGGGATCGAAGCCGTGGCGCGGCCCGATGTCCAGTGGTTGCTCATCGGGCGCAACTTCCGAACGCGCGAGCTGAATACTCCCTGTCCAACGCCCATCCAGGGACACCGATCGAGGTTCTGGTCTACATCGCATTTTCACGCTGGCGAGTCGAACGATGCTCAGGATTGCAGGACGGAATTGGGTCTCAATCATGCAGAACTCCGCACCTACACGGGCATCCAGCGACACCTGACCCTGACCGCAGTAAGCTACTACTTTATGCACGACTGGAAACGGAGGACGGGCCCAGAGTAGAAAACCTCCGGATCTGACAGTGCCAGCCTCGGGCTGGAATGGGGCGACGTGGTTTCTGCCGCCTCGACGGCCCAGGCCTGGAAGCGTGAGGCGGACGAGCATGGCGTCGCCATCGATGGCTGGAAGGACACGTTCACGGGCCGCGATACCTGGGGCCGGATGCTCTACGTAACCGGCAAGTGGGTATCCTTCAGAGGGGAGAACCGTTGGTATGCCGTCACGATCCGTCAATACAAGAAGGAAACAGTCCAGCGGCCTAAGGGTCGCCGGTGAGGTTGAGACACGGTGCCCGGCCTGCGGCAAGGGCTTCGTCGAGCGCGTCATCGTCTCTCGGACTTTCACCATCGAGGGAAGGCCGGTTTGCATTGATGGCTTGATGCCAGACAAGTGCGCTGCCTGTGGCGAGCTGACGTGGTCGGAAGGCGAACTCAGGCGGGCCGACGAGGCGATCGCCATCAAGCTTCGCAAGGTCGCTGCCTGACGGTTCGTTCTCGGGCCTCATGTTGCTTGTGCCTGACGAGCCCGCCGGAGGCGTTCGGCCGATTGTCGGCCGCAGGCCGACACCGGCGCGAGCCAGGAGCGCGCTTGCGGCGCGGAGTGGGCGAAGCTCATCAGGCTGGGGGGGCAGGTTGCACGGAGCCGTGCGACCAGGCGAGCGAGGCACCGCACGGCCTGGGCGCCCCGCCTCCTTTCTTCTTCGCCGCCGAACTTCCCGCTCGGCTCTCCCCTGCAGCTGGCGGCCGCGGAGGTCCTCGCCTCTCGCGCCGGTCGACGTCGGCGCCGGGGATCGAGACGGTCCGCGTGCCCTGATCGTCGTTCGTCGCGACTTTGAGGCAACTGGAGTGCGCATGTCCGAATCGGCGAACAAGCACCGGCAGGCGCTGCGCGGCCTTCCCGCAGGTTTCGCCGGCGAGCTCGTCGCCCTGGGCGCCAAGGCCCTCCCCGACCAGCTCGAGCAACTCGAGTGCGGCCGGAACCGCGAGAGAAGAACCTGCAGCGAAAGAAGGAACCGGGCCACCCCAGCTCGTCGGCGCACCGGCGATCGCGCGGGCGCCGCGAGGGAGATTCCGCTCCCGCACGCAGGCACGCCCCCGAATGCGATGGAGACACCCGCCGCGCTCTCCCTGAAAAGCCAGACGCAGGAAGAGGCCCCGATGGCAGGAGGAGCCACCGCCCGGCCGCGGGGCCTCGTCACGCTTCTTCTTCGCCGCCGATCTTCCCGCCCAGCCCGCGTCGGGAGCTGCCAGCCACGGAGGTCCTCACCCGCTCGCGGGAGCCCAGGAGGCAAGCCGGGCGCTCCGACAGGCCTCCTGTTCGGTACGGGCCCTCCGCTCCTCGACCCGGCGCCGCCGGCAATGTCCGCGTTATCTGGCAAGGTCTCGACGGCGGCGCCGAGCTCGTCGAGTCGCGCCGGGCCCATCGGTCGCGCTGCCGCGCTCGAGGTCCCCCTGCCC
>CAZSVK010000337.1:0-5281 GCA_964610245.1 uncultured bacterium
CGTTCCGCGCCCTTCCGTTCCGGAGCCGATGTCCCAGCGCAGGACGAGGCTGCTCGAGAGATCCGCATCAGTGCCGAGTTTCGCGAACGGCTTGGTGAAGTAGAGGGTCATCTTGTTGACGTCGGCCTGAGGAGGACCATACGAACCCTCGTACTCGCACTTCCGGAGCTGCAGCTTCGGCTTGTAGAGGAAGTACTGGTCGGCATCGGCGCTCTGGCCCCCCACGGTGCCGTCCTGCCCGTAGGTGAAGATGATGCCGATGTTGGCATCGAGCATGTAGCTGTTGCCCCAGGGGTCGCTCGGGATCTCGTTCATCGTCTGGCCGAGGATCTGCTTCAGGTCGGTGCCGACGAGCGGCTTGAAGCGGGACTCGTACAGGTTGATGGCGTTCCGGATGGTGTCCAGATCCTGCTTCGCCTTGGTGATCTGGGCCTCGGCGAGGTTGTTCTGGAAATAGGGGACCGCTACTCCGATCAGGGCCGCAATGATGGCCACCACGATGAGGAGCTCGATCAGCGAGAAGCCAGACCTGTAGTTTCGACGGTACATCCGATCCTCCTTGGACGGAACCGGGCAGACCCCTGCCGGCGGCCACCTTCCTGGTTGCAGAATCGCTTATAGCCCTCTCTGCAACCGGAAGTCAAGGCCGCACCCCTGCCGGGCCGAGATCCCCGCGATCTCGCGAGCGCCCCGTCAGTTCACCGGGTCCGTTTCCGATCCGCCACACGGTGATACCAGGGACCGATCGCCAACGTTCGGAAATCTTCCGCAATTGGGCTCAGACCCCGCCGGTGCCGAGCTGGCGCTCGAGCTGCCGGGCCAGCTCCTCGAAACTGGAACCGCTCACGCGCTCCTGAGGCTCCTCGGAGGTGGCGCGGCTCGCGGTGAGGGCCTGCAGGCGCTTGCGGAGCGAGGCATCGCGGTCGGTCGTGCCGGCGGCGGTGCTCGCAGCGGAAGTGGCAGGAGGCTCGGGCCGGTTTGCGGCCAGCGAACGCAAGCGGGCCAGCAACTCGCGATCCGAGGCCGGCCTGGCCGCTGTCGCGGGGGAGGACGCGGCGGAGCGCTTCACGACGGCGGGCTGCGGCCCGGCAGCCAGCTCGGTGTAGGACTCCTCGACCTCGACGGCGAGTGAAGGCCGAGCGTGCGCGCGGGAGCGAATCGCGGCCCTGGGAGCCGGCGCGGTTTCGACCCGAGCGAGCGAGCCCGGATTCCGCACCCGGACGGCCGGAGCGGCAGCCGCGGCCTCGACCCGGCCGGCGGCGCGAACGTGCCTTGCCGTCGACCGAGAGGCGTTGGCCTGCGGCTGATCGTCCGATGATGCGGTTTTCGCGGCCGTCTCGACCCGCTCGGCCTCCGACCTGGAAGCGACCCGCGGAAGCAGGGGGGTGGCCCGTCGGACCGACCTTCGCGAGCGAGCGAGCGACGTGGCGGCCGGCCCGTCCTCGTCATCCTCCGCGGCCGTTCCATAGCTCTTGCGGCTCGAGGCCGCGCGACCGGCCGAGGCCACCGCATCGAACTCCTCGGCGGCCTTCGCCTTCAGCCGCTCCTCGCGCAGCTTCTGCAGATAGGGGTGGTTGGTGCCGTGACCCTGGGAGGCAGCCGCCGGAACCGGCTTCGGCTCGGCCCGAGCCTGCGAGAGTCTTCGGGGAGCCGAGGGAAGTGAAGCTATTGCCGGGGCGATGCCCCGGACCCCGCCAAGGGCCGAGCCGGCCCCCGGACCCGGCAATGACCGGGCCAGGGAGACAGGCGCATCTTCGTCGTGCGCGTCGCTGGCATCCTCGTCATCATCTTCGCGAACGTCCTCGCCCGCGCGGGAACTCTTGTTGGTCGAAGCTTCAACCTTCTTCCGCAATGCCACGACGGCGGTCTCCGCGCGAGGTGCGGCATTGGCCTTCTCGGCCGACTTGGCCAGATCGACCAGGCGCCGGAAGCTGTCAAGTTCCTCGGGAGCCGGGGCGGTCTGCCTTGCCTTCGCTTCGGCGTTGCGATGCTGGCGCACGACCGCATCGAGGGCCCCGGGCCGCCGGGCCTGGCCTGCAACGGTGGCACGAGCGGAAGACTCGGCCGCGGCCATCCGGACCTCGGCCCTGGCCTTCGGGGTCTCGATCGCCTCGGAGGGCTCCACGGGCGAGGGGGCCAACTTGCTCACGCGGGCCACTGGCGCATGCTCGGCTCGTTCGAGAGAACGGGACCTCGGTGCCGCGGCAGGCTTCGCCGCGGGGGCGCCCATCGCGGTGGCGACCCTGGGGACCTGCGGTGTTTCGCCGGGCAGCTCCGGCAGATCGTCGGAGTCGACGGCGCCGACCTTCGTGCCGGGCGTGAACTCCTTGGCGAGCACATGGCCTCCGTCATCGAAGACGACCTTCGCCGAGCCGTGCTTCGATTCGACGACGCGGGTCGTGGTGGTCTTGACGGTCTTGGGAAGGGTGGCGACCTGCTCGTCGAGCCGGAGCGAGGTCTCGGGCAGTCGGCCGCGCTCGAGGGAGGCGTGCCCCGCGGCGGCGCTCGAATCGGCGCTCTTTCCGGCCGAGCCGAGCGGGACGATCGGAGTCAGCGGAGTGGTCGGAGCGATCGAGATGGCTGAAGCGGCGGCCGGGGCCTCCTGCGCAGCCGGGCCCTCTGCCTGCACGGCGGGGGGCTTCAGCTCGAACGGATCGGGGTTCGGGTCCTTGCCCTGGAAATCGAGGATGTACGGGGTGAGGAGGAACACCAGTTCGCTGTCGGTGCGTTCCCGCTTCTTGTTCCTGAAGATCTTGCTCAGAAGCGGGATCTCGCCGATGATGGGCAGCGGCGTGTCGTCGGTGTTCAGCACCTGGTTGATGAAGCCGCCGAGCACCACGGTCTCGCCGTTGCGGATGCGCAGCTTGGTGGTCGAATCCTGGGTGGTGCGGTCGACGCCGAAGCTCTTGATCTCGAGCACCTTGGTAACGCTGATTTTCATATCCAGCGTGACCGAGTCGTCGTTGTGGATCTCGGGGGTGACGTTGACCTGCACGCCGATCGGCACCTCCTGGGTGTTGAAGGTGGTCTGTTGCTGGCCGGGCGTGAGGCCGGTGCCGAGCGTCGTGGCGGTGCTCTGGATCTGGATGTTCCGGATCTCGCCGATGTTGATCGTGGCCGCGGTGCGGTCGATGGCCCTCACCTTGGGGCTCTGCAGCGTCTTGGCGCCGGTCTTCTGGATCAGGTAGTTGATCTGAGTCCGGGTGGGCAGCACGCTGTCCGCGTCGGTCTGGGCCCTGATACGGTCGAGGTCCTTGATGCGATCGAACTGGTGGACCGAGATGCTGCTGTTGGTGAACTTGAAGCCGAACTCGCGGTTGAAGCTCTCGCTCACCTGCAGGAACGACGTGTCGATCAGCACCTGCTTGGGCGCGACGTCGAGCTTCGCCACCAGATTGCGGATCAGCCGCACATCCTGCGGCGTGCCGTAGACCATCAACTGCCGGCTCTGCTGGTTGTACGAGAGCCCGATGGTAGCCAGCCGGTTGACGATGTCGGTGCCCAGGGTCTTGGCGAGCGCCGTGAACTGGGTGAAGTCGAGGAAGGACAGCTTCACGCCCTCGAGCACCTTCGCAGGCGGAACGTCGAGCTGTGTGATGACCATCCCCAGGAGGGCCAGGTTCTCGGACGAGTCGACCGCGATGATGCTGTTGTTGGTTGCATCGAAGTTGATGTTGTCGCCGAGCTGTCTCTGGATGTTCTTGTTGAGGTTGATGAAGTCCCGGAGCTTGTCGATCGTCGTGTGCTGCAAGCGGAAGGTCTGGACCTGCTTGGTGCCGTAGGCCGCCTTGCTGCCCTGGTCCATGACGATGATGGTGTTCTCGTTGAAGTGGACCGCCTTGAGGTCGTTCATCTGGAGAACCAGCCGGACCGCCTCCTCGATGGTCATGTCCCGCATCACGATGCCGACGCGCCGCCCCTCGAGCTTGGTCTTGTCGGCAACGACGATGTTCAGCTTCAGGATGTCGGCCACGAGCTGGAAGAAGTCGGAAACTCCCAGGTCGGCCGCGGCGGTCGGATCCTGCGCCGTCAGTTCGAACTTCTTGCGGGCGTCCGGCGGCAGCACCGGATACTCGTTCATCAGGACCTGCTCCGGAGTCTCCGCGCCCGGGATGCCGGCCGCCGCGCAGTCGTCCGCGAGCGGGAACAGGACGGCGAGCAGCAGGAGAGAGAACAGCCACGACGGGCCACGGTGCCTCATGGGAACGCTCCGATTTCTGGTCGTGTGGGATCCACGGCTTCGGCCCCGGACCGACGGAACGAACCAAAATCGTCAGCCCGGAGGGATGATCTGTTACAGATATCGGCACGAAGGCCGGGCCGGGCGAGAGTCGCGGAGACCGACCTCGTTCGAATCGGGCCTTCGGCTCTCCGCTGGCCCGCGTTCGGACCCGAGGCGGCCTCGGAACGCGGCGCTCGGTCCTCAGGGCTGCAGCAGCCGCTGCACGAACGCCAGCGAGGTGGCCGTCGAGCGAAGGTCCCGGATCACGACGCGGCCCTCGGCGGCCGAGGGAAAGGCGGCCCTGCCGTCGCCGCAGTACACGACCGGCTGCAGTACCGGGCCCTCGACCTTGCGGCTGAAGACACGGTAGAACAGGACATCGCCGATGCGGAAGCGGGGCGGGTCGTCCCGGAACCGGTTGCGCTCGACGAACTGGTCCGCCGAGAGTCGGGTTCCGGCGTTCTGCAGCCCCTCCAGGTCATCGGGCACCGCCCGGTATACCGAGCCGAAGAGGTAGTGGACGAACCCCGCCGGATCGAACCCGCTGCCCGGGTGACGCCCGCCCTGACGGTAGGGGAGGCCGACGCAGGCGTCGATCTCGGTCAGGACCCGTCCGCGCAGCAGGTCACCCAGGGAGCGTCTCGAGTCGGCTGACTTGGCGGCGTCGGACGCCTTGCCCGAACCGAAGAAGTCGGCTTTCTTGGCCGCCGTCCTGTTGGGGAAGGCCGCATCGATCGCTTTGCCACCGCCCGATGAACTGAAACCGCCCGAGCCCGCCGCCGATGGCGACGACGAACGCGCCTGGGTCGACATCTGCGTAGCCGTGTCTGCGCCCGAACTCACGCTGACCGAGGACGTGGCCGCGCCCAGCTCCGTCAGGGCGGTCAGGATAAGCGCCACCGAGATCGCGACGAGTGGGCGCATCGGGCCTCCGAAGTCGAGTGAGCGTTTCATTCCCGGTTCGTCAGTACAACGTTCCCGTGGCGAGCCACAGCATGGCAGGCAAGCCTTGCAGAGAAACGAGTTCCTGGTCGTCGACGAGCCAGCGCACCGGATATC
>CAZSVK010000337.1:5291-6727 GCA_964610245.1 uncultured bacterium
GCACCGCAGCCCGTCGTCGAGCTGGCCTAGCGAGGTGTGACAGCGCGCCAGCCGCAGGCGCAGGATCGGATCGTGGTCCCGGCTGCGAACTGCCAGCCGGAAGCAGTCGATCGCACGGCCGTGCTCGCCGGTGGCCTGATACCCGCGGCCCATCAGGTCCCATACTTCGGCGGTTGCCCGGCCCTGATTCACGAAGAACCGGCACAGCAGCTCGGGCACGCCGACCCCTCCCTCGGCTGAGGCCTTGCCGCTGACCCCGACCGGGCCACGGCAGGTCGGCGAAGGGTCGAGCATCAGGCGGGCCAGCCTCAGGGTCTCGCCGCGCCAGACCAGCGACGTGGCGTCCCCGTTGCGAGCAAACCAGGAGGCCAGCCGGGTCGCCTGGCGAAACTGCTGCTTGGTGATCAGATCGGAGTAGAGTCCGTAGAGCTTCTGGCTCACCGCGCTCCGCTGCACCTCGCTGGTCGACGCCAGATAGACGCGGGCGTAGAGCGCCATCGCGGCGTCCGCTTCGTCTGCGTCGGCGCAATCGGCCGCGAGCGCGAGAAGGCGATTCTCGGTCTCGCGGATCTGGGGGCGCATCACCTCGGCCAGCGCGGCAGACCTGGCCTTCTCGTTGAGCGTCGTGAGTCTTTCGAGCAACAGTCGGTCCTGCTCGGCGGCCTTGCCCGAGAGGCGCAGCAGGTCTCCGTAGATCTGGAGAGCTGCCTGGCTCTCCGCCTCGCCCAGCGCGTACAGATGGATGGCTCGGTCGGACTCGACGTTCGTTGCCTGGCCGGTGGCAACCCTTTCGGCCGCGAGCAGGGCCTTTCCCCGCCACTCGGCGGTCAGGCGCTGCCAGTCGGACAGAAGCTCGGAAGCCTTGCTCGAAGCGCGCGAGTACTCGCCCACGTCGCGAAGGGAACGGATGGCGGAGGCCTTCCGCTCCAGCGGTTGGCGGGCCTCCTCGAAGACGAGATTGACGGTCTGCTTCGGAGTCGCCGCGACCGAGCGGGCGACGGGCTGGTCGGCGGGCACGTCCGCCGCGGAGCTAGCCTCGCCGGCGGCGGTGGTGGGTGCTGACGCGGGGGCGGCCGCGGGAACGCCGGCTGCTGGCTGAGCGGCCACAGGCGGAGCCATCGCGAGCAGAGCGCAGAGGGCCGTCAGGATCGGGAGCCTTGGGCTGCAGACGGTTCGACTCATCGCATCACCGGGTGCTTCGAGGTCAAGGAACCTCCAGGAGGAAGGCCGGCGCACGGGCTACAAGGCCCACCGGCGGCCGCAGCCGCACGCGCCAGGACCCGACTCGCTCATTAGTGCGGGGCGGCTGGCAAGGCAAGCGGCCGAGGGCTGAGAGGCTGTGAGGAAGTCGGTAGTTCTGTCGGGAGTCCCGCTCCCGAACGCTGGCGGAGGCGGTGGGGCCCCGCTTCTTGAAGGGGCTCGTGCTCTACACGGGA
>CAZSVK010000338.1:0-6725 GCA_964610245.1 uncultured bacterium
CGCTGGTGGCGCCGTTTGCGCAGCTCGATCGCCTCGAAAGAGTGGTCGGTCCAGCGACCGCCATGGCCCTTCGCACCGACCTGCGTCGCCATCTCGGGATGCTCTCGCAGCGTGGCCTTCCAGTCGGCGGCAATCAGTTTCCGGAAGCGGCGCGTGGTCTCGTTGACGGGCCGGGCCGCCGCGAGGCTCGAGGCCCGCGGTCCGAGGCTTGTGGACTTGGTCATCGTGGTCCTTGGGGTAGGAGACGGAGGGGGTACTCAGGCAGGGTACCAGCTGCCGCCAGTTCCGGGACCACTCGACATGCCCCCAGACACGGTCTGCTATCATCGCCAGCGTGAACTTCGCAGCCATCGATTGCGGGACCAACTCTCTGCACCTGCTCATCGCGCGGATCGACGAGCAGGGACGTTACGACATCGTCTACGACCTCAAAGACAACCCGCGTCTGGGGGAGGGACTGACGCAGACGGGCGTGCTCTCGCCCAAGGCCCAGGCCCGCGCGCTCCAGACCCTGGTCGAGTACCGCGAGATCTGCAACCGCTTCGCCGTCGAGCGCTCGCGGGTCGTCGCCACCTCGGCCGTCCGACGGTCGCTCAACCAGGCGGAGTTCGCCCGCAAGGTGCGCGACAAGGCGGGTTTCGAGCTGGACATCCTCTCGGGCCAGGAGGAGGCGCGTCTGGTCGCGCTGGCCTGCGGCCACGAGCCCGGCTTCACCGAGGGGCCCTACCTGCTGTTCAACGTGGGGGGCGGCTCGACCGAGCTGGTGCTGGGCCGCGGCCGCGAGATCCGCGACGCCCGCAGCGCCGAGATCGGCGCCGTGACGGCTACCGAGGCGCACCTTCACTCCGACCCGCCAAAGCGAGGCGAGGTCGAGGCGATGGAGGCGGCCATCGCGCGCGAGCTGAAGCGCACGCTGAAGCCGAAGTCGGTCGAGGCCGGGCAGCGCATGCTCTTCGGCAGCGGCGGCACCGTGATGAACGTGATCGGCGTGCAGCAGGTCCTGCGCTACGGCAGCACCCTCACCGGGACCTTCTTCGGCCTCTCGTACAAGCGGCTGCGCGAGACCTACCTGTCGATGCTCGAGAAGAAGATCGCCCAGCGCCGCACGGTGGCGGGTCTCAACCCCGCTCGGGCCGACATCATCATCGGCGGCATCGGCATCGTGAAGGTGCTGATGGAGACGTACGGCTATCCGATGCTCGTCAGCGTAGACAAGGGCCTCAAGTACGGCGTCGTCGTCGAGGAGGCCAGTCGCATCAAGCAGAGCCTGTTCCTGGCGCTCCTCGAATCGCAGAGCCGGCCGCTGCAGGAGGCCGAGATGCCCGAGGTGCGTCATGCCCTCAAGACCCGAGACCTGGCGCTGGCGATCTTCGATGCCGTCGCCCCGTCCCACGCGCTCGACGTGGCCGACCGCAACCTGTGCGCGCTGGCAGCGGTGCTGCACGACATCGGCATCACCGCCGAGGTCCGTAAACACCACAAGCGCTCCTACGACCTCATCCGCCAGTCGACGCTGCTCAAGCTGCCGGGGCGCGAGCGGGACATGGTTGCGCTCATCGCGCGCTACCACCGCAAGGCCCATCCCACCGTCAAGCACGGCGCCTTCGCCGGCCTCGAGAAGGACGATCGCCGGCGAGTCGAGCTGCTCAGCGGCATCGTGCGGCTGGCCGACGGCTTCGACCGCTCCCACTCGCAGGCGATCGAGCTGCTGCGCTGCCACCTGTCCAAGGGCAAGCTGGAGATCGAGCCGGTCAGCTCGCGACTGAGCACGCTCGATTGCCAGGGCGCGATGGGCAAGCGGGACCTCTTCGAGAAGGCGTTCGGCCTCGAGGTGCACGTGCGCAGCCGGTGGACGGATCGGCCGTGACGCGCCCGCCGGCCATTGGCGCTGCCGGTGAGGCTGTTTCTTCCACCGGCGGCTTTCAGCTCGAGCGGGAGTCGCTGGGGGTTCTCGAGGCCGCTCTCGACCGTTTGCAGGCCGGCTTCGCGACGCTGCCTCCGGCTGCGTCAGCGGCCTCCGGCGCCGACGGCATGCGGGAGGTGTTGCTGCGCGTGGCCGAGCGCCTGCACGACAACTATCCGTACTTCCATCCGCTCTACGCGGGGCAGATGCTGAAGCCGCCCCACCCGGTGGCCCGCGCGGCGTACGCGCTGGCGATGTGGGTCAATCCCAACAACCACGCGCTCGACGGAGGCCGCGCCACCTCCGGGATGGAGCGCGAGGCGGTGGCCGCGCTGGCCGGGCTGTTCGGATGGCAGGACAGGCATCTCGGCCATCTGTGCGGGGGCGGAACGATGGCCAACCTCGAGGCGCTCTGGATCGCGTCACGGCTGGCGCCGGGGTGCGTCATCCTCGCGTCATCGCAAGCGCACTACACCCACGGACGCGTCAGCCAGGTGCTTGGCGTGCCTTTCGAGACGATGCCCTGCGATCGGCGGGGCCGGCTGGACCTCGACACCCTCCGCGCCAGGCTCGCGGCCGGAGGCGTGGGCACGGTCGTGGCGACGATGGGCACCACCGCCACCGGCTCGGTGGATCCGCTGACCGAGCTGCTGGAGCTGCGTGAAGAGTTCGGTTTCCGGCTGCACGCCGACGCGGCGTACGGCGGCTACCACGGGCTGGCGTCGAACCTGGGGGCCGAGGCCCGCCAGGCGTTCGACCGGCTGGGCGAGGCCGATTCGATCGTCATCGATCCGCACAAGCATGGGTTGCAGCCCTACGGCTGCGGCTGCGTGCTCTTCCGCGACCCGTCGGTGGGGCGCTTCTACAAGCACGACTCGCCCTACACCTACTTCAGTTCGAACGAGCTGCACCTGGGCGAGATCAGCCTGGAGTGTTCGCGTCCCGGGGCAGCCGCGGCCGCCCTCTGGGCGACGCAGCAGTTGCTGCCTCACGCGCGCGGCGGCGAGTTTGCGAGACTGCTCTCGCGCGGCCGGGAGGCGGCACTCGAACTGCACCGGCGGCTGTCCGCCGGACCGTCGTTCCTTCCGGGCTTCGCGCCTGAACTGGATATCGTGATCTTCGCTCCGCGGGCGGCGCGGGCAAGCGAGATCTCCGCGCTCTCCCGGCGAGTCTTCGAGCGTGCCGCGCGGCTGGGGCTGCACCTGGCGCTGGCCGAGCTTCCCGGGGCGTTCTTCGAGCTGGAGGCGGCGGGCATTGAGCGCGATTGCGCCTCGTTCACCTGCCTGCGTTCGGTGCTGATGAAGCCCGAGCACCTCGACTGGCTCGACCGGATAGAAAACCTCCTCCACCAGGCGGCGGAGGAGGAAAGAGGTTGAAGGTCGCGCGGGGAAGCGGCGCGCCGGGTCAGGGCCGGCGGCGGCTCGAGGCTGGCTCGATACCCACGCGATAGGAATGCAATCCGGGGGTGAAACCGTAGACCGCAAGCACGTCGCCGGCGGCGGGCCGGAAGCTCGAGGAGCCTTCTAACTGGTCGCGGCCGAGCGGCTCGGCAAGCGGAACGGCAGGCGCGGGGGCGCGGATGAGCAAGGCCGCGAGCGGGCCGGGGCCGGTGCTCTCGAGCTTCAGCCGGTAGTCGCCGGCCGACTGGAACCGCAGGTAGCGGACACCGGTCGCCTGAATCTGGGCCGCGGTGGGGGCCAGGCCAGACGCGGGCACGGTGGTCGTGGCCATCGCGGGTGTCGACATCGAGCGGTAGCCGAAGTCGGGCGAGGTCGAGCCCAGGCCGGAGGCGAGGTTGCTCGCCGTCCAGTTGGCGAACAGGCCCTCGAAGCCGTCGCTCGGACCGAACGAGGCGAGCGTCTTCTCGAGACCTTCGATGCCGTGCGCCGGTTCGGCGGCGAGCCGCTTGAGGAAGCCCGGCGGCTGGTGGTCGATCAGATGCGCGGCGAGCAGGAGGCAGGCGCCGTAGCTGACGTAGGGCTCGGTCACCAGCGGGGTGGAAGGCTTGCTGGCGTAGCGGCGGGCGTGGGCCTGATCGGTGTCGTAGCCGCAGAGCAGCATCCCGGCCTCGCCCAGCGTCTCGCCCACCCACGAGGTCTCCTCGGCGTCGTGCGGGAAGGCGAGCAGATGGACCAGTTCGTGCGACACGACCGACAGCATGTAGTCGGAGGAGGGCGGGTTACCGTCGGTGTTGAGGTAGATGATCTCGGCTTCGTTCGAGTGCTGCTGGTACTCGGCCCAGGCGGTCGCCTCGGGCAGGGTGTCGAACGAGTTGAAGAACCCGTCGAAGCCCTGGCCGTGCCAGCGTCCCATCCGGGTGAAGAAGACGATCACGCGCGGCTCGCCGTCGAGGCCGAGCGGGATCTCGCCGAAGGCGGCCCGGTCGATGTCGACGATGCCCCGCGCCGGGTGGGCCGGCGTGCCCTTCTCGAAGGTGGCGAGCACCTTGTCGACCGCTGCCTGGTCGACCGTGCGGCCCCACTCGGCATCCTCGACGTAGATGAGGCAGTGCTCGCCCTGGGCGCGCACCGTGGCCGGTACCCGGCGGAATCCGGGCGGCATCACCGTCAGGTCCCAGGCCCACAGTTCGCGGGCCGCGGGCGCGGGAATGCGGGCCGTGACGCGGCGGGCGGCCAGGGCCTTGTGTTCCGCCCGGATCGTGGGCAGGTAAGCCGCCAGCGCCGGCAGGGCGCAGCGCAGCTGGGAGGTTTCGGGGGCGGGCTCAGCGGCAGGGGCCTGGAGGGCCAGGACGCCGGCAAGCAGCAAGCTCAGGATGGGCAGGGTCTTCACGGGGCTCTCTCCCTGATAGTGAGTGTGTTTGAGAAGCCGGACAGGATAACACCGGGAAGGCCGAGTGACAATCCCGAAAGACAGGGGTCCTGAAAGACAGGGGCAAGGGGTAAGGGGTAAGGGGTAAGGCAGGAGGCAGGTCCCAGGGTGGAGGGGAGCGACAAGGAGCGCGGCGCCGTGACGTTCCGGCGTACTTCGGCCGGTTTGGCGGCTTCCGCCACGAGCGGGTCGTTACCGGTTCATCCCTAACCCCTAACCCCTAACCCCTAACCCCTGCTCTCCCATCCATGCTTCCATGCGGGATTCCAGCAGGTCGAGCGGGAGGGCGCCGTGGGCCAGCAGCTCGTCGTGGAAGGCGCGCAGGTCGAAGCGGCCGCCGAGGGTCTCGGTGGCCTTCCTGCGCAGGCGCTGGAACGCCAGCTCGCCGACCTTGTAGGCGAGCGCCTGGCCGGGCATCGCGACGTAGCGATCGACGTCGGCGACGATCTGGTGGCGGGTCTTGAAGGAGTTGGCCAGCATGTAGTCGATCGCCTTGCGCCGGCTCCAGCCGAACGCGTGGATGCCGGTGTCGACCACCAGGCGGCAGGAGCGGAAGACCTCGTAGTTGAGCTGGCCGAGTTTCGAGTAGGGGTCGGTGTAGAAGCCCAGCTCGTCGCCCAGCGACTCGGCGTACAGGGCCCAGCCCTCGATGAAGGCGGTGAAGTGGCCGTGTCGGCGGAACTCGGGCACGCCGGTCATCTCCTGGGCGAGCGAGAGCTGGAGGTGATGGCCGGGTACCGCCTCGTGCAGCGTGAGCGCCTCCATCTCCCAGCGAGGGCGGGCCTTGAGGTTGTAGGCGGTGGCGAAGTACCAGCCGGGCCGGCCGGCGGCGAGCGAGCCGGGCTGGTAATAGGCCATGGGCGCCGACTTCTCGGTGTGCTTGGGCGTGGCCTGCACGCCGTAGGGCAGCCGAGGCAGGTGACCGAAGAGCTTCACCAGGCCCGGGTCGGCCCGCTTGCAGATGTCTCGATACTCGGCCACGAGCGCGCCTGCGTCGGTGTGGAAGAAGCGCGGTTCGGTGCGCATGAACTCTCCGAAGGCGGCGAAGTCGCGCTTGAAGCCGGTGGCGCGGATCCGGCGCTCGATCTCGGCCCGGATCCGGGCGACCTCCCGCAATCCCAGGTCGTGCAACTCCTGCGGCGACTGCCGGGTCGTCGTGAAGGCGCGTGCCCGGAAGGCGTACCAGTCTTGCCCGTCCGGCAGATCGCCCAGGGCGATGCTGGCGCGGCTGCGGGGCAGGTAGGCCTCGACGAGGTAGGAGTGCAGGCGCTGGAAGGCCGGGACGACCGCCTTCTCCAGGGCCGCCCGGGCGTCACGGGTCAGCGTCTTGCGCCGGCCCGCGGGCACCGAAGCCGGGAAGCGCTGGAAGGCGTCGAGAAGGGGGTTCTCGTCGGCCTTGCAGGCGAGCTGGCGCTCGAGCTGCCGCGGCACGTCTTCGAGCGTGATGCGGGGTGGGACGATGCCCTTCCGGACGCCGCGCTCCATCAGCGCGATGGTCTGCTCGACCCAGGCGGGCACGGCGCGCAGCCGGGCGACGAGCGCCTCGTAACCCTCCGCCGAGAAGGGGCTCATCATCGTGATGAACCGCCCCACGTCCTGGTGCACTCCCCCCATCTGGCTGACCGGCATCAGCTCGTCCTCGAACGGCTCTCCCTCGATCGCTTCTCGCGTGCGATGCAGGAACAGGTCGTAGTTGAGCTGGTCCGCCTCGCCCAGGCGCTTGCGGTCGATCGCCTCGAGCGCCGCCAGCACCTTGTGGGGCCGCTTGCGCCGGCGCTCGATCGCCTCGAAGGAGTGATCGGTCCACCGGTCGTCGTGGCCTCGCACGCCGTAGAACGTGGCCAGCTCCGGGCACTCGACGAGCGAGTCGTTCCAGTCGTCGTCGAAGAGCTGGTGAAGAGCGGTGGCGGCGTCGGTTGGCTTGCGAGCGGCGGATGGGGTCTTCATGGCGCGCATTATAGGGTAGGGGTTAGGGGTTAGGGGTTGGGGGTTA
>CAZSVK010000339.1:0-6705 GCA_964610245.1 uncultured bacterium
GCCGACGCCCAGTGCCGGAAAGACACTCTCGGGGGCCGAGCATCACGCGATGGGGTACTCTCACAAAGGGCGGCCAACTCCGGCCTCGGACCGTTCCTTTCGTCGAGGCCGCTTCTGCCTCCCGACCCCTAACCCCTAACCCCTAACCCCTCTCCCATGAGCGCCATCGTCACCATCGAACGCCACATCCAGGACCAGCAAGCCCAGCATCCCCAGGCCACCGGCGCCTTCTCGGGGCTCCTCCGCGATCTCACGCTCGCCGCGAAGATCATCAGCCGAGAGGTGCGCCGCGCGGGCCTCCAGAACATCCTCGGCGCCACCGGCTACCAGAACGTCCAGGGCGAGGAGGTCCAGAAACTCGACATCTTCGCCAACGACACCATCCGGTACTGCATGGAGCACGGGGGCCACCTTTGCTGCATGGCGAGCGAGGAGAACGCCGACATCCTGCTCCTGCCCGAGCGCTACAAGAAGGGCCGCTACGTGATGCTCTTCGACCCGCTCGACGGCTCGTCCAACATCGACGCCAACATCACCATCGGTACTCTCTTCAGCGTTTACCGCCGCGTCAGCAAGGGCCTCAACGGCACGATGGAGGACTGCCTGCAGCCCGGCTACCAGCAGGCCGCCGCGGGCTACATCCTGTACGGCTCCTCGACGATGTTTCTCTACACCGCCGGCCACGGCGTCCACGGCTTCACCCTGGACCCCACCATCGGAGAGTTCCTCCTCTCCCACGAGAACCTGCGCTGCCCCGAGCGCGGCGGCACCTACAGCGTCAACGAGTCCAACTACCACTTCTGGGACAGTTGCACCCGCAAGTACGTGGACCACATCAAGGACTCCGACCCCGACACCGGGCGGCCCTACTCCTTGCGTTACGTCGGCAGCCTCGTCGCCGACCTGCACCGCACGATCGTCAAGGGCGGCATCTTCCTCTACCCCGCCGACCGCCGCGACCCCCGCAAGCCCAAGGGCAAGCTGCGCCTGCAGTACGAGGCCAACCCCGCCGCCTTCATCGTCGAACAGGCCGGAGGCAAGGCGACCGACGGCTACGGCCGCATCCTCGACCTCGTGCCGCAGGAACTCCACCAGCGCGTTCCCCTCGTCTTCGGCAGCAAGCTCGACGTCGAGGACTTCGAACGCTTCGTCCAGCAGTGCGAGGCCAGTTCAGCCGCCAAGAGCGGCTGAGCTGGCCAGGTTTCAGGTGCCTGTTCTCTACCCGAGCTTCTCTGCCAGCGCGTGCGCCTTCGCCTTCACGCGCGGATCCAGGTTCTCCCTCGCCAGCACCGTGGAGGCCAGCTCCCGGGCCAATTGGTGCTTGCCCAGCCCCGCCGCGCTCCGGGCCAGCTCGAGCATGGCGCCCGGTTCGTCCGGCGTGTTCACGCACGCCTTCCAGAACTCCCCATGCGCCTTCTCGTAGTCCTTCTCGGCCAGGTACAGCATCCCCAGCCGGCGGTGTAGATCCTCCGTCCACTGGAGCTGGCTCACGATGAAGCGCGCGATGGCGTTGGCCCCGCCGCCGTCGCCCCGAGCCAGGTACCGCCGCCCCATCTCCACGAACTGCCCCAGCATCCTGGTGTGCAGCGCGAAGATCTCGAAGTGCGTCGCCAGCAGCGTCGTCACGTCTCCCTCCTGCTTGGCCGCCTTCAACTGCTCGGCGAAGAGGTAGAGGAACTGGCTGCCCGCAACCACCTCGTCCGGCGGCGTGTGCCGGCTCGCCGAATTCCCCGTCAACCGGGCCAGCAGGAAGTGGGCGAGAGGGTTCGCCGGTTCTCGCAGCAACAGCGCCTTGACCGTCTCGGCGGCCGCGTCCTCCCTCATCTCCGACATCGCCTTGATCGCTTCGGCCAGCACCAGCTCCGCGGGCTCGGTGCTGTCCTGCGCGACCGGCTCCATCCCGATCCCCGACATCGTCAGGGCCAGCTCGTCCCTCGCCGGCAGGTCCTTGAGCCTGTCGGTCAGCGCCGAGAGCAGCAGTGGCCGCTTCTCCAGCTCGCGCCAGGACAGGTTCTTCGTGATGGAGTCGAGCGCCGCGAAGGCCGCCCGCGAGCTGCCCTCGTCTCGGGCCGAGAGCAAGCGGACCAGCCCGGCGATCGGTCCGACGTGGCCGAGATTCCAGAGGGCGACGATGGCGGCGGCACGCAGTCGCGGGTTCGCGTGGGCAACGAACGGTTCCAGCATCACCGCCACCTCGAGCGCCCCGACGCGATCCAGCGCCTCGATGGCGGCCAGCGCGAGCTTCTCGTTGTGGTCGCCCAGCTTCTTCTGCAGATAGGTCAGGTTGCCCTGGTGGCTGATACTCCCCATCGCCGTCACGACGCCCAGCCGCACCAGCTCGTGGTCGGTCTGCTGGAAGACCGCCTCCAGCTCTCGCAGCACCGCCGGCCCCCCGATGCGCCCGTAGGCCAGCACCGCCGCGTGGCGCACGACGGGACTGGGATGGGTGAGCAGCCGCGACAGCAGCGCCCGGGCCCGCGGATTTCGCAGCTTCGCAAGCGCCGCCAGGCAAGACGACTGCACCATCTTGTCCAGCTCGGTCGCGGTCATGATGACCAGCGCCTCGACCGCCTCGGCGCTCTGGAGCTGGCTGGCGACCCAGGCCGCGGTGGCGCGATCCAGCGCCCTGTCGCTGGCGATCATCTTCCGCAGTTCCTCGATGGCGCGCTTGTGATCGTGCGGATAGAACGCCACGATGGCGTTGCCCCTGACCCGGTTGTTCTTGTCCCCCAGGTAGGGGAAGAACAGCTCGATCGCGTCCTTGGCCGACATCGGCAGACGCGCCAGCGCCTCGAGCGCGTTGGCACGCACGCGCGGATTGGCGCTCGGCAGCAGCCCCGCCAGACACCCGTGCGCCTTCGAGAGCCCGATCTGGCCGAGAGCCATCATCGCCTTCGAGAGCACCCGGTCGTCGGGCATCGACCCGAGCTTGCGGACGATCGCCTCCACCGACGCATCGCGGCCAGCGCGTCCCATGCTGCCCAGCAGCACCAGCTGCACGCTCTGCGAGCGCTCGCGCTCCCACATTGCCACCAGCGCCGGCTCGGCCGTCCGCCTCGGCAGTTTCCCGAGCGCCAGCGCCACATGCTCCCGGACCATCTCTGACGGCATCACGGCGAGCTTCGTCAGCAGCGTCACCGCCTCCGCGGTCTGAGACTCGCCCAGGACGTCGGCCAGCCTCCCGATGACCTTCTCGTCCGTCTCCCGCTCGAGCAGGCGGCCCACCAGCGCCAGCGCCTCCGGAGTCTGGAAGTTCTGCAGCGCGTCGAAGGCCCGCTCCTTGAGCGCCGGACTGCTCATCGCGTCGACGATGAGATGGATCGCGCCCGGGTCGCGCAGAGAGCCGAGCAGCACCAGCGCCTCGGGCGCCAGGGGATGCGCCGGCACGTACTGGCGCAGCACCGTGACGGCCGGCTGCAGCAGCTCGAGCGCCACGCGGCGGAGCTCGTACTCGCGCGTCCGTTCCACCTCCGAGATCTCCGTCATCCGCGAGTTGATGCCCATCTCGCGGATCTGGTCGGAAGCCCCGAACTCGCCCTGCAACAGCTTCGACATCGCTATCTTCGCGCCGCGGGCCACCTCCTCGTCCCGGTCGTTGGTGGCGCCGCGCAGGATCGACACCACCAGCTCCGGCGGCAAGCGGTGCTGGTTCTGGACCAGCAGGTCGATGGCGAAGAGCCGGGTCATCGGATTCGGGTCCATCATCAGGGCCTGGATGGTGCGCTGAAGCTCGGTCATGCGAACCAGAATACAGGGGTTGGGGGTTGGGGGTTAGGGGTTGGGGGTTGGGGGTTGGGGGCCAACGGGGGGGGCGGGGGGGGGGGGGGAGGGGGGGGGGGGGGGGGGAAAAAGGGGGGGGGGGGGGGGGGGGGGTTGGGGGTTGGGGAAGACGCAGCGCGGCGTCGAGGGGCGCGGTCCTCGGAGCGGAGAGTGGGCAGGCACGGTCGCGGGCAATGCTCCGGTAGCCGGATCCCGGCTCCGCGACGTGCAATCTCCGGTCCCCCGACACCTGACACCTGAAACCTGAAACCTGTTCCTCGGCCCCCGCCTGGTTCTCCCGACACCGACACCCGAAACCTGACACCCGACACCTCTTTTTGTCCGTCACGAAGCCGCTCTGGATGTCCGATCTCATGGGTGACGAGGTGTCTTCATGGCGATCGATTCGCAACCTCCCGGACGGCCCTTCTCGCGGCGGCTCCTGCTCGTCGCAGCGCTCCTGCTCGCGCCGGCGTCGCCCTCCCAGGCCGCCTTCACGAGCAAGGATCCGGTCATCTACGAGCGCCCAACCACCGCCTTCGCGGTCGAGAGCCAGATCCATCTGGCCCGGCGCCGCTGGGAGACCGCTATCGAGAGCCTGAAACGGGCCCTCCACGATCAGCCGGACAACGTCCGCCTGGCGCAGAAGCTGGCTGAGCTGCACATCCGCCTGGAGCAGTTCGACAAGGCGATCCTGGTCCTCGAGGACTACCTCCCTCTCACCTCGAAACGCGACAATCTCTACTTCATGTTGGGCTACGCCCACGACCGTCTCAACCACTTCCCGGAGGCGCTGGGCTACTACTCCAAGGCGATCAAGGCCCAACCAGGCCGCCTCTCCATCTACGTCCGCGCGGCCCAGGTGCGCCTGCGTCAGGGGCTCGTGTACGACGCGGCCAAGATCCTGCGCCGGGCCCTGGAGATCGATCGGGACTACGCGCCAGCGGTGGAGGAGCTGGCGATCGTCAACAAACTGATCAAGGAGAACCGGCACAACATCTACCGCCGCGGGAACATGGTCATCCTGTTCCGCGACTACCGCCAGTTCACCCAGATCGACACGCTCTACCCCTACCTGGAACAGCACCGGCTCAACCTGGAGAACAACCTCAAGTATCACGTGCCGCTCCTCTGGGTGAAGATCGTCCGCAAGATCGAGCAGCACGACAACCCGCCGGCCCTCAACAACTGGAGCGAGGACGTCGTCCTCATCACCGAGGAGACGCTGCAGAAGCAGAACCACGAGGCGATCGGCCACGAACTGGCCTACCTCTACCTGCTGCGGATGACCCGCAACAACGTGCCGCGCTGGCTGGCCGAAGGCATCGCTCTGTGGGAGTGCCGGCCGAAGTTTCTCTCCGGCACACCCCTGCGCAGCGCCGACAACGCCTGGCCCGAGGAACGCCGCTTCCTGTCAGCCGAGAAGAACTACCTCGACTTCGACAAACAGAGCGACGGCACCAAACGGCAGCTCGTGCGCTCGTTCGTCCTCACCCGTTTCCTCCTCGACAACTACGGTTGGGAAGGGATGCGGAAGATCCTCCTGCGCTACACCGAGGGCGAGACACGCTTCAGCAACATCGCCTGGAACACGCTGCACATCCAGCTCAACGCGCTCATCGCCCGCTGGAACATGTACGTGCTGACCAACTTCTTCTTCAATCCCACGACCCAGACGCTCACCTGGAACACCGACAAGGGGCCGGGCTGTATCTAGGGGTTAGGGGTTAGGGGTTGGGGGTTGGGGGTTGGGGGTTGGGTGAGGCGGACGGCTCGAGAGGTCAGTTCGGCTCGCGAACCGGACGGCCCGACGCGACACGCATCTGCGCGCATCTGCCAGCCCGGACAACGCGACGATGCCCATCAAGGCTGCTCCCTGCCGCTCCCTGAGCCGCCATCACCCTCGCGGCCGAGCACCCAATGCCTGACCCCTTGCCCCCTACGACTTACCCCTTACACCTCCACCGATTCCGGCGAGTTGCCGATACTTTTGTGTGATCCCGGCAACTAATCCGGGTACCTTCGACTTTGAGGGTAAGTGCACAGCCCTTGCCGCTGTCCCGCCGAGAACCACCCGAGGAGGTTCCGAAATGTTCAAGAGCTTCGCCATCGCCACTCTCGCACTCCTGCTCGCCCTTCCCGCCGCCCAGGCCAACGGCATCCTCACTCTCCAGAGTGACGAGCAGGCCTTCATCTTCCTCGACGGCGAGGAGGGGAAGTCATGTATGCATCTGTTTCCATAAGGAATTTCCGCCATTTCAAATCGCTCGAGGTAGAAGGCTTTCGGAGAGTAAACCTCATTGCCGGACTGAACAACGTTGGGAAGACAGCGCTCTTGGAAGCGCTCTTCACACTCTCCGGCGCTCCTAATCCGGACATGTTATTGAAAATCAACGCAAACCGTCGGCTTGAGGAATGGAGTTTCGATGCGAATCGATGGTCGGAGTCCGCCTGGGACATGTTCTACCCCGATTTCGACACGTCACGAACCATGCAGATCTCAGCCAAATCTCCGTCTGGATTACAAAGCAATGTCCAACTGAGAGTCCTGCAAAGCGCGCAGGAATTGCAGGGAGTACCAAGTTTTGAGACACCTCCCGTCGATATCAAAGAAGTTCCCACCTCGACCAGCGGGCTCCCCGTTCTCGAGTTGCTTTACGAGAAAGGGGAAACACGGACAAAGTACTACATGACACTCCATGAAGGAGGCATTAAGATCCATCCAGTCCCTCCGAAACCTGCATACCCGGCCCAGATTCTGACTGATTTTATGCCCGTGACTTCGTCCGCACTGGCTCAACTTTACGGCAAGCTGGAGGTTAGGGGGCAGGAGGCGGTCGTGGTGGAAGCCTTACGAATCGTGGAACCCCGTTTGGAGCGACTGACGGTCGTTTCCACCGGCAACAAGTCCGCTCTTCATGGAAGACTAGGCAAAGGAAGGCTCAT
>CAZSVK010000340.1:0-6704 GCA_964610245.1 uncultured bacterium
CCTTGCGGTTGGCCATCCGCTGGAACAGTTCCATCCCCTCGCGGTAGAACTCGAAAGCGCGTTCGACCTCGCCGGACTGGCCGGCCAGGTGGCCCAGGTAGGACAGCGCCCGGCCGATGCCGCGCTTCTCGTCCATGTGGCGGCGCAGGCTGAGCGCCTCCTCGAACTGCGTTCGAGCGCTGGCGAAGTCGCCTCGATCGCCGGCGATGACAGCCTTTCCCTCCAGAGCGCGGGCGATGCCGTCTTTGTCGCGCATCCGGCGGGCCAGGCCGAGCGCCTCGTCGTAGCACTTCTGGGCCTGCGCGTAGTCGCCGCTCTCCCGGTGCAGGTCGCCCAGACAGTTGAGGGTGATGGAGACGCCGTAGCTGTTGTGCAGCTCCCGCTTGATGTGGAGGCTCTGGTTGTAGAAGTCGCCGGCCTCGGCCAGCCGGCCGGTGGCCCGCCGCACGTCGCCGAGACGGTCGAGGGCGAGCGCTTCGCCCAGGCGGTTGCCCATCGAGCGGGCCAGCGCGACCGCCTCGTCGAGGAGAGCGGCGGCCTCGCGGTGTTCGCCGCGCAGCAGGCGCAGGTGGCCGAGGTTGGCGAGCGTGTAGCTCTCACCGAAGGGGTTCGAGAGAGCGCGATACTCGGCGAGGTTGGCCTCGTAGAGTTCCTCGGCCCGCTCGACCTCGCCGCGGTCGCGCAGGACGTTGGCGATGCCGTTCTTGGCCAGGAGCACCGACAGCCGGTCTCCGGCCTCTTCCCACAGGGCCATCGCCTCGTGGTGAGCGGCGAGCGCCCTCTCGTGCTCGCCCTGGAAGTAGCAGATCTTGGCCAGGTTGTGGAGGGTGAAGGCGATGCCCTCGGGCGTCCCGCAGGCGCGTTCGACGTCGAGGGCCTGCTCGTAGAGTTTGATGGCGCGGTCGTACTCGCCCCGGTCCTTGCAGATGGTCGCAATCCGCGAGAGCAGCGTCGCCGAGAGCGTCTGTTCCGCGGCCTGCCTCGCCAGCTCCAGGGCGGCGTAGTAGTGCTTGAGCGCCCGATCGTAGCGGCCGGCGTCCTGCTCGAGCAGCCCTCGCTCGGAAAGTAGAGAGGCATACTCCTGAGGGCCTTTTGGCTCCGGTACGTCGGCGAGCAGAATGCGAGCCTCGCCGGCGCGCCCCTGGTTGCGCAACAGCCGGGCCTTCGTCAGCGGGAGCTGCACGTTGGGCTCGAAGATGGTCGCCAGCGCCCGATCGAGCATGGGCGACAGCTCGGAGCCGCGCCCGCGCAGGAGCAGGGGGTTCATGAACCTCAGCAGCAGCCTGTAGGCCTTGCCGTCGTCGGTCGCGAGGATGCAGTAGTGGTACGACTCGACGTAGCTGGCGAGAGACTCGGCGCCGCCCTTCTCTCCGCGCGCCTCATACCAGTTGGCCAGGTCCATCCACAGGACGTGGCGCTCCGACTCGGGCAAGCGCCCGAGACAGAATTCCCGCACCACCGGATGCAGATAGGTGAACCGGCCGGGGCCCTGCTCGACGAGGAAGCGGTCGCGGAGCACCGAGATCCGCTCGAGCAGCTCGGGCCCGACCAGGGTCCGCAGCGCCTCCGGGTCGGCCAGGCCGCGAAAGACCGCGAGCCTCGAGAGCAGCCGCTTCTCGGACAGCGAGAGTCCGGCCCAGGAACGCTCGAGCAACGCCCTGCCCAGTTCTGTCCTGCGCGACTGGAACGGAGCCAGGAGTTCGCCGGGCTGCAGCCCCTCGGCGAGCATCACGCTCACCGCGAGCTTGAGCCAGAGCGGGTGGCCGTCCACGCTGGAGGCCAGCTCGTCGAGGTCCCGGCCAGCTGTCTGGTGGCCGCGCTCGGCTAGCAGCCCCGCGAGCAACGACCTCGACTCCATCGGAGGTAGCCCCGCGAGCGCCACCTCGACCAGCTCCGAGGCGAAGGCGGGTTCGGCCGCGTTCGGGACCGCCGGCGTGTCCAGCCCTGTCGGGAGGCGCATGCGGGTCGAGAAGACCGCGCGCGAGGGCCCGAGATAGGCGGCCAGGCGGCGGATCAACCCGACCGCCTGCTCGCCGCCCAGGAGGTGAACGTCGTCGATGATGAGGAGGGTCGGCTCCTTGCGCATCAGCGCGCAGAACATCATCAGGCGCTCGGAGTAGGCCAGGCCCGCCTGGGAGAGATAGCTCGTGAACGCCGTGACGCCCGCGGCCTGCAGGCCCGCGTCCAGACGTTCCAGGAGGTCGCACTGCTCGCCGAGCGAGACCCAGACGACCCGGCGCGCTCCCGGCGGTCGCCGTATCCGTTAAAAGAAAGGGTGGCCAGCTCGGCCAGGAGTGCTGTCTTGCCGATGCCCGGCATCCCCTCCACGAGGGCCACGTGGGCGGCCAGGAGCCCGGATTCGATGCGCGCCAGCTCGGCCTGACGGCCGGTGAAATGGCCCGGCGCGACAGGCGGATTGCCTGAGAGTTCGAAGTTCTCGGCGATCATGCCGCCTCCAGCCGGTAGATGCGCAACGGGCCGCCTCCGCCCCGGGTACGCTGCTCGGGCAGCTCCCGGGCGACGACCGGCAGCCGCTCTCCGCACTCGTCCCGGACGTCCCCCGTGATGATGATGCCGTCGGCGCTGGCCAGGCCCAGGAGCCGGCCGAGCAGGTCGACGATCTGGCCGCTGACCTGGCCCTCGTGCTCGGCGACCGTGCCGCAGTGGACGGCCATCCGCACCCTCGGGCGGGCCACGGCGCCGCCGGCGGGCGTGGCGTCGAACTCGGCCTGGATGGCGAGGGCCGCCGCGACAGCCGGGCCGGTGGAATCGAAGCGCGCCAGCACCCGGTCACCGACGTGCCGGAGAATCGTGCCTCCCGCGCAGAGCAGCCTGGGCACGAGCACCTCGTCCTGGCGCTGCATCGCCTCCATCGCGGGCTCGATGTCCGGATCGCCGAGCGAGCCCGCGAGCCCCTCGATCTCGGCCAGGAGCAGGACGGCGCGCCGGCCGTAGCGCTGGAGGATCTCGTCTTCCAGACGGCGGGTGTTGGCCATCATCTCCTCGCGGAGCCCCAGCAGGATCCGGAGGTTCTCGCGGCTGACCGAGCGGATTTCCTCGAGCAGTTCTTCGGTCTCGGCGTCGCGCCGCAGCCGCTTGAAATGCTTGAGCGCGCGGTTGAGGTGACGCTGCGAGACCTCGTAGTGATTGAGCCGCTTGTGCACCAGGCCCATCAGACGGTAGCCGCGTGCCAGCCCCTCGTTGAACTCGAGGTTGGCCGCGCGCGAGAGCGCCTCGCCGGCGGAGGCCTCCGCCTCGGCCACGCGGCCGCTGGCCAGCTCGCAGATGGCCCGCTCCTCCATCAGGAGAATCTCGTTCCGCGCCAGGCCGAACTCGGCGGAGAGCTTGAGGCCGCGCTCGAGGAGGGGCGTCGCCCGGTCGAAGTCGCCCAGCGAGACGTGAATGCGAGTCAATCGAGTCAACGACTCCACGATGCCGCGGATGTCCCCCAGCTCCTCCTTCAGAGCGAGGCTGCGCGACTGGTGCTGGAGCGCCTGGACGTGGTTGCCCATCAGCGTGTGGATGGCCGACATCTGGGCCAGGGCGCGGGCGACGCCGGGCACGTCGGGCAGCGACTGGGCGAGCCGCAGACACTCGGTGATGAGCTTGAGCGCCTGAGGATACTCGCGGCGGTTGCGGTAGATGTCGGCCATGCCGCCCAGGGTGCGCTGGGTCTCCTTGCGATCGGCCAGGCCGCGCAGGATGAGGCGGGCCCGCCGGTACAGGGTGAGCGCCGAGCGGTACTCTCCGCGGTCGGCGTCGATGTGGGCCAGGGCGTTGAAGAAGCGCGCGACGAGCTGGGCGGCGTCCATTCGCTGGGCCATCACGAGCCCCCGCCGGTAGAGGCGGCTGGCGCGCGAATACTCGCCGCGTTCCTGGTGGCTGCGGGCCAGTTCGTGCAGACAGAGGGCCATCCCGAGCCGGTCGCCCATCACGCGGGTGGCCGGTAGCGCCCGCGCGAGCACCTCCAGCGCCTTCGAGTAGTCGCCGTTCTCGCGGAAGATGGTGGCGGTCTCGATGTCGATGCGGGCCTCGAGCGGGCGGTCGTCCCCGGTCCTGGCCAGATCGCGCGCGTCGGCGCAGTGCTCCAGAGCGGCACGGTACTCGCCGCGCACCCGGGCGAGCGCCGCCTTCTCGAGCAGCACGCGCGCGCGGAGCGAGGGGCCGGCCGACACCGGACCGGCCGCGAGGCCCGACCCGGCGAAACGCTGGCCCTGCTCGAGCAGTTGCGCGGCCGTCTGGTAGTCGCCCTGGCCGCGGCAGACCCCCGCCAGGCCGCAGAGCACGTCGCCGAAGAGCTGGCCGCCGCTGCCCCGCCGCATCCGCTCCATCGCCTGCCGGTAGTACTCGCTGGCGCGGGCGTACTCGCCACGATCGGCCGCCAGAGCGCCGAGCAGCGCCAGCGCGCGCACCGGCCCGTCCGTCTCGCGCGGCCGATCGGGGGGGGCCGCCGCCGCGACCTCCGAGGCCATCGCCATCGCCCGGCCGAAGTCGCGCGCGGCCCCGCGGTAGTCGCCGCGAAGTCTGAGCAGCTCACCGCGCTCGAGTAATGCCAGCGTGTGTTCGGCTGCGGCGTCGCGTCCCTGCGCGGTGGCGAGCGCCTCGTTCAGATGCTCCATCGCCTGGTCGGTGGCGCCCCGCGAGCGCTCCGAGCGGGCCAGCAGCAGCAGCGCCCGGGCCGCGCACAGCTCGTCGGCCGACTGCCGGGCCAGTCCGAGCGCCGTCGCGGCCAGGTCGCGGGCCTTCGACTGCTCGCCCAGCTCCAGCGCCAGCGTGGCCAGCTCCAGGCCGAGCCGGGCCTGCTCCGCCGAGGAGTTCTCGAGCTGCAGCGCCTCGGCGTAGAGCCGCCGGGCGGCCTCGACGTGGCCGGCCTGCTTCTCGACGGCGGCCTGGACCATGAGGGAGCGGCTGCTGACGGCGGCCCCGCCGACGTGGCGGGCGTGCTCGAGCAGCGCCAGCGCCTTCGAGGTGTCGCCCTGGTCCAGGTGCAGAGTGCTCAAAAGCTCCAGCGCACCCACCAGAGCCTTCGAGTCTCCGGAGGACTCCGCTTGCTGCAGCGCGTCGTAGGCCGCGCGAAAGGCCCGCTGGCTCTCGCCCGCTTGCCAGTGCAGGCCCGCCAGGCAAGCCAGCAGGGAGGCCTCTTCCACGGCGACCGGGGCGCCCGAGCCTGCCGTCCGCTCGCGGGCCTTGCGCACCAGAGCGATCGCCTCGCGAAGACGGCCGAGCGACGCGAGCGTCCGCGCCTCGAGCACGACCATCTCCGCGCCCGGGGCCGCGGCCAGCGCCCGTTCCAGATGCTCCAGCAGCTCCGCGTGGCGCCCCGCCCTGCCGAACTCCGCCGCCAGCCGCTGCGCCGTTCGCAGCACCGGCCCCAGGGCCCGGGCCCGGCAGTAGTGCTCGAGCGAACCCGGCCAGTCGCCCCGCCGCTCCAGGGCCCGGCCCGCTTCGAATTCCCAGGCCTCTCGCTCCCGCGGAGCTATCCGTTCGAGCACGAGGCTGCGCCCGGGTTCCGGCAACCGCCAGCCCGCTGTCCCCACCGTCACCAGGCAGCTGCGCATCAACCGCTGCGAGGGCAACTGCGGCCCGGCGCAGAGGCCGAGCAACTCGCGATCGATCGGCTCTCCGCGGTCCAGCACCGCGAGCGCCTCCACCCAGCGAAGCTCCTCCGGCGCCAGCCCGGCCAGCAGGCTCGCGTGGCCCGCCCGCCCGACCTCCGCCAGGAACAGCGCTCTCAGCCGCTCGGGCGAGGTTTCGTCGGCGGCCGCGGCGGCCAGCACCCGCAGCGCCATCGGGTTGCCTCCCGTGGCCGCAACCAGCTCGCGGGCCGCGTCCAGACCTGTTCCCGTACTCGCGAGGCAGCCCAGCAGCTCGAGACCGACTTCGGGCGAGAGCCCGCCCAGCGCCAGCTCGCTCGTGCTCACCGAATCGATCGGCCCCAGCGCCGGCAAGAGCCGCGTCGCCGCGACCAGCGCGGTGGCCCGGCCCGCCGCCGCGGCCGCCCGCAGCAGGGCCGTGGCTCCCTCGGGGCCGAGACGCTCCAGGCCGTCGGCGAAGAGCAGCCCTCCCTCGCGGCGCGCCGCTTCGAGCGGTTCCAGCACCGACGCGGTCTCCGGCCCCCGGCAGTCGAGCCATCGCACCTTGCGGCCTTCCGGCAGCGATCGCGCGAACGCCGCCAGCAGACTCGTCTTGCCCACGCCCGGCGGGCCCGTCACCAGAAGGGCCGGATAGGCATCCAGCCGCTGCAGGAGCAGGGCCAACTCGGCCTGGCGTCCGGTGAACTCGGGCGGCGGGGCGGGGATCTTCGCGAAGGAGCTGCCGGAGGTCATGGCAAGAGGCGCGGTGCAATGTGACGAACGTTCGAGATGCTAGCGGATTGTGCGGTGCAACAACAATGGGAAAGGTCGGGCGCGGGCAGGGAGTCGGCAAAGTCGAAGGCTGTACTGTAGTGGCGGGGCTCGTCTCCGCCCGCGCGGGCGGGGGGTCCGGGGTTGGAAAACCCCGGCCCCTACGTGATCCTGGGAAGCGACTCGCCGACTTTGCCGGGATCCTGGTCGGGCGGGGGCGCAAGTCTCCAGACTGGTGAAACGAGTTCGTTCTCTCGGGAACCCCGCTCCCGAACCCTCACCCGGGGCGAAGTTCGCCCCGGGATCCCCCGATGACTGGAGAGACTCTTGCCTCCGCTTGCGGGCAAGAGCCCATGGAAG
>CAZSVK010000341.1:0-6692 GCA_964610245.1 uncultured bacterium
CCTGGCTGTGAGCCCCGGCAGCAGTGCCGAGGGCGAACGCCTTCTTGCGCGGGCGACCAGCCCGCATGTGCAAGAAGGCCAGGAGCGGAGCTCCAGCGAGGGTTCGGGAGCAGCGCTCCCGACTGCTCCAGCCTGCAGCCTACCGCCTCATTCTCTGCGGCTTCGCGCGCTCGCCGGGCTTCAGGCTCTCGACCACCAGCTGATCCAGCACCGCCCTCAGCTGCTCGGCCGTTTGTTCGACCGAGCCGGAGTTGTCGATGACGATGTCGGCCAGCTTCCGCTTCTCCTCGATCGGCATCTGCGAGGCCAGCCGCTGCCTCGCCTCGTCCTCGGTGAGCCGATCGCGAACCGTGAGCCGCTGCAGTTGCACAGCCTCGGGCGCGTAGACCAGCACGGTCTTGTCGACCATCCCCTGGAACCGCACCTCGAACAGCAGCGGCACGACCATGAAGACCAGCGGCAACGAGAGGTTCTCGGACAGCAGCCGATCCATCCGGGTCAGCATCTCGTCGACGATGGCCGGGTGCGTGAGCTGGTTGAGCTTCTGCCGCGCTTCGCGATTGGCGAACACGTGCGACGCCAGCTTCCGCCGTTCCAGGTGGCCATGCTCGTCGAAGAACTCCGGTCCGAAGGCGCCCTTGATCGCCAGCAGCAGCTCGGTGCTCGAGCCCAGCAGGTCGTGATAGATCCGGTCGGCGTCCACGAGCGCCGCCCCCCGCTCGCCCAGAAGCGTCGAGACAAGGCTCTTCCCGGTTGCGATGCCTCCTGTGAGGCCGACGGTCAACACCGACGTCAGTCCTCGATCTCGCTGCCCGAGGACTGACGGATCTCCTCGATCGACTGTTCGATGCGCGTCGCCGCGGTGCTGGCCGAATCTCCGATACGGAAGCCCGCGAGCAGATCTTCCAGCTCCCCGGCGATGCCCTTGAGCTGTCCGATCGTCTTCGCCGAGTGCCCCTCGTCCTCGGAAGCCAGGTGGTCGCTCGCCTCCTTGATCTGGCCCGTCAGGTCCTTGGCCTTTCGGATGACGTTCCGGAAGTTGTCGACCATCTGATTGAGCGAATCGGCCACGTTGTGCATCGAGTCGCCCTTCCGCAGGTGGATCTTGAACGACAGATCGCCCTGGGCGATCTCCTTGATGCTCTTTTCGAGCTTGTAGGAAGGCCCCGCGAACTGGTGCGAGTAGAACACGCCGATGATCACCACGATGATCACGTTGACCAGGATCACCAGCGCCAGCCTCGGCCAGAGCACCTTGATCGCCTCGGTGAGCAGCACCCCTATCGGCTCGCCGGGGCTGGCCGTGGCCATGTGGTCGAGCGCGTACTGCCCGATCACGTACAGGTTGCAGAAGCTGATGACCGCCACCAGGAAGATCAGCATCAGCAGGGTCAAGGTGAACTTGCCCTGCATCTCTCTCTGCACCAGATAGATCTTTCGCTGCGACATGCCAGGCTCCTTTTGCGGTGTCTGCTCACTCCCCGGGATGGTCCGCGGGGCCGGCTTCCGTCTCGCCCGCGGCGGGCGGGCGGGCCCCGTTGCGCCGGGTGCTCCGTCGCACCACTGTGGGCCGGGTCCGGGACAGGGGGAAGGCCCCGGACCTCTCCTTCTCGGCATCGAGCCAATCCCGCAGGTAGCGCGCGGCGTCCTCCGGCAGGATGGGGTTGATGAAGAACCCGCTGCCCCACTCGAAACCCGCGATGCGCGTCATCTTCGGCACGATCTCGAGATGCCAGTGGTAGTACTTGGCAACCTCCGAGAGTTCCTCGGTGCGCGATTGCGGGGTGGGCGAAGTGTGAAACATCAGGTTCAGCGCCGGGTGAGGCAAGCACCCTTCGATGGCTGCGATGACGCCCTTCATGATATCAGCCAGCAGCGCGATCTCGTTGGGCCGGATGGTCTCGAAACGGGACAGGTGCACCCGCGGTGCGATGGTCACCTCGAAGGGGAAGCGAGCCGCCCAGGCGCAGAAGGCCACGAAGCTGTCGTTCTCGAGCACCAACCTGGCCGCGTCCTCTCGCTCCTGGACGATGATGTCACAGTATACACACCGGTCCTTGAATCGATAGTAGCCCTGACTCCCCTGCAGTTCCTCGTAGATGCGCTTCGGCACGATCGGCAAGGCGACGATGTGCGAGTGGGGGTGAGAGATCTGCGCTCCCGCGTCGACCCCCGAGCTGCGCGTGATCAGGATCTGCTTGATCTTGTGGGAGTTCGACAGCTCCATCGCCCGGTTCTGATACAGGCTCAACAGGTCCCGCACGTGCGAATCCTCGAACCGCGAGAAGCGATCGTCATGCACCGGCGACTCGACGATCAGCTCGTGAAAACCGTAGCCGTTCATCAGGTCGTACATCCCCTCACCGAAGCGATGGAACGACTCGCGGCTGCTCAGCACCGGTCGCTTGTCGGTGAGCACGCGGATGCTCCAGGGCTGGTCGAGGTACGGCGCCGCCGGCGGGAATCGCAGGATCTCGAGACCGGCCGTCCGGGTCTCGTTCTCGGGGCAGAAGGGGCATTGCTCGCGGGGCGTCTCGTCGCCCCCGCCGGTCGCAAAGTCCTGAGGCCGCCTCGAACGCTCGGGTGAGAAGATCACCCACGCGCCGGTGACCGGATCCTTGCGGAGTTCGGGCATTGCCCTGACGTTGCCGTTTCCTTCTGCCATCGCTCTCACAGCGCAGGCAGTCGCCCGCAAACCAGGACAAGTATCACAGAGGCACGGAGGCACAGAGGCACAGAGAAGTGTCTGGTTCTCACGGGGCCAACTCCCCCTCTGGGTCTCCGTGTCTCTGTGTCTCTGTGATTGGTCAACTTCGTTCCCTTGTCGAATTCCTCGCGTGCCCCCTGCTCAGATCGTTCGCGAGAAGCGCCCACGGCGCCCGCCGGCCCGCTCGGCCGCGGCCCATTCGTACATCTGCTCGTACTGCTCGGCGCTGCGGTTCCACGAGAAGTCCTGCTTCATCGCGCGCCCGACCAGTCTTCGCCAGCGGGCCTTGTCGCCGAAATGCTCGATGGCCCGATCGACCGCCCAGATGATGGCGTTCGAATCGTAGTGCTCGAATACGAACCCCGTCCCGCGGGCGCCCTGCGACACGTCGACGACCGAGTCGGCCAGTCCGCCCGTGCTCCGCACGATCGGGATCGTGCCATAGCGCAGGCTGATGAGCTGGTTCAATCCGCAAGGCTCGTAGAGCGACGGCATCAGGAACATGTCCGAGCCGGCCTCGATCCGGTGCGCCAGCACATCGCTGAAGCCGATGTACGAGTTCACCTTGCCCGGATACAGGTTCGCGAGCCAACGCAGCATCCCCTCGAACTGCGATTCGCCGGTACCCAGGAACAGCATCTGGACGTTGCGATGCGCCAGCTGGTGCACCGTCTGCTCGACGAGGTCGAACCCCTTCTGGGCCGCCAGCCGCGAGATGACGCCCACCAGAGGCGTGTCGGGGGAGTAGGGCATCCCGAAGTCGGCCAGCAACTTCTGCTTGATCTTGGCCTTGCCCGCCAGATCGCGAGCGGAATAGTGCAGGCCCCAGCAGTGCTGTTCCATCGCCGGGTTCCAGACGTCGGTGTCGATGCCGTTGAGGATGCCCACCAGGTCGCTCGATCGCGCCTTCAGCACCCCCTGCATGTTGCACCCGTACTGGTCGGTCTGGATCTCGCGCGCATATCGCGGGCTGACCGTGGTCAGCTTGTCCGCGAACAGCACCCCGGCCTTGAGGAAGCTCACGGCGCCGTAGAACTCCAGCAGGTCCGACGTACCCAGTTCGTCCGGCAACGCCAGGGCACCCAGCACCTCCCGCCCGAAGTTCCCCTGATAGGCCAGGTTGTGGATCGTGCAGAGCGTCGAGACCTCGGCGAAGCGCGGCTCGATGTGCTCCAGCGTCCGAAGGAAGACCGGAATCAGCCCCGTCTGCCAGTCGTTGACGTGGATCACATCGGGCCACCACGCCGTTCGCCAGCAGTACTCGACCACCGCACGGCAGAAGAAACCGAACCTGAGCGCACTGTCGCCGTATTCGTGCCCGCCCGTCCCGTAGACGCCCTCCCGGTCGAAGAACCGCGGACAATCCACCAGCAACAGAGGCAGGGCCCTCTCCAGGCTTCGCCAGCGGATGGTGGCCTGTTCCCGGCCGCCGGCCACCGGCAGCGGGAAGTCGGTGAGGTAGTCCGTCCCGTCCCGTGGCACCGAGCGATACATCGGCATGATAACGCGGACGTCGTGGCGATGCCCCATCGCATCCACCGCCCTGGGCAGCGCGGCCCCCACGTCGGCCAGCCCGCCGGTCTTGGCGTAAGGAGCGAATTCGGAGGTCGCGTACAGGATCTTCATAGGCGTTCAACCCCGTTCCGGGAGCCCTGCGGGGCGGCCCCGGAAGCCAGATAGCGAGCCGCATCCTCCGGCGGCGTATGGTTGATGTAGAAGCCCGAACCCCACTCGAATCCCGCCACCTTCGTGAGCCGCGGCAGGATCTCGAAATGCCAGTGATAGGCCTCCGACTGGGGGTGGTGCAGCGGCAGCGTGTGCAGGATGTAGTTGTAGGGAGGATCGTCCAGGACGGTCCGGAAGCTGCCCACGACCTCCCGCAGCACCGTGGCCAGGTCGGCGACCTGCTCGGGAGTCATCTGCGTGAAGTCGGACTCGTGCGCGCGCGGGATCAGCGTCACCTCGAAGGGGAACCGCGACGCGAAGGGCGCCAGCGCCACGAAGTGCCGCGATTCCCGGCAGATGCGCTCGCCCGTCGCCAGCTCCTGCCGGAGGATGTCGCAATAGACGCACCGTTCCTTGTACTGGTAGTAGCTCTCGGCGCCGGCGATCTCTTCCAGCACCAGCTTCGGCACCACCGGCGTCGCGATCAACTGCGAGTGGCAGTGCTCGAGCGACGCCCCCGCCGCGCGGCCCCAGTTCTTGAAGATGAGGGCGTACTTGAAGCGCCGGTCGCGACGCAGATCCTCCAAACGCTCGCGATAGGCCCAGAGCACCTTGGCGATCTCGTCGCACGAGAGCATCGCCAGCGACGACCCATGATCCGGCGTCTCGACGATCACCTCGTGCGCTCCGATGCCGGTCATGCGGTCGTACATCCCCACGCCCGACTTCACGAAATCCCCCTCGATGCGCAGGGCCGGAAACTTGTTCGGCATCACCCGGACGAACCACTCCGGCGAGTTGGCCGGCAACCCGGCATCGCGGTAGGCCAGGATCTCGGGCATCGTGTCAGGCTCGCCGCCCTGACAGAACGGACAGCTCTTGACGCTGCGCGGCGGATCTTTCGGCACCACGTAATCGCGGGGGCCCTTGAGCCCATCGGTGGCGATGATGACCCACCTGCGGGTGACCGGATCTTTGCGCAACTCGGGCATCGGGTGCTGACGGTTTAATCTGCGCCGCCCGGCCCTGTCAATGCCAGGCTTCAGGGGTTAGGGGTTAGGGATGCGGACGAGTAGCCCCCTCGGGCCCGGGAACGATCCGAGGTCGAGTGCTTGAGTACCCTCGGGACTACGCACCGTTTCCTGACCCCTGCCCCCTACTTCGCGAGCAACACCTTCTTCAGGTCCACGATCGTGCGCGGCGCCTCGCGGGTGAGCTTGAACCCGTTCCCCTTTCCCAGGACCACGAGCCCGGGCCTGCCTTCGGCGGGAGCTATCCCGACCGCGTCCCTCGGGTCCAGGTCGGTGAGCGAGAATTCGTAGGAACCGAGCGGCAACACCAGCGAACGCTCGTGGTCGCGCCCCCCGGAGTCCGGCACCGTCGCCTTCGCGAGCGGCCCCTTGAAGACCGGCCGGCCGGTCGCCTCCTCCAGGATCTCGAGCGCGATGCCCTTGCCCACCACGCCGGTCGACTTCGGAGGCACCGCAAACTCGACCAGGCCGAGAGTCACCGAGGTCCCCGTGCGGCCGTCGACCTCCACCTCGCCCTCGAAGAGCGCATAACCCGGCAGCGACGGCGAGGTTAACTTCAGCGTGTAGACGCCCGGCTGCAGCCGGCCCAGCCGGCCGGCCTGACCGAAACCGTCGCGAGAGGCCAGGTCGTGGACGGGCGCCGGCCCCGTCGCCCCGAGCGTCGATACCATCGACACCTCGATGCTGGGATAGAAGGGCGCGTTGAAGAACAGGGCCACTCCGTGGGGGACCGGCGCCGACGTCGCGGGCCCCGTCCGGGGCGAGGACGCTGCCTGCGGCGGCGCCGTGACCGGTGCCACCGGCGGTTTCGCGGCAGCGGACGGCGTGCCCGGCACCACCGGCCGCGGAGCCACCGCACCCGAGGGCTGCGACTGCAAGGCAGCCGCCACCGGCGCGGTCGTCACCGGCGCTGCCGTGGCCGGAGCCTGCGGCCGGGCCTCCTCGAAGTGCACCGTGATCTCCGGCTCACCGCCACACCCGCTCAGACCCAGCACCAGTAGCCCCGTCACCAGCCATCCGCGCATCGGTTCACCCCGTCGCGAGCCCCGGCCCGAACGCTCGCCCGGCCAGGCTTTCCCGGCCTCGATTCTACCACGGCCGCCCGGCGCGGACTTCGCCCTCTCCCGGGCTCGAGGCTGGGGGCTGGGGGCCACACGCGGCCAGGGACAAGCTCAGCGAGCAACTCACCGAGGAGCCCGGCTCCCGGCCTATACTGCAGCCATGGACGACGTCGTGCGCATCCTGGCCTATCACGAACGAACCAAGCATCACGCCCAGCGCTACGCCCG
>CAZSVK010000342.1:0-2591 GCA_964610245.1 uncultured bacterium
GCCGGATGGCGGCCCTGCAGCCGGCCGCAGTAGGCCGGGGTTCTTGGATAGGTTCAATGCGCGCGTTTCGAGTAGTCGATGCCGGTGTCGATCCCGGTGCGGCCGCTCCAGACCGGCAGCAGCACCAGCAGCAGCGCGGCGCCGATGATGCCGTACTCGAGCTGCACGGCCTGGCTGAGCGAGCGCCAGTTGTGGATGAAGACGCCGTCACGGAGGCCCACATGCACCCCGGGAACCACGTGCAGCGCGAGCAGGAAGAGCGTGAGGCCCCAGCGCGCGCCCTGGTCGCGGATGCGCCCCAACCGGGCGCAGTAGGCCGACCACAGGAAGGGCGGAGCGATCAGCGCCAGCTTGGGCCCGACGACCGGCAGGAAGTACAGGGCGCCCGTGGCGAACACCGAGGGGGCGAAGGCCCCCCTGCCGCCGCCGGGCAGCAGGAAATCGACGACCACCATCAGGATGCCGGCGGCCGCGCCGAGAAGACTGAAGTAACTGGCCACGTCTCGAGCCTCCCGTCTCATGCGGGACCCGGGCAGCGGATCCGGCGCTGAAGCTACCGCGCGACGGCCCGGACCGCCTGGCCCGGGCCGTGTGATTCAGCTCAGTAGTTGGCGTACCGATTGGCGTCGAAGATGCCGCGCTCGATCGGATTGAGCCGTTCCTGGTATTCCCTGAAGAAGTCGAACGCTTCGTAGAACCAGGGATGCGTGCGGCCGACGCCGAAGTCGTGAACGACGGCGGTGAACTCTTCCTTGGTCGTCACGGCGCCCAGCCTCTCGACGAAGTCGCCGACCTTGGCCAGGGGGACCTGGAAGATGAAGTTGGGATAGCATCCCACCGGCCCCCTGAGGAGGACCATGTAGTCCTTGTCGGGCTCGAGCCGGCCTTCTTCTCGGAACATGAAGGCCACGTTGGTGTGACTCTTGACGCGGTTCAGCGAGTAGGCCAGATCCTGGTTCCTGTCGCCGAACCCCACGCGCACGAGCGAGACGTCCGGAAGGAACTTGATGAAGGGTCGCTCGGCCGCGTTGCCGCCCTCGAGCGTCCTCAGCGAGGCCTCGACCGAATCTTGCAGCGAGGAGTCGAGCACCTTGTCGAGCTGCGGGAACGAGTTGCCGGTGAGGTCGCCCGCGGCGCCGGCGAGGGTCGGCATCCGGGCCCGGAGGTCGTCGACGAACTCGGCCATCGCATCGGCCCCCTTGGGCTGGAACTGCGTGGCGGTGTCGTCGAGGCTGGGGTAGACGGTCATCGTCTTGAGCGTGGCCAGGGTGCCCTTGTACCAGCTCTTGCGAAGAGAGCCGCGGACCTCCTTGGGCATGAAGCGCAGGAAGTTGGTCTCGGACTCGGCGCGCAGCAGGTCGAAGTAAAGCCGGGTCTCGACCTGGTGGGCCGCGCTCCCGAAAACGTCGAAGTTGACGACGAGCAGGTAGTAGGTGCGCTCGAAGATCGGGTAGTCCATCACCCAGATGGTCTTGGGGAGCTGCCCGCGCAGGCCTCGGATCACCGTGGCGCTGTCGAAGTTGCGCATGACGGTCATCATGGCGTCGGGATTGGCGCCGCCGCCGTTCCAGATATCCTTGGGCGAGACGGCCATGGCGGTCTTGTACTTCGCCAGCCGGAGCTTGCCGTAGCGCTGCTCGCTGGCCATCCAGTCGGGCCGGACGTCGAGGAGCATGCCTTCACGTCCGCGCACGCCGAGATACTCCGAGACCTGCTTCTCGTACTCGGCATCGGTGCAGAACAGATCGGACTCGGGCCGCTGGAACATGTTGTAGAAGTGGTCCTGGATGACGTCGGTGGCGATGTTCCCCAGGCAGACCGGCCCGCGGATGAAGCACTGGACGAAGTAGTAGGCGTTGTCGAGCAGGAACTGGTAGCGAAGCCGCGCCGGGATGGCGGCGAACGTCTTGAACGGGTTGGTCGCCGTCTCGAGGGTGTATCCGGGCAGTTCGGCCACGTCCCACTTGAGCTGGCTGAACATCGTCTTGAGACGTTGCAGCTTGTTCGGTCCGAACGGATAGATGATGTGCGTCTTCTGGACGATGGAACCTCGCACGGGACGCAATCGGTAGTAGACGGACTGACCCGGGTCGTCGGTCGGACGGCGGGTAGCGATGAGCTGGATGGGGCTCCCCGGAGGCGTGGTGGCCCGGACGAGTTCGAAGAAGCCGGTGGACGCCGTGGCGTCGAAGTACAGGTGGGCCAGGAACAGGTGCTCGTAGATGTAGCGGGCCAGCAACTGACCCCGGTTGTCGGGGGCGTTGAGGAACTGCTCCCAGGCGGTGATCATCGCCATGGTCTGCTCGCTCGGCGGCGTCTCCTCCTCATCCAGCGGCGCGCCTTCCGAGACCCAGCCCTGCAAGGTGCAGAGGATCTCGGGCCTCAGAGGCGCGAGCCCGAACGGCATGCCCTCGTGCATGCGGCGATGCTCGTAGGTCGTGAACTCTTCGGCGGTGGGGCACTGGTTGTCGCGCCGCGGCCCCATCTGCACGTCGTCGGGGATGCGCTCGTTGGCCTTGGGGGCGTTCTTCCTGCCCAGCTCGAGCATGCGGTTCAGCAGCGAATCCTTGCCCCCATCGATCACCGAGAAG